>CAZUSL010000223.1:0-7321 GCA_964622925.1 uncultured Pseudohongiella sp. | reverse complement strand
CTTCGGGCTTGCGCGCAATCCGGCGATCCGCGATGCGCGCCGTGTCGCGCTCGTCGATGACGTGGTGACCACCATGAGTACGGCGATGGAACTCACCCGCGTGCTGAAGCAGGCGGGAGTGAAAGAAGTCGAGGTTTGCTGCCTGGCTCGCGCCGCGCTTTGACCGAACCGGGATCTAGAACTGATATTTCAGCCGGCCGTAGGCGACGCGTCCGTTCTGATCGAGGACGCGGGTCGCGGAATTGAGAATCTGCATGGTCTTGCGATCGAATACGTTCTGGATGCCGAAGGAAATCACCGCGCGGTCGTTCGACCCGGCTGCCATGCGATAGCCGTATTCGAGGTCCACCGTGGTGATGTTGTCGACCAGATCGTTGATCTCCTCCATGCCCAGTTCCGACAGGTCCCTGGAAGAATCGAAATAGCGCGTGATCGCCGTCGCGGTGTGATTGCCGAACTCCCAGCTCAGCTTCAGATTGCTGCGCAGGTCCGGCGTGGTCAGCTTCGCCGACGGCAGATTGCTGTTCACCGCTTCCAGCAGGCCTTCGGTGTTATAGAAATCCTGCACGTAACTTGCTCTTGTGCTCAAGGTGAACTGGCCGAACCGGTTCGTATTCCAGGCGTAGGCCGCACCGACGTCGAATCCGCTGCTGCGCAGATTGGGTTGCGGCATGGAGGAGTTCTGCAACGGCGCCGCGTCGAACTGGCTGCGCCACAAGTTGGCGTCGAGCTTGAGGCCTTCCACCGGCGAGGTTTGCAGTCCGAGGCTGTAGTTGAGCGCGTCTTCCACTAGACCGTTGCGCAAATCCTGCGTTTCGGCCGTTCTGACCACCTTTATCAGGCCGCCGGCTTCGTCGGGCATGCTGGCGGGGGCGATGCTGAAACTGATCAGCGCACGCTCCGCATCCGCGGTAGTTTCCTGTCCGTGAACGGAGAGCGCAGGCGCAAGCAGGCCGAGTGCGACCACCCGGAGCCAGCGTAACGGTAGCCTGTCGGACCCAGCAAACATCACTTTATTCAAATCTCACCCATGACAAGGCCGACGCCCTCGGGGCGCCGACTGACATATAGGGCCATATACCGGAAACTTTTGCAAGAGATTTGTAGAGAATCAAAGAACCAGCATATCGAGCCATGCGCCGCCGGATTGATGCAGCAGCGCGTTCATCTCGTTGAGCGCCGCCTGTTCTGCGGCATCGATGTGGCCATCGCCGTTGCCGTAGTCGTCGCTCGGTTTCAGAAAAAAACAAATATATTCATGCGGGTCGACCACGCCGTTGCCGTCGAAATCCTGTCCATACGAAATGATGCGCCCGATTCCGTAGCCGCTTGACGTGTTTTCGACGAGCACCGCCCGTTCCGGATCGATATTCCACGCGGACAGGTTGAGGTCTATCACATGACAGTCCGGATCGAAGTCCATATTCAGAGGCACATCGACAACGCCGCCAAGCGCTACCGTATCTGCTGCCGTAAAGTAAACTTCAGTTGACTTGACCGCGGGCGCGGGTTCGGGCTCCGGGGCCGGCTCTTGCGCCGGCCCTGAACCGGGTTCGGATCGCTTTACCGCCGCCGGCTCCGGCGTTGGCTGCCAACCGTCGGGCGGGTCGTTCAGGGCAAGGATACATTCTTGCCATACCGAATCCAGGTGCTTCTTTGGCGCATCGGTGGAGAATCGCTTTTCGATCCACTCTTCCCGCTTGCCGGAATCCTGGGCCGGGGCCATCGCTTCAATTTCCGAGACTATGTATTTGTCGATGCGGAATTCCCGATTGATCGACGCGGTAACAGGGTTTTCACCGGAATCGGCGACCAGCAGATCATAGACCGCTTCGCCAAAAGCGCGATTGCTTTCGGCATCGCGGGACAAGTCCATTACAAGTTCCTTGTAATAGAGTATTTTCAATTTCTCGGCTTCGGTCAGCACGTTGACTCCTCTTTTGTCACTATCGAATACAAGGTCGAGTTCGACACCGGTCACTGTATAGCCGCCTGGGCCACGCCGCCCGCACCCGGGAGCAGCAACACTGCGGACAGGACAGCACCGGCGAGCAAAAATCTCGCCGCCGTGCGGCGTAAACCGGAAAGCGCCGGATCAGGGAAGCGGTCCCGTCGTCGGAAACGAAGATGCGAGAGATAAGGACGCAGTTGTGTAGCGGCTCGGCCAAGCGCGCTCATCGCGCAGGACACCGGAAATCCGGATAGCCGCCGGAAGGAAAACCGCGGACGCAGTCATCGCCAGCGGCCGAAATTTAAACCCATTCATAACCGGTCAACAGTCCCTCTCCCATTCGCTCACTGCGTGCAGCACTGCGCCGCCGCCAACTTTCAACTTCTTTTGGCCGCAGTGCTGTTACATTCGCGCGAATCCCTGCCGACCGGAATCGCCGGACGCATGGGAGCGTCGGGCGACGGGCGCAACATGCCCAAATCATGGGAAATAGTCAAGAAGGCCGCGACGCGGGAAATTCTCGACCCGGCCTGAAGCCCATATCGTATTTCCGCTCTGTTCCCCTGGGGCGTGCGCACGCTGCTCGACGCCACGCCGATCGCGTGGTCTCGGCTATCGCATGCCCGAGCCCGACGAATCCTGAGCGCGCAGGGCTTCGAGCAGGCCGGCCACGGAGCGTGACTGGCCCGGCGGAATCCAGTCCGGCGCCAGTTCGGCCAGGGGCGCGAGCACGAATTCGCGCTCGGCCAGGCGCGGATGCGGCAATTGCAAGTCGGCGCTGTGTACGATCCTCTCGCCCCAGGCGATGAGGTCGAGATCGAGTGGTCGCGGCGCGTTGCGCGCTTCGCCGCGCCGGCGTCCGAATTCGGCTTCGATTTTCAGCAATTCCTCAAGCAGCGCTTCAGGCGTCAACCCAGGAGGCGGCCAAAGCGCCGCCGCGGCATTGACGAAATCCGGCGCGCCCGGCGGGCAGTCCTTCGGGCTTGTGCGATAGAGGGAAGAACACAGGGGCTGCCGCACGCTGAGCCGGCGCAATTCCGCCAGCGCCTGCTGCGCCATCCGCCGCGGCGGGCCGAAACGGCCGGGCAGGTTCGAACCTACCGCGACGATCGCGGCTTCGCCAAACTCCTTGCTATCGATGGCCGGCGGCCGAGTATTCATGTACGGCGTCGACGAAAACCGCCACATTTTCCGGATCGACCCCGGGCGTGATTCCGTGACCGAGATTGAAGACATGGCCGGGGCCGGAACCGTAGGAACGCAAAACGGCCGCGACTTCCCTGCGAATGACTTCGGGCGCGGCGTAGAGAACCGAGGGATCCATGTTCCCCTGCAAGGCGGTCTTGTGGCCGATGCGCGAACGTGCGCGGCCGATATCCACCGTCCAGTCCAGGCCCACGCAATGGCAGCCGCTGGCGGCGATTTCTTCGAGCCAGAGTCCGCCCTGCTTGGTGAACAGGACGCAGGGCACGGCCCGCCCTTCCCGTTCGCCGATCAGGCCTTCGACGATCCGCCGCATGTAGGCGAGGGAGAACTCGAGATATGCCTGGGTCGAAAGTATGCCGCCCCAGGTATCGAAAATCTGCACCGCCTGGGCGCCGGCGCGGATCTGCGCGTTGAGGTAGTCCGTTACCGCGTCCGCGAGTTTGGCGAGCAGCAGGTGGCCTGCTTCGGGATGGTCGTACATGAATTGCTTGGCGCGCCGGAAATCCTTGCTGCCGCTGCCTTCGATCATGTAGGTCGCGAGCGTCCACGGACTGCCGGAAAAGCCGATCAGGGGCACCCGGCCGTTCAGTTCGCGCCGGATCAGGGACACGGCGTCCATCACGTAGCCGAGGTCGTCGCGCGCATCGATGGCCGGCAGTGCTTCCACGTCCGCGGGGCTGCGAATCGTCTTGCGGAATCGCGGCCCTTCGCCTTCGGTGAAATGGAGTCCGAGTCCCATGGCGTCGGGAACGGTCAGGATGTCGGAGAAAAGTATCGCCGCGTCAAAGGCGTAGCGCTCCAGCGGTTGCAAGGCGACTTCACAGGCGAGTTGCGGATTCCGGCACAGGCTCATGAAGTCGCCGGCGCGTTTGCGGGAGGCGCGATATTCAGGCAGATAACGGCCCGCCTGCCGCATCATCCATACGGGCGTGACATCGACGGGCTTTCTTTCCAGCGCCCGCAAGAAGCGATCGTTTCCGGCAGTCAAGGGCTAGGGCTCTCCCTGCTTCCCCGCAAGATTTATTTCCGAATGCACGTTGCTGATACGCCGAATCCACGGCTCCAGATCGTCGAGCTTTTCGGCCCATTGCGCGCGCGCTTCCCTGGCGGTTTCCCAGTCGGGATACATTCCGTCGACGACGACGAACCACGGCCCGCGCCGGCGCCGCGTCTCATAATAACCGTGGATTTCGCCGAGTTGCGAGGCGGCGATGAATCCGCGCACGCCTTCCTCCGAAGTCGAAGCGATGATCTGCACGGTGAAGCTGTCGGGCGGCGCGTCAAGCAGCATCCGTTCGAATTCACTCAATCCCGGCGATTCATCGGCGGACGGCGGCGTCTCCGACTGAGAAACCGCCACCCCGGCGCCTGCTGTCGAACTGCCGGCGTCTTCCCGCGCGGTTCCGGCCGGTTCGGGGCTGACAGGCACGCGCAATGAAATCTGCCGGGGCTCGACGCCGACGGCTTCGGGGGACGCCGACGACTCCGGTTCGGCTACGGGCCAGAAAACCACTACCGCCAGCGCCAGACTCAAGGCGAACGCATGCGCGAAATAGCGGAATTCGGGGCGTTCGGGTCTTTTGCCGTCTTCTTCGCGCGATTCGCGGCCGCGGCGCCGGCCGAACAAGCCTGCGACCGCGGGCACTTCGTCGGAATTCAGCATCGCGGCCGTCAGGACGTTGATTTTTCCGGGCAGGCCCGCGGACTGTTGCAAAAGGTCGAGTCCGGCCTGTGAAGACAGGGGCAGAGCCTGACCGTAGCCGGCCCGGGCGAGTTTCAGGTGGATGTATTCCGCGATCTCGACTCGATTGAGCGCCCGCAGTTCGTGCATCGCCAGCTTGGCGCGATAGCGTTCGCGCAGCCGGGTCTGCAGCATTTCCTTCAATTGCTCCTCGCCGAGCAGGATCAGGCGGACCGCCGACCAGCGGTTGGCAAGCAGTCTTTCGACGAGTCTCATGCAGTCCGATCCCAGCTCGTGGGCATTGTCGATGACCAGCAGGATCGACTTGCCCGAACGCGCGAGTTCGATGGCGCGTTCGCTGAGCGATTCGAGGCTTTTGTTGAGGTCGCCGGGACCGATGTCGGCAGGCGGGTCGAGTTCCAGTTTCAGCAACAGATCGCGCAACAGGTATTGCGCTGTCGTGAAGAGATCGACCGAAATCAGCACCGGCCGGAAATCGTTCCTGGAGAGTTCGCAGAAGCGAAAGGCGAGCCGGGTCTTGCCGCTTCCTTCCGGTCCGATGACGGCGTCGAGCGAGACCTGCCTGTCTTCGCCGCCCAGCACATTGAACAACAGGTTTTCACGACCGCCGCCGCCGAAAAAGTCATCCCGCTGAAACTCGCCGTCGAACGGATCGTGCTTCAGCCGCAACTTGTCGACATATGGTTTCATGATTTAACGGCAGAGTCCGGCTTGCGCCGTCAATGTCTGCGCAAGCAGCGACTCTTCCACTTCGTCCGCGATTGCCGCCCTCCCTATGCCCTTCAATAGCACGAAGCGGATTCTGCCCTGCTCGGCCTTCTTGTCGGAAGACATCAATTCCATGTATCTGCTTATGCTTATATCGGCAGGCGGAATCACGGGCATACCGAAATCGTCCTCGAGAACCGCCCGGATTCGCCGCGCCGACGACTGGTCCAGCCAGCCCAGGCGGCTTGACAGATCAGCCGCCATCACCATGCCGGCGGCGACGGCCTCGCCGTGCAGCCAGACGCCGTAGCCGGTGGCGGCTTCGATGGCGTGGCCGAAGGTATGGCCGAGATTGAGCAGGGCGCGCATGCCCGCTTCGCGCTCGTCCCTGGCGACGATATCGGCCTTCGCCCGGCAACAGCGGGCCACGGCCTCGGCGAGCAGATCCGGCTCCAGCGCCAGCAAGCCGGCGGCGTGGCGCGCCAGCCAATCGAAGAATTCGCTGTCGTTGAGGAGTCCGTATTTGACCACTTCCGCCAGGCCCGCCTTTATCTCACGCTCGGGCAGCGTCTTCAGCACCGTCATGTCCGCCAGCACGCAGGCGGGCTGATGAAAGGCGCCGATCATGTTCTTGCCCAACGGGTGATTGACGCCGGTCTTGCCGCCTACGGACGAGTCGACCTGGGCAAGCAGGGTCGTCGGCGCCTGGATATAGCGCACGCCTCGCAGCCAGGTGGCGGCGGCGAAGCCCGTGATATCGCCGATCACGCCGCCGCCCAGGGCGATCAGCGTGGACTTGCGGTCGAGTTTCGCCGCCATGAGCTTGTCGTAGATTTCGCCGAGCGTGGCCAGATTCTTGTGCTGCTCTCCATCCGGGAGAACGATGGTGGTTACCGGCACGCCTTGCAGGGCTTCGAGCACCCGGTCCAGGTAAAGCGGCGCGACGACATCGTTGGTGATCAACGCGGCCTGGCCCCCGCCCAGAACCTGCCGCAGGAGCTCGCCGTCGGCCAGCAGACCTTCTCCGATATGTATCGGATAACTTCTCGCGCCCAGCTCCACGTTCAACGTCTGCATGTCGATGCCTCAATCCACGGCGGAGTTTCCCGTCCGATACCGGTTCAATTCCCGCTTGACGGCCCTGCTGACCAGATGCGGGTACTTGCGTTTGGCTTCGACCCGGATGTCCGCCAGTTCGCAATAGATCGGATGGCGGGCCTCGTACAACTCACGGATGCGCTGCTCGCGATCCCCGGTGCGCAGCAAGGGCCTGTTTTCGTCCTTCAGCTTGCGGCTCAATTGCGCTTCGAGCGAAACGTAGAGGTATACCACGATGCCCCGGTCTTTCAGCAGGTTCCGGTTTTCGGGGTCCAGCACGGCGCCGCCTCCCGTCGCCAGCAGAACTTCCTGCCGTTCCGTCAGCCTGGCGATCATGCGCGATTCCCGGCGCCGGAAGCCGGCTTCTCCTTCCATGTCGAAGATCCAGGAAATGCTGGCGTTCGCCGCTTTCTCGATCTCGTGATCGGAATCGAGAAACATCAGCCCCAGGTCCCGCGCCAGCAAACGTCCCACGGTGGTCTTGCCGGCGCCCATCGGGCCGATGAGAAATACGTTCTCGGTCTCTTTCATCAGCGCGCAATGGTAAACAATTTCCCCGGCCGGCGCACCGCGCGGACATGCGCTGTCAAAGCAAAGCAGAAATGTCCCCTTTTCTCCAAAGCAGAGATGTCCCCTTCGGCCTTGCGCGCAGGGAG
>CAZUSL010000222.1:0-25365 GCA_964622925.1 uncultured Pseudohongiella sp. | reverse complement strand
GGGCGGACGCGGTTTCGGCGGCGGCCGCAGCGGCGGCAACGAGATCCTGATTAACGGCAAACGCACCGCGGGCAAGAATAACAACACTTCCGGCATCCTCGACCGCATCACCGCCGCCCAGGTCGACTATATCGAGATCATCCGCGACACCAGCGGTTCGCTCGACGTGCGCGGTTCCGGCCAGGTCGTGAACGTCGTGCTGTTCGAGGAATTGTCGGACACCAGCATCTCCTACGACGTCAACATGGACCGCTATCTGCGCGATGAAGTCCGGCCCGGCGGCAATTTCGCGCTCAGCGGCCAGTCCGGGGGCCTGAGCTACGTAGTCAGCGCGAGCGCCACTCCCCGCTACTTCGAGCAATTCACCTGGGAAGATTCGATTCTCGGCGATTACTCGCCGAACGACTACATCTGGGAAGAGCGGACCACGGACTCGAGCACCTACGAACTCAGCACCAATCTGGACTACCAGTTCGGCGCAAACAGCAGCGCGCGACTGAATGCGCTATACACGCAGAACGACCGGCCCCAGTCGGTAATGCGCTATATCACCGACCTCAAGGTCGAGCCGAACGTACAGGACATCGAGAGGGAAGCGATTCCCGGCGAATCCAGCAGTTGGGAGATCGGGGGCGACTACGAATATCTGGCCGCGAACAATTCGCGCTTCAAGGTGCTGTTCATCGCCAACGAGAACGACAACTCGTCGTTGCGCGAGCGCTTCGACGTGTTTTCCGGCGGAGAAGAGAAGAACCTCTTTCTCAGCACGGACTCCCTGATCACCGAGCGCATCGTCCGCGGATCCTACACTTTCGATATCGGCGGCAACATGGATCTGGAACTGGGCGCCGAGGGCGCGCAGACCGTACTCGATTCCGCCCTGGCGCTGAGCATCGCCGGCTCCGTGACGCCCTCCGGGGCGGTCGGCGGTCTGGTCCCGGTCAACGTCGCCAACGCGATATCCGAAGTCGAGGAAATCCGCTACGAACCTTTCGCGATTCACAACTGGGTCATCAATCCGCGCATGACGCTGGAATCGACCCTGCTGTACGAAACCTCGACCATCAGCCAGACCGGCGACTTCAACAACTCGCGGGATTTCGAGTTCCTCAAGCCGAAAGTGGATCTGCGCTACAACGTGACGCCGCAACTGCAACTGCGCGGCTCGGTCGAGCGCGTCGTGCTGCAACTGAGCTTTGCCGATTTCGTCGCCGCCAACGACGATCAGGACGACGATTCGAACACCCAGGCGGGCAATGTGAACCTGCGCCAGGAATGGCTGTGGAAGTACGATTTCAACGCCGAATACCGGCTGCCCAACGACTATGGCGTGCTCGACGGAAATATCTACTATCACGCGCACCACGACCGGATCGAGCGCATCGACGTCACCGTGGACGAAAACAATCTCCAATCGGCCAACGGCAACATCGGCGACGGCGACATGTGGGGCTTCCGCGGCAACGCCGCCATCCGCATGCGCATGTTCGACATGCCGAACCTGCAACTCACCGCCAGCCTCACGGTGGAGGATTCCAGCATCATGGACCCGTTCCTGGGTTATGAACGGCGTTTCCAGAACATGGCGCGCGGCTTCAATTCATTCGGTTTCCGCCACGATATTCCGCAATGGAATCTCAACTGGGGCGGCAGGTGGATGAACCGGCACGACGGCAATATCCTGCGCATCGACATCGACGATATCGAATACGCCAGCGGCGACCCCCGCGGTTCCTTGTTCGTCGAATACATCGACAGCCGCGGACTGACCTGGCGGCTCGAAGGGCAGAGTCTTTCCAACCCGGAAAGTTGCCGCGAACGCCTGCGCTATCTCGGCAGGGTCTCGGCCGGCATCCTCGAAGAAATCGAGTATCGCTGCAACTACTCCGGCCGCGTGCTAAACTTCAAAGTCTCCGGCACCTTCTGATTGTCTTGATTTCAGTCTTCATTTGCTCCCCGCGCTTCCCAACCTGCGTCGTTCGCAATCTGTTCTCGCCGCCGCATTGACCGTCGCCGCGGCCAATAGCGCGGCGCAAACCGATACGATCGAGGAAATCCTGGTTACCGCGACCACCGGCAGCCGCATCGTCCGCCAGGGAGACTCGCCTTCCCCGCTTTCAATCTACGACAGCCGGACATTGCTCGACTCCGGGCTGAAGGATATCCGCGACCTCGTCGGCGTTCTCTCCATCAATGCCGGCGCGGAAAACAACTCCGACAACCTGACCCAGAACTACACCGTCGGCACCGCCAACATCAATTTGCGCGGGCTCGGCGTCGCGTCCACGCTGGTGCTGTTGAACGGCCGGCGGCAAGTATTGTCCGCTGCGCAGACCGACGACGGTTCGAGTTTCGTGGACCTCGCCGGCCTCGTTCCCATGCTGGCCGTCGAACGGGTCGAAATTCTCAAGGACGGCGCCGCCGCCATCTACGGTTCGGAAGCCGTCGCCGGCGTCGCCAACTTCATTACCCGGCGGGGTTTCGAGGGCGTCGAGTTGCAGGCTGAATATCGCAGCCGGGTCGGCGACGGCTCACAGGACGACTTCACGCTCGACGGCGTGGCGGGCGGCAGCTTCGGCCGCAACGGGGAATACCTGGTCGCGGCGAGCTTCCTTGATCGCAGCAGTCTCGTACTGATCGAAGTGGACTGGCTGCGCCCGGCCACCAGCGGGTTCGGCCATCCCGGCAGTTTCAACGTGCCCTCGCTGGGCCGAACCTTCGCCGACCCAGGCTGCGAGCAATACGCGGGTCTGTTGCAGACATTGCCCGGCGACAGCGCGATCTGCCGATTCGACTACGGTCCGCAACTCACCGCGGTCCCCAACGAACAACGTCTGCAGACCTGGGGCCGGGTGGACTGGGACAACGGCGACGCCGGAAACTTCTGGGCCGAACTCGGCTATGCGAGCAATGACATCAACCGCGACGTGTCGCCCAGCTTTCCGGTGCTGAACACGCCGGTCGTCCCCGCGTACCACCCAGGGAATCCGTTCGGCGAGGACGTCTTTTTCCAGGGCCGGCCCTACGGCTACGGGCAACCGCCCGAAGTGAACTACTACGAGCACGACACGGCCAGGCTGGCAACCGGTTTCGAAGGCCGGATCTCCGACACGGCTTCATGGAACGTTTCGCTGGTGCATGCGCGGAACGACGCCCTGCTCAATCCGCGGGATGTGATTGCAGAGAATTTCCAGGCGGCGCTGCTGGGTTTCGGCGGCAGCGGCTGCAACGCGAATCCGCTGTACGCCGGGCCGGATCAGGCGGGCACGGGCGGTTGCCTGTTCTTCAACCCCTTCAGTTCCAGCTTTACCGCGCGCCCGGGCGAAGCGCTGCACAATTCGTCTCAATTGCGCCCATTCATCATCGGCGACTACCTGGGCGACGGGCGGTCGCAACTGACGACGCTGGAAGCGAATGTCACGGGCTATCTGCCCTGGCGCGGCGGGGGCTACGCCATGGGCGTGCAGTTCCGCGATCAGTCGCTGGGCTTTGTCTACAACGACATTACGCGCCGGGACGGCTTCGCGTTCCTGATCGGCAACCCCGACTTCGACGCCGACGACCAGGTTCGCGCGGCCTATGGCGAAGTCTGGCTGCCGTTTTCGGACAGCCTGGAAATCACCGGCGCGTTGCGTTACGAGGACTACGGCGAGGGTGTCGGCAATACGCTCGACCCGAAAGTCACCTTGCTCTATCGCGCCACCGACGCGGTCTCGATCCGCGGGTCCTACAGCACGTCGTTTCGCGCACCGTCGCCCTTCCAGACTCTCGGCGTGCAGACCAATTTCACCAACATCGTCGATCACGACGGTTCCCGGACATTTGCCGGCCGCCGTACGCTGGGCGATCCGAACCTGAAACCGGAGACATCCGGCGCGTTCAACGCCGGGGTCTCCTGGCGCGGCGCCGGGAACTGGGAGTTCAACGCCGATTACTGGCGCTATTCGTTCGAAGACGTGCTGCGCAAGGAGAATGCCCAGGCCATCGTCAATGCCGACCCGTTCGATCCACGCATCGAACGCACGTCCGCGGGCACGATTTCCATCGTCAACGTCGCCTTCATCAATGCCGACCGCATTGAAACCTCCGGTGTGGACCTCTCGGCGAACGCGACCCTGGACATCCGCGGCGGATCGATCGACGCCTGGGCCGAGGCGACCTGGATGCTCGAATACGACGTGGTCAACGCGGGCGTGGCCGTCGACGCCCTGGGCAAACTCAACCGCGCCAACGTCGGCGCCCCGAATCAGCGCGTGCGGGCGGCCGCCGGCGCCAGTTGGTCCACGGACGGCGTGCAGATTACGGGCCTGTTACGGCACGTCGGCGGCTACGAAGACGACGCCGGTGGATCGATCGACGGCTTCACCACCCTGGACCTGAACGCCCGCTGGCCGCTCGGCGGGTTTGTGGGCGACCGCTTCGACGCTTCCGTCACGCTGGGCGCCGCCAACCTGCTGGACGAAGACCCGCCTTTCGTGAACATCGCGGGCAGCTACGATCCGCGCTCCTCCGACCCGCGGGGGCGGCGGCTGTTCCTGTCGCTCGAACTCAGGCGATAACCCGCTGCAACTAACTGGAATCTGCGCTCCGGCTGGAATATGCTCGCGGCCATGACTACGCTGATCTACCCGACCACCAACTTCACCCGTACCGAACAGGTCAACATCGTCCGGGGCGACGGCATCCATGTGTACGACACGTCCGGCAAGCGCTATCTCGAAGGACTCGCCGGCCTGTGGTGTTCCGCTCTCGGTTACGGCAACCGCGAATTGATCGAGGCCATCACCGCACAACTCGAGAATCTCTCCTACAGCCACATGTTCGGCGGCCGCACCCACCAGGTCGGCATCGATCTGGCCGAGAAGCTGGCGGCCATGTTGCCGATTCCCGAGGCGAAGATCTTCCTGGCGAATTCGGGCAGCGAAGCCAACGATTCGATGATCAAGATGCTGCGCTATTGGGCCAATGTCACCGGTCAGCCGCAAAAGAAGAAAATCATCGCTTTCGAGCGCGCCTATCACGGCGTTACCCTTGCATCGGCGGCGCTGACCGGGCTACCGGTCAATCACATGCATTTCGACATCCCGGTCGACGAACTCGGCATTCTGCGCGCGGAAACGCCGCACTACTACCACGGCCACCGGGACGGCGAGACCGAAACCGAATTCGCCGAGCGGCTGGTGGCGGATGTCGAGCGACTGATATTGCGGGAAGGCCCGGAAACCATCGCCGCCTTCATCGCCGAACCCGTCGGCGGCGCGGCGGGCGTCGTGGTGGCCCCCGATGCCTACTACCCCGCTCTCGGCCGCATGCTCGAACGCCATGGCGTCCTGTTCTGGGCCGACGAAGTGATTTGCGGATTCGGCCGCACGGGCAATGTCTTCGGCAGCGCCACGGTCGGCATTCAGCCGCAATTGATGAGCCTGGCCAAGCAGATGTCCTCGGCCTATATTCCCATCAGCGCCGCGGTGATGCCGGGCTCGATGTACGAGGCCATGGTGGAGCCGAGCAACAAGGCCGGCGTCTTCGGCCACGGTTTCACCTATAGCGGCCATCCCGTCGCCTGCGCGGCGGCGCTCAAGGCGATCGAGATCTATGAGCGCGACGGCCTGTTCGCCCATGCCGCCGAGGTCGGCGCCTACATGCAGGAGCGCCTCGGCGCTTTCCGCGATCACCCCCTCGTCGGCGAAGTGCGCGGCAAGGGGCTGATCGGGGCCGTCGAACTCGTCGCCGACAAGGCCGCGCGCGTACCTTTCCCGGACGGCCGGCCGGGCGCCATCGCCATGCAATGCTGCAAGGAGCAAGGCCTGCTGATCCGCGCCGTAGCCGGCAATTCCATCGCCTTCTGCCCGCCGCTGATCATCACGCGCGAGCAGGTGGACGAAATGATCGAACTCTTTGACCGCGCCCTGGCCATGGCCGCCGACGCCATACGCCGGGAAATGCCGGAAATAGTGAAGTGAGGAATCCAATGAAAAATTTGGCCCCTGAACTGACCAGCAAGAAAGCCATCCTGTCGCTCGGCCTGTTGTGCGGCCTCGTCCTGGCCGGATGCGGCCCGGCCGAGCAAGGCGAGAGCGCCGAAGTGGATCTGATACTGACCAACGGCAAGGTGCTCACGGTCGATGAGAATTTTTCCATCCACGACACCGTTGTGGTCGACGAAGGACTGATCGTCGCCACCGGCGGCGCCGCGCTGCTGCAAAGCTACAGCGCCGGGGAAGTCGTCGACCTGCAAGGCAAGATCCTGATGCCGGGATTCATCGATTCCCATACCCATATCCGCGGACGGCCGAACCATTACATCGACCTGACCGAGGCGGGCTCGGTCGTCGAAATCCAGCAACTGGTGCAGGCCAGGGCCGAAGAAGTCGGCGCCGGCAACTGGGTGACCGGCTATGGCTGGTCCGAGGACCAGTTGACCGAAGGCCGCCGGCCCCTGCGCGACGATCTCGACGCCGCGGCGCCGGACAACCCGGTCATCCTGACCCGCGCGGGCGGCCATAGCGCCGTATCCAACAGCATGGCGCTCGATCTGGCCGACGTCACTCCGGATACGCCCGACCCCGAAGGCGGCGTAATCGAGCGCAATCCCGACGGCAGCCTGAACGGAGTCATTCGCGAACGGCAGGGAATCGTCAGCCGGCTGGTGCCTCCCGCGACGCCGGACGAGTTGGTCGAAAGCCTTGAAGTCAACCTGAACGACCTGCTTGCCGACGGCATAACGAGCATCATCGACGCTTCCAAGGCGCCATCGGAATACGCCATGTGGGAAGACCTCTATGCGAGTTCGGACATGGCCTTGCCGCGGGCGGCGCTGCAATTCCAATGGTTCGATCCGCCGGCCATCGCCGCGGTCAAGGAGCGCGTCGGCGAGGGCAACGAGTTTCTCAAGATCGGCCCGATCAAGGTCTTCGCCGACGGCGGCTTCACCGGCCCCGCGGCCTATACCACGGAGCCATATCGCAACCAGGGCGACTATCGCGGCTATCTCGACATGCCCGAGGATGACCTGATCGCACATCTCAACGAGATTCACGACGCCGGCTGGCAAATGGGCATTCACGCCATCGGCGACGCCGCCATCGAACTCGTGGTCGATATCCTCGCGGACGCCCTGGAACGCAACCCGCGCGAGGACCACCGCCACTATCTGAACCACTTTTCCATGCGGCCTTCGGACGCCACCATGGAAACCATGGCGCAACGCGGGATCGCGATCACCCAGCAACCGAATTTCACCTACACGCTCGAAGGCCGTTACGTGGAGAATCTAGACGGCTGGCGGCTGCAGCACAACAATCCCCTGCGCTCGCCGATGGATCACGGCGTGACGGTGGCGATTTCGAGCGACATCCTGCCGATCGGCCCGATGGTGGGGCTCTACGCGGCGGTGACGCGCAAGGGCATGACCGGCGCGGTCTATGCGGAGGAAGAAGCAATTACAATGGAGGAGGCGATTCGAGGCTATACCCGAACCGGCGCCTGGTTGCTGTTCGAGGAGGACGTGAAAGGCTCGCTGGAGCCCGGCAAGTACGCCGACATGATCGTGCTCTCGGACGACTTGCTGACCATCGATCCCGAACGGATCATGGACGTGGAAGTCGAGCAGACCTGGCTGGCGGGACGCCTTGTATACACGCGGCAATGAGCATCGCAACCGATACCCAGATTGAATTCATCAATATAAGCAAGTCTTACGACGGCAAGACGATGGTCTTGCCGAACCTCAACATGAGCGTTCGGCGGGGCGAGTTTCTTACCTTGCTGGGCCCTTCAGGCTCAGGCAAGACGACCTGCCTGATGATGCTGGCGGGATTCGAGACGCCGACATCCGGCGAAATCCGCGTCAACGGCGAGTCGGTGCACAATCTGCCGCCGCAGAAACGCGACATGGGCATGGTGTTTCAGAACTACGCCCTTTTCCCGCATATGACCGTCGGCCAGAACCTGTCCTTCCCGCTGGAAATCCGCGGCATGGCGCCCGATGAGCGCGCGCGCCGTGTACAACGGGCACTGGAGATCGTGCGCCTGGAAGGCTATGGGGACCGCCGTCCCGGCCAGTTGTCCGGCGGCCAGCAACAGCGGGTGGCGATCGCCCGGGCGCTGGTGTTCGAACCCGGCGTGGTGCTGATGGACGAACCGCTCGGCGCTCTCGACCGGCGCCTGCGGGAACAGTTGCAACTCGAGATTCGCTCGATCCAGCGCGAACTCGGCGTCACCATGGTCTATGTCACCCACGACCAGCAGGAAGCGATGACGCTTTCGGATCGCATCGCGGTTTTCAACCACGGCGAAATCCAGCAGGTGGCGGCGCCGGAGACGCTCTACGAGGAGCCTGCCCGGGAATTCGTCGCGCGCTTCGTCGGCGACAACAATCTGCTGCGGGGAACGGTACGTTCCGTCGATGGCGAGGTCTGCAAGGTTCAGGTGGGCGAAGGCCTGGTGGAGGCTTTCATGGTCGAGCCGCTCGAAGTCGGCGATCAGACGGTGCTGGCGATCCGCCCCGAGCGCGCGGTGTTCTCGCCCTCGCAGGAATACAGCAACACTGTCGCCGCGCGTGTCGACGACATGGTCTTCCAGGGAGATCATTGGCGCGTCAGCGTAACGGCTTTCGATCAGCCGGAATTCGTCGTCAAGATTCCCAATTTCATCGGCCAGGGCGGCATACTGCCGGGCGATCGCGTACGCGTCGGCTGGACGGTCATCGATTGCCGGGCCCTGCCCGACGAAAGCCGGTAAGGGCGACGCATGAGAAATCTTTGTCTGTTGTCATCGCTGCTGTTCGCCGCGTTCGCCGCCACTGCCGGCGCCCAGACGCTGACGCTGGTTTCCTGGGGCGGTTCCTACGGCCGTTCGGTAGAACGCGCCTGGGTCGAGCCCTTCATCGAAGAAACCGGAATCGAGGTGCGAGTCGAAGACTACAACGGCGGGCTGGCCCAGATTCGCGCCCAGGTCGAAACCGGCAACGTGTTCTGGGATGTCGTCGATACCACGACTCCCGATGCCGTGCGGGCCTGCGACGAGGGGCTGCTGGAACTCGTGCCCATGGAAGACCTTCCGGCCGCTCCCGACGGCACGCCCGCCAGCGAGGACCTTTTCCCCAACTCCCGCTCGGAATGCGCGAGCGCCGGCATCGTCTCGGCAACCATCGTCGCCTATAACGACGAACTGTTCCCCGGCGAAAAACCGACTGCGCTGGAAGACTATTTCGACCTGGAAAAATTTCCCGGCCGCCGCGGCATGCGGCGCGTGCCCGTGGTCAATCTGGAATTCGCCCTGATAGCCGACGGCGTGCCGCTCGATGAGGTCTATGCCACACTCGACACCGAGGCGGGTATCGCGCGGGCATTCGCCAAGCTCGATACGATCAAGGACCAGATCGTGTTCTGGGAGGCGGGCGCGCAGCCGCCGCAGATGCTGGCGGACCAGGAAGTCGTGATGACCACAGCCTACAACGGCCGCATTTTCAACGCCCAGGTACTTGAGGACCAGCCGTTCACGATAATCTGGAACGGCCACGTGCAGGAAACCGGCGGTATGGGCATAGTACTTGGAACCCCGCGATTGGAAATTGCCAAACGATTTATCGAGTTCCTCTCAAGGCCGGAAAACCTCGCGATGATCAGCAAGTACATCTCGTACAGTCCCGCCCGTTATTCCGCAAACGCGCTGGTCTCGACACATCTGGACACCGGCATCGAGATGGCGCCCCACATGCCCGCCTCCGAACGGAACACGCGCCGCGCGCTGAACAGCGACTGGCTGTGGTGGGCCGACAATCGCGACGAAATGAACGAGCGCTTTTCCGTATGGCTCTCTCGCTGACCGACAAGCGGCTGCGCGCCGCCCTGCTGGCGGCGCCGCTGGTCATCTTTGTGGCCGTGACCTTTCTCGCGCCACTGGCGTTGATGCTCGTGCGCAGCGTCTACGAGCCGGCGGTCGCCGATTCGATACCGGCAACCTTGAACGCATTGGCCGAATGGGACGGCCGCGAACTGCCCGACGAGGAAACATTCCGCATTGCCGGCATGGAATTCGTCGACCTGAATGCAGAACGCAGGCTCGGCTCGGTAGCAACCAGGGTAAACCGCCTGCAAAGCGGCATGCGCAGCACCATGCTCGGCACCGCCCGCGCGCTGGGGAACGACCCGCCCGCCGGCGCATGGCGCGACGCCATGATCGCGGCCGACGAGGATTGGGCAGACGTTTCCACCTGGCTGGCGATCAGCCGGGCGGGCGAGCGCATCACGCCAAGACATTATCTGAACGCCCTCGACCTCGACCGCGGCGCGGTCGGGGAGATCGTCGCCCAGCCCGAAGACCGGCGTATCTATGTGAGCTTGCTGGTGCGGACTTTCGGCATCAGCGCCGCCATCACCCTGATCTCCCTGATGCTGGCCTATCCGGTCGCCTGGCTGCTCGCCCACGCGCCGCCTTCCCGGGCCGGAATATTGCTGCTGCTCGTACTCGTGCCGTTCTGGACTTCGCTGCTCGTGCGCACGACTTCCTGGATCGTACTCCTGCAGAACCAGGGAGTGATCAACGACCTGCTCGTGGTGCTCGGTATTCTTGCCGAGGAACAGCGCCTGGCGATGATTTACAACATGACGGGCACCATCATCGCCATGGTGCACGTGCTGCTGCCGTTCATGATCCTGCCGCTCTATTCGATCATGCGTACGATACCGCCGCGGCACATGCAGGCGGCGGCCTCGCTGGGCGCATCGTTCTGGCAGTCCTTTCGCCGGGTCTACTGGCCGCAGTCGCTGCCCGGCGTGGCGGCGGGCTCGTTGCTCGTATTCATCATGTCCATCGGTTTCTACATCACGCCGGCCCTGGTCGGCGGCCGCACCGGCCAACTGATCTCGAGCATGATCGCCTACCACATGGAACAATCGCTGAACTGGGGCCTGGCGGCGGCTCTCGGCGCCATCCTGCTCCTGCTCGTGGTGCTGCTTTACCTGGTATACAACCGGCTCGTGGGAATCGACAGAATGAGGTTGGGCTGATGAGCGCTGTGCATAATCCGGGCGATTCCAGGCTGCGCCGCTGGCTGCACGTCGGCTTCTGCGCCGCGGTGCTGTTTTTCCTCGTCGCGCCCGTGCTGGTGGTGATCCCGCTCAGTTTCAACGCCGAGCCCTATTTCACTTTCACCGAAGGCATGTTGCGGCTCGAACCCGACGCCTGGTCGCTGCGCTGGTACGAAAACGTGCTCGGAGAAGGCCGCTGGCTGCCGGCCCTGGGCAAGAGCCTGGTGATCGGCATCGCCGCGACGATCGTCTCCACCACCCTGGGCACGCTGGCCGCTCTCGGCCTGAGCAGTCCGGCGATGCCGGGGCGCGGGCTCATCATGGCGGTGCTGATTTCGCCGATGGTGACGCCGATCATCATCACCGCGGCGGGCATGAGTTTCTTTTATTCGGACCTGGGACTCGGGCAGACGTACACGGCGCTGATCCTCGCTCACGCGGTGCTGGGCGCGCCTTTCGTGCTGATCGCGGTCAGCGCCAGCCTGAGCGGCTACAACCACGATCTCAATCGCGCCGCGGCCAATCTCGGCGCCGACGGCTGGACGACCCTGCGGCGGGTGCAATTGCCGCTGATCGCCCCGGGTGTATTCACGGGCGCGCTGTTCGCCTTCTCGGCCTCGTTTGACGAAGTCGTCGTGGTGCTGTTCATCGGCGGGCCGGAACAGCGCACGATTCCCCGCGAGATGTGGGCAGGCATCCGCGAACAGATCAGCCCCGAAATCCTGGCCGTCGCCACCTTCCTCATCGTCTTCGCCATCCTGCTGCTCGCCGCAGTCAACTGGCTCCGCCAACGCGACTACGTGCGGGCTGGGTAGAGACCGCAACAAAAGAGGGCGCGGGACTTAAACCCGGCTGCGCTTCACTCTTGTTCGACGATGACGCCGCAGGCCACTCTCGGACCGGCCGCGCCGGCGGGATCGGTCATGTAATCGTCGGGACCCTCGTGGATCACGATCGCCGCTCCGTCGTCATCGAACAAACTGTAATCGAGCTTGAGGCGCGGATTCAGCACTTCGATTTCCAATTCACCCGATGCCGGCACATGGATGTTCGGCATGTCGCCGACATGACCCTGGCCGATCTGCGCGCGCCAGAGGCCGGGAACGACATTGCCGGCTTCATCGGTCTCGAATGGAAGGATGAGGTTGATGGTTTCTCCCAGGAACTCTCTTGTGGTCAGCATGACCTGCTGTGAGGTCGCCGAACTTTCCGTCGCCGGCTGCTCGCCAACGGACATGCCGAGAATCCCGTGGACCTCACCTTCTGGATTGAAATGTCCACCGGCCGAAGTGAAAGGCGCTTCGCACACTCCGACAGCATGCACGTGGAACGCGTGTGCGCCCGGGGACAGGTTGCTGAGCCTCGCATGCAGCAGCGTACCGCCCGGAGTTTGCGTCAACGTCACTTCGCCAATGCTCATTCCCTGTTGGTCGAATAATTCCGCGCGCGCCGGATGAGAGGCCATTGCCGACTGGATCGATATGGCGGCAAGCGCGACAGTGACAAATATGGAATTGACGAGATTATTGTTTTTCATACGCTCCTCCATTGGAAGCAGAATTTAATATCAAAGTATATCCGGGACACTTGAGGTGGTCATGAGGCAAGGTTGGGTGTCCCATGGCCCTACCCGACTACCGTCCGTCATCGCCATAAATTTCCTCCCTGCTCCATAATGTGGATCCTTTGGTCTTGACGGTTTCGAGTTCAAGCGAGTTGGCACTATCGTCGGCGGGCGCCAGTTCGGCGGCCCGGTCCAGAATTACGCGCAACTCCGCCTGCAGCGACCTGTGGTGGCTACGGGCCAGACGCTTGAGAGCACGCAAGGTGGCCGGCGAGACGTTTCGAATCATTATGGAGTGCATGACGCTATCATATGGCGAATAATCCGATTACACCAAGAATCTGAGAAATACACAAAGCAAACAAAATGGAGAACAAGACCGAGGCTTTCGCGCGCGTCAAGATCGATGCGCTGCTCAAGGACGCGGGCTGGAATCTGACGGATAGTTCAAGCGTGCTGTTCGAGCACGCGCTTCCCGATGGTACGCTGGCTGATTATGTGCTTTGTGACCGGCAAGGTCGCCCCATGGCGGCACTGGAAGCGAAGCGGGCGAGTATCGATCCCATAACGGCGCAAGATCAAGGGCGGCACTACGCCGAACAACTCAACGTGCCGTTTGTATTTCTGTCGAACGGCGAGGAAGTGCGGTTCCTGGACCGGGAGCGGGACGCCCATTCGCGCAAGATCGCGGGATTTTACGCCCAAGACGACCTTGAGCGGCGGATTGCGGCTCGTCGGGTCAGCCGAGACCTTTCGACCGTCGCCATCGACCGGAAGATCGTCGACCGCGACTATCAAATCGAATGCATCGAGGAACTTTCCGCCGAAGTCTCCCTTGGACGACACAAGCTGCTGGTGGAGATGGCGACCGGAACCGGCAAGACCCGGATGGCGGCGGCATTCATCAAGCGGCTGTTCGAAGCAGGCACTGTTACCCGCGTACTGTTCCTGGTTGACCGAATCGCTTTGGCGCGGCAGGCCGAGGACGCCTTTACCGACCATCTGCGGGATTACCCCTGCCACGTATTGCGGCCTGGCCGCGGTTTCGACCGCGCCAAGCGCATTACCATCGCGACTCTCCAAACCATGATCGCCGAGTACGGTGATCTCTCGCCCGGCTATTTCGATCTCGTCATAACCGATGAATGCCACCGTTCGATCTACGGCAAGTGGAGTGGTGTTCTCCGGCACTTTGACGCCATCCAGCTTGGCCTGACAGCCACCCCCTGCACGATCGACACCAGTGAGCTGCCTGACCCTGAAGACGGATTGTTCGTACGAGATACGTTGCGATTCTTCGAACTTACCGAGCCCACTTATTGCTACACCCTGCGCCAAGCCATCAAGGAGGGCCATCTCGTTCCCTACCGCATTTATCGGGCGACGACGGTGAAGACCGCCGCCGAAGGCGGATTCGAGGTTGGGCGGGACGAACTAGACTGGAGCGCGATGGACAAGCAGACCCGTACAGAGTTCGAGGAATTGTTCTCAAGTTCGGACAAAATCTTGGTGGATCCGCGAGCCCTGGAACGCAAATTCACCATTCCCGAACGCAACCGGGCCATGGTGCGGGAGTTTCGCGACGCGCACGAGAAAGGATTCATGGGCCGCGACGGCATTCAGCGCTGGCCCGCATGGGGCAAGACCATTGTGTTTGCGGTTACCCGACGTCATGCCGAAACGTTGGCGGAGATGTTTGACCAGCATTTCGCGGACAAGAAGCCTCACCCCTCGACTCGCTATGCGGATTTCGTGGTGAGCGACGTCGGCAGTGGTCCCGCTCCCGATGCAAGCGCCATCATCAAACGCTTCAAGGAAGAGGAATTTCCGAAAATCCTCGTCAGTGTAAACATGCTGGATACCGGTTTCGATTGCCCAGAAGTGGTGAACCTAGTCATGGCGCGGTTCACCCGTAGCGCTATCCTGTATCGACAGATGCGCGGGCGAGGAACCCGGAAAGCTTCGCATATCGGCAAGGACGGGTTTACAATCTTCGACTTCGTGGGAGTTTCCGATTTCCACGGTGACGACGATGAGGAAATTCCGGGCGGGTTCATTCAGGAGCGTTCGCCGAAGGGCCGGCCCAGCGAGCCGCGCGCGCTGCTGACCCTTGACGTGAACGACCACATCGATCCGACGAGTCGCGACTGGCTAACTCTCGACGAGAATGGTCGAATCGTTCGCTCGCCCGAGCACGAGTCCCGCGCCGCGGAAGTGGGCGTGCGCTTTGAGGCGTGGAGAGGCGAACAGGAAGAGTTCACCGCGGAACAGGCGCGTTGGGCCAGCCTGATCGGTAGCCGCGTGAAGGCGGATGCGATGAACATGGAAGCGTTTGGCGAGTGGGCTTTCGACGAGCATCCTTTCGCCGCGCTGGGCGGTTACAATCAGGCGCGGCGCGTTTTCGGGGGCGAGGAAAACCTCGACCGGCTGATCGCCGGATTCAACGCCGCGGTATTCGACCGACCATAACCGGCAACGGGTCGAGACTTTTCCGCATGGAGGAAGGATGACGATATGCCCATGACGCCCGAGCTTCGGCGCGGCATCGACCGCATCCGCGACTATCTTTTCGGCGGCGGTTACCCGAACCCCGCCCAAAACGCCGAACAACTCAGTTTCCTGATCTACTTCTATATGTATGAGTCGGCGGACGCTGCCAGGGTGCGGGCCACACAAAGGCCGGGCGCAGAAGTCTATCGTAGCGTTTTCGACGGCGAATGGATTCTGCGCGACCCACGTAACGCCCGCGAGCCGGGCAAGGAAACGGTACCGCGCTCGTTCCTTCGCTGGTCCTCATGGGCGGATGCGCTGAACGGCGAACGCCTCGTCAATTGGGTGCGCGAGGAAGTCTTCCCGTTTCACGCTGAACTCGCGGCGAACGGCGTGACGGATTTCATGGATGGCGCGAGACTGGTGATCGACGAGCCGACCGTGCTCACCCAAGTCGTCAGTCAACTGAATGACCTACATCTCGACCGTGTGGACGCGGACACCAAGGGCGATCTCTTCGAGCATGTGCTCCGTCAAATCCGGCAGGCGGGCGAACTGGGCCAGTTTCGCACACCGCGCCATGTTATCCGCGCTCTGATTCGACTGATCGATCCCCGCATCGGTGAGACGATCTACGATCCTGCGGCCGGCACGGCTGGATTCCTGGTCGGCGCATGGGACCATATTCGGCTCGCCAATTCCTCGACCGACGGTATCGAGGAAATTGAAGCCGACGGCAAAACGATCCGGCGCGGACTCGGCGATACGCTGAGCCGCGATTCGGTAAAGCAATTGCAGGAAGCCACTTTCTACGGCGCCGATGTAGACCCGCAAATGGTGCGTCTCGCCACGATGAACCTGACGCTGCGCGGCCTGGACCATGTGCGCATCCTGCGACGCGACGCGCTGACCCGGTCGCTCGACCGCGCCGCGAAAGCGGAACTCGGTCTTCCAACCAACGGATTCGATGTCGTCCTCGCCAATCCGCCGTTTTCCGGCCGATTGGACAAGGATCGTATCGTCGAAGAGGTGAAAATTGGGCGAACGGCGCAAACCGAACTACTATTTTTGCAATACATGATCAATCAATTGAAGGAAGGGGGGCGTTGCGGCGTGGTGGTACCGGAAGGTGTACTGTTTGGCTCCACTGGCGCCCACAGGGAACTTCGGCGCAGGCTGGTGGAGAATAACACCGTGGAAGCAGTGCTTTCGTTGCCGGGCGGCGTGTTCAACCCCTATTCCGGGGTCAAGACCTCGGTGCTCGTTTTTCGCAAGGGAGGTAAAACAAGGCAAGTTATGTTCCTGCACACCGACAACGACGGCTTCAAGCTCGACGCCAACCACGACCAACCCGTGGAAGAAGACGACCTGCCCGCTTTGATCGAAGCGTTCCGGGAGCGGGACGCCAGGTTCGACGACTGGTGCAGGCACGACGCGGTTGCGGAATGGACTGAGAAATGGTGGTTCGCGGAGGCGAATGCCATTCGCGAAGCCGATTTCAACCTCAGCGCCAACCGATATCGGCCACAGAACCAAGCGAAGGTGGAGCATCGCGACCCGCTGGAGATTCTGGAGGAGCTAAGAGCAATTGAGTCAGAGATTCTTGGGGAGATTGATGCGTTGGCCGAGGCAGTGAGAGAGGCGATTGCGGAATGAACTGGATCACTTTACCGCTTGGTGAGGTTGCGACGGTGACCTCCGGCCAATCTCCGCCAGGCCACACGTACAACGACAATGGGTTGGGATTACCTTTTTTTCAAGGGAAGGCAGACTTTGGAGAGATGCATCCCGTTACTCGGAAGTGGTGTGCGGCACCGATAAAAATTGCCGATGCTGGAGACATTCTCATTTCTGTTCGCGCTCCGGTAGGTCCCACAAATATTGCAACCGAGCGATGTTGCATTGGACGAGGTTTAGCAGCAGTTCGCGTCGATGAAAATATGGCGTTACGCGATTTCGTTCATTGGATCCTAAAACATCGCCAACCTGAACTTGTCTCCAAGGGGCAAGGCAGCACTTTTTCCGCGATTGGACAAAAGGATCTGAAATCTCTTTCAATTCCCCTTCCTTCACTCGGCGAGCAACGACGGATTGTCAGCATCCTGAATCGGACGGCAAAGATTGAGAGCCTGCGGAAGAAGGCAGAGGAACGGTTGCTGGAATTTTTTCCAGCCCTATTCGTTAGGATCTTTGGTGGACAAGACCAGGTTGCCACTCGATACCCTTGCATACCGCTTCGAGAAGTCGCCGAGATAAGGTCCGGAGTAACTAAAGGCAGGAAGATAGAAGCGGTCAATGCGATTGAAGTGCCTTATTTACGTGTTGCTAATGTACAAGATGGATTCCTAAAACTCGACGAGATAAAAGCCATCACGATTCGACGCGGCGAAGAGCGAAAATTTGCGCTCGCTCCGGGCGATCTTGTTATGACTGAGGGCGGCGACCCTGACAAGCTGGGGCGGGCTGCCGTTTGGAACGGCGAGCTTGGCTACTGCGCTCACCAAAACCATGTATTTCGTGTTCGACCTAATACCGAAGTGGTGCTGACCGACTATTTAAGAGACGCGGCGGGAAGTGCATACGGTAAAGCGTATTTCCTGTCGGTTGCCAAGCAAACGACAGGAATCGCAAGCATCAACAAAACTCAATTGGGTGGCTTCCCGGTTCCAGTGCCACCCATGGAGTTACAAGTGCTGTATGCCAAGATTGTAGCGACTGCTCACGAAATCGCCTCAGTCTCGGAAGCCGCGGCAGGTAAGATCGCGACTCTTAGCTCCTCTCTTTTTCCTCGCCTGCTGGAGTCTCCCACCCTTGGCAAACAAATTAGGTCTACAAGAGCCGGCAGCCAAACTCGACATACGGTGGTGCAGCCATGACTAGTGAACCGATGTTCGCGGCTATCGGGGATGAGACCGACAACATCGAAGTCCGCCTCAGCTATAGAATCGTCGAACTGTTCTCCGAGGGCCTATACACCAGTCCGAACAAGGCTGTTGAGGAACTCGTGGCTAACTCCTTCGACGCGGGGGCTCAGAATGTCCATGTACTCCTGTCGTCGAATCTGCACGATCAGAATGCAACTATTGCGGTGTTTGACGATGGCGAGGGGATGGATCAAGAGGGTCTCAAACGCCACTGGCTCATCGGCATCAGCAACAAGCGCGAGCTATCGAAACTACCTGGGGGCAGGCAGCAGATAGGGAAGTTCGGCATCGGAAAGCTTGCTACCTATGTGCTGGCCGATCGTCTGACGCACATTAGCAAGTGCGGCAGCAAGTACTACTCCACTTCCATGGACTACCGAACGATCGACAAGCGGGTGGATCAGGAGGTCGAACCGAAAACGCCTATCAGGCTCGTGCTTCGAGAGCTGACCGAACAGCAAGCGAAGGAAGCCGTTGAGCCGTGGACAGGGACCGCAGTGTTCAATGCAGCGGGGACTGTGCTGTTCGGGACGGGAAGTCCGGAATCTTGGACACTCAGCATTATGTCGTCTCTCAAGCCCAAGGTGCATGAAATCAAGCCGGGAACTCTCGGATGGGTGCTCAGCACCGCTTTGCCCCTCCGGCCCGACTTTGGTATCTGGCTGAACGGGCAAGAGTTGAAGTCGAGCAAGGAAGGTAAGGGGCTGCTCAGGCGTTGGGTTCTCGGTAAGGATCTTGTGGACCTCCCCAGGCCAAGTCCCAAGTCCGTAACTGCCTTAGAAGATGTCAACATCACCGAGTCCAGCGAGCATCGCTTCGGACTCGATGTCCCAGGGCTCGGGCGTATCACGGGGTACGCAGAGGTGTACAAGGATCTGCTAACGGGGAAATCGGACGAGATTGGTCGGAGCCACGGCTTTTTCGTTTATGTCTTTGGAAGGCTCCTCAACGTTGACGACGGCCACTTCGGCATCTCGCCAAATGAATTGAGACACGGAACGTTTGGTCGCTTCCGGCTAGTAGTCCACATGGACGGATTGGATGCAGGACTCCGGTCGAATCGAGAGTCAATCGGTGAAGGTCCATTGCTCGATACGGCCCATGATGTGCTACGAGCAATTTTCAATGCCGTCCGTCCCGAAATCGAGGCTCACGATAGTGAGGAAGCTCCGGGGGCGAAGTTGGCGCGTGTGCTCGCCGCCAGCCCTGCGAGCTTGTCTCGCCGACCGATCGTGGATTTGTCGCGAGCGGTTGCAAAAGGCAAGGTCAAATCGCGCTATCTGATCGTTCCTGATTTCGAATCCGACGAAGATTGGGAAGCGTTCTTTGTTGATCTCGAAAAAAGGGCAGCCGACGAGGTCGAAACGTTCATATCTGGCGTCAACATCGACTTCACGGGTTCATCACGCGACGGTATAGCCAGATTCGACACGCAGTCGGGCACTTTACGTCTGAATGGATGGCATCCTTTTGTCGCGACCTTCCACGATGAGTTTACGAATAAGAAACTAGGGCAGCCATTGGAGCTACTGGCGATGGCCGAAGTTCTCATTGAGGCTCACCTGCATGCAATTGATGTCAAAGCGTCGAACATCGAGGATTTTCTATCAGCGCGCGATCAACTCTTACG
Source organism: uncultured Pseudohongiella sp. (assembly GCA_964622925.1). Lineage (GTDB taxonomy): Bacteria > Pseudomonadota > Gammaproteobacteria > Pseudomonadales > Pseudohongiellaceae > UBA9145. The sequence continues at coordinate 5,724 of CAZUSL010000222.1, read as the reverse complement.
AAACCTCACCAATGAATCAGGGCGACAGAGTGCCTTGTCTGTGGCCAACACGCTCCGGAATGCGCGTAACAGCCCGGACCGTCTTGAGGCGGCAGTCTGCGACGCATTCCGCAGCCTTGGTTTTGACGTAACTCCTCTTGGCAAGAAAGGTGAGCCGGATGGAGTGGCCGCTGCGCACCTGTCCGCAGACGAAAGTGGAAAGTCTCGACACTACAAGGTGAGCCTTGAGGCAAAGAGCAAGGAGGCATCTGACGCAAAAGTTGCTGCGAAGACTGTCGGAATCGCCAGTGTCGCGCAGCATCGGGATAAACGTGAGTGTGAGCATGCGATCGTCATTGGACCAGCGTTTCCCACGTCCCAAGGGGATACTTCGACTTTGGGAGAGCAGATTGATGCCGACCGCAAAAAGTCGAGCGCATCCGGAGAGGCCAAGACCATTACCCTCATCACTGTGGACGATCTTGCCAAACTCGTACGGCTTCGTCCTGTTAAGCAGGTCGGACTTCAAAAGCTTCGGAATTTATTTCTGGAGTGCAGCCTTCCCGAAGAAAGCGCTGCATGGGTCGAATCGATTCGTGAGGCCGCCGTGGAAAAACCACCGTACCTAAAGATCGTCGAGGCCATCGAGGAGCTACAAAAGAAGTACAAAAAAGCGCCTGTGCAATATTCCGCGCTTCGGGTTGCACTCTCACACTTGGTGCCTCCTGTAGAGTACGAGACGGATGAGGAACTCTTCGAGTTGTGTAGAGGAATGGCGCAAATGGCTCCTGGCGCCATGTTCGCGAGTTCCAGTACGGTCGAACTTGATCAGAGTGCGGATAACGTAATCGCCGCCATAGAGGCTGCCATGCAGGACTATCCGCTGGATGAGCAATGAAGAAAGGTCAACACACGATGACGAAATTGCGCGAAAAGAGTGTCTATGAAATTTTAGGGCGCGACTCGGTTCACCCGTTCCCCGCTCGAATGGCGCCAGGACTAGCGCTTGACGTGATCGCGGAATGCCGCAAACCGCTTCGCATTCTCGATCCAATGTCGGGGTCCGGCACCGTATTGGCAGTTGCGCACTCCAAGGGGCACAAAGCTGTCGGAGTCGATCTGGATCCGCTTGCAGTGCTTATTGCAAGAGTTTGGACGACCGCAATCGACGTAGAAGCCGTTAATCATGCGGCCGTCGCTGCTCTAGAACACGCCCGCAGTGTTTTTAACTCGTTACCGACGCGGGATGCATATCCCAGGAACGCAGACTCCGAAACTCGCCAGTTTACAAGGTACTGGTTTGATGACTACGCGCGGAGACAACTTGCTTCGCTCGCAGTGGCCATTGAGCGGACTACAGACAGAACGATCCGTGAAGCGCTATGGTGCGCCTTCTCCCGTCTCATTATCAGTAAGCAGTCTGGAGCATCTTTGGCAATGGATCTGTCACATAGCCGTCCACATCGAAAATTCAAACGTGCGCCAACGAAGCCTTTCCGCAAGTTTTTGTCCGCTGTAAGTCGCGTCACCAAGAACTGCATTGACGCTAGCAGTCAAGGTCACGGCCCCGCAACAAAAGTCCATGAAGGGGATGCACGGCATCTTGACCTCCTCGACAGTTCAATCGACTTGGTTATCACGTCTCCTCCGTATCTAAACGCAATCGACTACTTAAGGTGTAGTAAGTTTTCTCTGATTTGGATGGGATACTCCATTGGCGAGATTCGCCGTCTCAGATCCATGACGGTTGGCACTGAAGTAGGAATGGACGCGCGCGATGACAAAGGAATCCAGGGAATTTTGTCTGATCTGAAGCCGCAACCCGCGCTACAGGCAAGACAAGAAGCGATGCTCGCTCGGTACATCTACGACATGCGGGGTGCTGTTTGCGAAATCTCTCGGGTTCTCGCTAGCGACGGTAGGGCGGTATACGTGGTTGGCGAGAATACTGTGCGAGGTACTTTTATCCGCAATTCTAAGATAGTGGAAGCAGTTGCCAGCACTGCGGGACTTCGATGCATTGACCGTAGCTCCCGAGAGCTACCGGCAAATCGCAGATATCTGCCCCCACCATCAAAACAACAACACGCGGCAGCGCTTGGTAAACGGTTACGCCGTGAGGTAATACTCACGTTTCAGAAAGCAGCGTAACACTTTGGGATTTTCACACTGCGCTTTTGGGGACTAAATCTTGATGACACTCGATTGTTTAGCCATAGGAGTCAATCATGAAGGTACGATTTAAGAATCCGCCGATCAATGAACTGGCCATCGGCGTGTATTTTGATCCTCCGCTGATACCGTTCAGAAGTGAGCACATTGGCCTGCTTTGGTCGCGGCTGCGCAACGAGTTCCCGAAGGTGGAACAGAGAGATCCGCTTTCGATAGGTGTTCACGGCCACGTGCCTCCAGCATTCGGGGGAGATGGGTATCCCCATATGCCTCGATTTTGGTTTGTCTCGGATGACGAAGTTAACTTGGTTCAGGTTCAGAACAATGCCTACTTTTTAAATTGGCGCAAACGGGAAAATGAGTATCCCCACTTCCATGAGCAATTAAAACCTAGTTTTGATAGGAATTTGGCGATGTTCAAGCAGTTTCTTCGTGAAGAAATCAGGATTCTGGAAGTTGGAATCGGACTCTGTGAATTGACCTATGTAGATGTAATCGAATCGTGCGAATACTGGCGGGGACCGCAGGATACTTCCAAACTGATTCCTTCCTTCAAAATGCCGGAATGCGGAGTAAAGAATAGCATCGCACATGATTTTGCTTGCATGTACGATTGGGAGATTAACTCAAATTTGCACTTACTTACCTCTATGAGAATTACCGAACCGCGCGATGAGTCTGATTCTCGACGCTTGATTCTTGAGTTCAAGGCGCTAGGGCAACCAAGCGGCGCAACAACTTCACACTTGGATAAATGGTATGATGAAGCACATAATGCCATAGTGAGTCATTTTCTGAATCTGACTGATAAAGACGTGCAACGTGATTTCTGGCTGCTGGAGGAGTCGGGCGAATGACTGCAGTAACTGAAGTATGGAGTAGCCGTTCAAGCGATACCGGGTTTCTTTCGCTAATTCCTGAACGCGGAAAGGCGTTGCAATCGGCTGTTTGTGACGCTGCTGGAAATCAAGATTCTTTGCCAAGGTTTAGGTCGCAAAGTTCCTGGCTCAGTCAAGCGCCGGGGAACTTGGTTCGCGCCACATTGTCGTTCACCCAGCTTGCCAGGACATTTGATTTCGGCGATTCCGTTGCAGTTTTCGACCTCGACGGGCTAAGGCGCACACCGTTACAGGCCTATTCCGCGAGAATTGATTTGTTGCGCGAGTATGCCATGCAGGACGGATTCAGCCTGAGTCCGGAATCCGAAGCTGACTTCTGGAGTTTTATTCGATTCATGCCAGACTTCCGCAAAGGAAATCTTGTATTGATGGACAACGGCAACCTTCGCGCCGTTTGGAAGAACAAAGCGGGCGATCACTTGGGTTTGCAGTTCCTTGGAGAAGGAATGTTGCAATATGTAGTCTTTAAGCGTCGTTCGGCGAACTCTCACATTTCGAGGGTATCAGGACGGGATACGTTTGCAGGACTAGTGCGACAAATCAACGCCTTCGATCTGGAGTCCTTACTTGGCAAATGAAGGGAGACGACTTGCCAGACCGTGATCATGTTGTCCGCTACGTCAAGCCGAGTATGGTGAAAGAAGACGGGACTGTCGACGGAGCGGATTTTCAATTGCGGCCCAATCGACCGGACGATAACGGACTATCAGTTAACTGGCTTGAAGTTTTTGGATCAGATCATGCCTACCAATTAGACGAGGTGCGGCGCCTTGGTCGCCTTCAATTGAAAGCGAACGGGCGTTTCGCCGAAATGAATGTCGGCAAAGTCAGGTCCGAGGTGGCGCAAGAGTTGGAGACGCTACGTATCGTTCACGACCCGCTTGAGGCAATGGCTGGTCACGAGGCCGACCCGTCGCATGCCGAAATTACCGGCCTGCCGCTAGGAGACTCCGACCAAGCATTGCTGATCGGTGATTTGATTGCAGAGTGTGTTTCCGCTACGCATCCCGCAATCGTAAAACATGATCGTTGAGTCAACTGGAAATTTCCGCTCACCCGACATCGATCTACTGCTGAAGCGAATTTTGTCTGGCAGCCAATCTAAAATTTTCGGTGTCATGCATTCCTAAAAAGAGCGCCTCTTCTTCCCTAACTGTCGCAGGCAACTGACGAGCAAAGCTCAGGTGGTCCGAAAGATCGCCTCGCTGGTCCAGAACTCGAAGTGCTGTGGCAATCGCCATGACTTGACCAGCATCCTTCACCGCATGGGGATGTGGCTCTACAAGAGATGGGTAGATTTCCGCTAGGACATGAGTGTCGCCTCTGCCAAGCGTTTCGAATGGCCAAACTTGAACGTTTACTTTCTGTCTTAGTTTTTGAAGGGCGGCTATTCCAGTCAGGGCTTGCGAACCGACACACCCCTGTCCGGACAATTTCCATACTTCTTGCGCTGATGGGACACTTTCTTCAGCGTAGCGTAGGTTGGGAGGTAAATTTATTCCCCAACCAGAAGGCTTCCTTCTGGGGAGTCCAGGAATGTCCCTGGACCGGAGTCCATTTCCCCAAAATGGGCCCTCGCCTTCAAATTCGGCATTCAATTCAGCGACAGCATCAAATCGATTATTTCGGTTCTCTGAATCATCCTCAATGACTTCCGCGATTCGCGACCAGATGGCCTCCCAGTTAGTTTGCCCCGTCATCATCGTGGAAGTACCACGTGGATAACCGAAGGGAAAATCAAGTGTACAAAGCAGCCGACGGCCAGTGTACGACGCTTTACGTAGCAATAACTCGATAAGACGTATTGTCTTGGCGCGGGTTTCCATATTTATTGGTCTGTCCGTTTGCCACCATCCTGTAGCAGCAATCCAGATACTGTCCTTACCCCGCTTCGGCTTGCTGTTGGCGGACCAATCTACGGCGATATATCCGTCAAATAATGTCATTCGAAGTTTTTTGTTTTCGAGTAGTTAAGGCTTTATGTCCTAACGCTGTTCCACACCGCCACCGCCTTACTGCAATCCGGATAAGGGCGCTAAGGCGTAACTCCGCGTCGCAGACTGGCAACGCCTGGGAACTCAGAAATGACAACCTCTTGACCTGAGTCGCAAGTGTCATTTTCTGTTATTGGGTTTACGAACGCGCAGGCGTCTCGTGCCGGTCATGTTTTTCACTGTCCCACTTGTTTTCGCGTTGCGCAGTGCGTTTGCCGCTGCTCCCATGTCCGGTTGGGGTACTTGAAGCACCTTTTGTTTTGCGCCGCTACTTCTAAGGCGCTTTGCGGCAGCATTTAAACCGGCAGCAGTACCGCTCCTCTCTACTTCAGTGGCTCGTCCACCACCTTTTGTGAGCGCGTCAAGACGCCTGTTTCCCCTTAAACGAACCTCCGTTCTTCCCCCACGACCAGCGGCCCGGTTTTTCGCTCGACGATGCGATTTTGATTCCGGCATACCATAAATTCCTCATTTAATTTGTTATCAGCGTCCGTGACGGTAAAGCCACAGTCACCCAACTACTAGATATTGGGGTGGACTTTGACCGTAACCCCTGATTAGAACCACCTGCAATGTGGAATTTCCATCTTTCAGGCTGCCTGTCGGGCGAACGCCTTTGGCGGCGCATTGCCCAATGACCGATGCGGCCTGACCTCGTTGTAGTGCTCTCTCCAATCGTC
>CAZUSL010000221.1:0-2995 GCA_964622925.1 uncultured Pseudohongiella sp. | reverse complement strand
CGTTTAGTCTCAAACGACCATCGGAGAAAAAAGTTCCCGGCTAGATCGGGTCATGTTTTGACGAAACCACGGCGCGGTTTCGTCAAAACACGTGAATCCGATCTATTTCAATAGTGTAGGGCCGATTCACATGGTTTGCCGGCATCGCAAAGCGATTCCGGCAAACCATGATCGGCTCTAGCCCGGTACCGGCGGGCCGGGGAACAGGCTTGTGATTTTGGTGGGGGTTTGCCCGGGTGGGCGGCCAATCTGCTGGAATCGGTGATTGCCGCCGGCGCGAAAATACGCCCTTCAGGCTTTCACGATATTTGCCGCCGGTGCGCCCAGGCCGCGCGTCGCGTTCCGGGTGTCGACGATCAGCGTGCCCGACGCCGCCAGCTCGCCGTACGGGACGCCGTCATGATCCGTGCAGATGATTGCGGCGTCGTACGCCGAAAGCCGTGCGGCGGTCCAATCCATGGACTTGATGCCGGCGAGGTCCGGGTGCTCCCGCGTCCGGGGAATCTCGGCGACATACGGATCGAAGTAATCGACCGCCGCCCCCGAACCAAGCAACAGCTCCATCAGCGCGAGCCCCGGGCTCTCTCTGATATCATCGACGTTCTTCTTGTACGCCATGCCGACGATCAATATGCGGCTTTCGCCGAGCGGCGTGCCGGATCGGTCGGCCAGGGCCCGTCGCAGCCTTTCCGCCACCTTCGCCGGCATGGCCGTGTTGATCTCGCCCGCGAGTTCCACGAACCGGGTTTCCTCGCCGAACTGCTTCGCGCGCCAGCTGAGATAAAACGGGTCGATGGGAATGCAGTGGCCCCCCAGGCCCGGCCCGGGATAGAACGGCATGTAGCCGAAGGGTTTGGTTTTCGCCGCCTCGATGACCTCCCAGATATCGATTCCCATCGCCCCGTAGACGGTCTTGAGTTCGTTCACCAGGGCGATATTGACCGACCGGAAGATGTTCTCGGTCAATTTGACGGCCTCGGCGACATCCATCGACGACACCGGAATTATCGAAGGCACGATCGAGCCGTAAAGGGCGCTCGCAAGCCTCATCGCCTCGCCGTCGTCCGCTCCGACCACTTTTGGAATATTCGCCGTGCCGAATTCCGGGTTGCCGGGGAGTAACGCGTTTCGAGATCTCACGCATCGCCGTAATCTCCGCCCGACGACCTCTCGAGGCACCGCGGCAGCCATGCCGCGGCTTATGCAATCCGGTTCAGCGGACGATCCGCGCACAACTCTCGATGAAGTCGGCGTGGCCGCGCAGCACCGGCAGATTTGCGCGCCAGTAGAGCCTGGTCGCCGCGGCCAGACCGGAGCGCCGGTGTCGCGCGGCGAAACGGCGGCAACGTCCGGCCACGCGGCGACAGGCGAATTGCTTCAACCGCCAGGGCAGACCCGGATTGTCGGCAAGGAACAGCGCGAGGGACGTTATCGTGTCGCGCATCTCCCGAGCCTGGTCGTCGCCCAGCCGGCCGGGCGCGAAGCGCGGCACGAAGGCGACCGGCGCTTCCAGATGCAGGAACGCGCCTTCGAGCGCCATTCGCAGCGCCAGTGAGTAATCTTGCGTGAAGGGGACTCGTTCGTCGCAGCCGCCGCAGGCGCGAACAGCCGCCGTGCGCATCAGAGTGTATGTTGGACCGCCGAAGTTGTTGCGCAGTAAGCGACGCAACGGCCTGTTGAAGATGCGGACGGAAGATCGTTCGAGATCTGCCTCAAGATCAAGGCGCGTATCGTCGTCATAGATGCGCGCATCGCCATAGGCGAGCACCGCCTCCTCATGCGCCGTCAGCGCCCTGAGCAGCGCCCCGGTCGCGTCGTCGCAGAGCAGATCGTCGGCGTCGCAGAACTTGATGAAGGGCATGCGCGCGCATTCGATGCCCCGGTTCGTGGCATGGGAAGGACCTCTGTTGGGTTGCGTGAGGATCGTAACGTCCGGCCAGCCCTTCGTGGCATCGGTGAGTACCGCCAGGGACTCATCCGTGCTGCCGTCGTCGATGAAGATGAACTCACGCTCGAAGTCGCCGCGCTGTCGGGCAAGCTGTTCCAATACGCGCGCCAGCCACGGCGCCTTGTTGTAAACGGGGACGACAAACGACACCCCCTCCCCCTCAACCGGCCGTTTCATCTGCATCGCCTCGCCTTGGGTCCGCCCGATACAGCGCGAAAGAGCCCCTTTTTGAACAGGCTGGCCGCGGTGCGAGGCGCCTTCAGGTGGGTGGCGTCAATCATCAACGTCCCGGTCGCCGCGCTCTCGGCGGCCAGCGCCTGGAGGATGCGGTCGAAAACGCCCGCCTCGCTCCAGCGAAAGAAACGGTTGTAGAGCTTCTTGTGCGGGCCGTAGCACGTCGGCGCGTCTTGCCATATCAGGCCCGAGCGGATGACATAGACGATGTCGCTGATGACCTTGCGGTCGTCGACCCGCCGCACACCGCGCACCTTGTTGGGCAAAAGCGGTTGAATGCGAGCGAATTGAGCGTCGGAAAGCCAGAAATGGTGGTCGGACACGAAAACTCCCTATATGTTGCGACCTTCAACCATGTCACAACCACGTTGATAAACCGTTTATAGGTTCTGAGCCTGGAATAAGGTCTTTATGACCGGTATCAGCGGATTTTCCCGCTGACGAGATTGCGAAACCCGATCCGCTTGGTCGCGGCCAAATGCAGGAGATAGGCGAGCCGGCGGTGGCGGGGAGGCCTCCACCCCGTTACCGCGACCGTCCGGTCGGTGGCGATCTGCGAGGAGGGTTTTTCGTCGTGTTCGACCACCGGCGCGTCGAGGAAGAAAAGATTGAGCCGGTGGACCCAGAAGAACAGCAGTTCCATGTCGACGGGCAGGCGCATCCGTTTCATGCGGCCCTCGAGATAGGCCGCCGCCTCTCTCGTGATCACGTAACCGGCGGCGCAATACTCGCTGTAGCGGACCCGTCCCATGGATCGGCCCGCAGCGAGGGGCTCCGCGGCGACCAGCGGCTTTCGGCTCCGGCGGGCGAGAC
>CAZUSL010000220.1:0-37232 GCA_964622925.1 uncultured Pseudohongiella sp. | reverse complement strand
TTCACGATGATGCGTGACTAAGCTGTTCCACGAAGTAACAGGGATGCCGAAGGAGCCCATCATGAACGCCATCGCCACGGCATTTGCCGAGCAAAGCCTCGTCCTTGGGGCGATATTGCTGCTCGCAATTTATCTGCAGGCGAAAATTCACACGCTAAGCACCGACCTGCGCAAGGAAATGTCTGACATGAGAGACGATTTGCGCAAGGAGATGGGAAGATTGAGTGAGCGGCTGGCGCGGGTCGAGGGTCTGCTCAAAGGGGGCGCGGCCTATGAAGCGGTCGCCGAACAGCCACCCGGTGAAGGCAGCCAGTTTAAATAGACAAGACGAGTGCGCAGTTTCAGTTTGCCGCGCCAAAAAATTGTTCCGAGATGAGAATCATGCCGACAAGCGGCATCACCAGCAGCGACACATAGGGTTCACCGAACCATTGGACATGACGGTCAAAATTCAAATGGGTATTCCATAGTGCTAGATGAAGAAGCGGCGGTGAACAATCCACCGCCGCCCCTTTCAGAATGCCTTGCGGCGACTCACAAATTTCAGCAAGCTGATTTGGAATTGCGCTTCGCTGGCTAAAATTCGTCTAGTATCCAGACAATTCAAGTATCTTCCTCTTTACAATGCGGGAAATCAGCATCCAAATTGCATGAATAAGGAGGTGAACAATAAAACTGTGAACAAGGTGAAGGGTTGCCTTGGCTCGGTTCATCTGAGTGTGGCCCTGGCACCACACTTATATTATCAAGTTCTTGCTGAACTCGCTCCGTTTCTTCTGCAATTTCTTCTGCAATTTCTGCTACGTTTTCACACACATCGAGTGCGATTTCCAATGCTAATCCCCAATGATTTGCATATGCAAATTCTACACATTCTTCATATGCTTCATCCGCACTTTGGCCATAAACTGATTGGCTAGTTACCGGCAATATCGTCAGCATGAGAATTGCCGAAAACAGACGTAAAGCAGTTGATCGAATGCCGAAAATGGTTGTGAGTTTTTGTATGTACTTAGTCATGTCATCCTTTCTCCAAAAGAATAGAGTTGTGTAAAGTCCAGTTGGAAACTGAAAGTGTTATGTGGCTTACAGGAACTTTCATTCCAAATCGAATAGTATACGACACAGCAACATAGTCAAGCACAAAAAACGGCGGTGGATTACCCACCGCCGTTTCAGTTTCCGATTGCCTTGCGGCGAATCAGAAGTTCCAGCGCGCCCTTGCGTAGATACGGCGTCCGCGCGGGTCGAAAACGAGGGCGTCGTAGTTGCCGGCGCTGACTTCGCGATAGGGAAGATCCTGGTCCAGCAGGTCCAACACGCCAACTGTGAAAAGCGTATCGCCGAATGCAGGATTATCCCAATCATGGGTGTATCGGAACTGAACGTCCCAGGTTTGATAACTGTCGACCTTGCGGCGCAGCAGCGAACGAACCAGGTCGTTTCCGGTTTCGTAGGCAAAATCGTAGGACAGATCCTGGTAGGAACCGATATGCCTGTTGATCACCGTCAAACCGTATTGATCGCGCGTCCAAGAAAACGTGATATTGCCCTTGTTGTCCGGCAATGAGCGCACATGATTACCGTTTCCGGTGTTTCCGGTTGTGCCGGCAGCATCGAAAATGCCGGTGTCGACTAATCCGAGTTCGAGTCCTGGCACACCGATCAACTTATACTGACGCACGTGCGTGTAATCGGTGCTGATCCGAAACTGACCCAGTTCATTGTCCCAGTTGTAAGCAAGCTTGACGTCGGCGCCATCGGCCTCGATCTGACCGGCATTGATTGCCGCCAGGGTCAAGGTGATCAAGTTGGCAGTTTCACCCCGCGTAACCCGGCTGATTCCCCAGCCTTCCGCAGGCGGCTCATACAACGCGGGATTGACCACGCAATTCAACCTTTCCGGGGATTCGCGGCCAAACTCGGCCTCAAGCGCTCTGGGGTCGCACGGCACGTCCAGTACGGGCGAATCGGCAGAAATACTGTCGTTGAGGATGTAATTGTTCGGATCGTCACGCACTTGCAGAAACCGTTCAATCTCGGGTTGCACAGCGGAGATACCAGGTTCCGGCAGCACTCTGTCGCTTACTTCGAAGCGCCAGAAGTCGGCCTGCACCTGTAATCCGTCGAGGTTGCCTGAAGGCGTCCAGATGAATCCGACCGAATAGGTGTCGGCATACTCGTTGCCTACGTCTGGCGCCGGGCCGCCCAAGGTAAAAGTTTGCTCGACTTCACCGTTTTCCGGCGTCGGATCGATGAGACCGGCGCGCACTCGTTGGTTCGAAATCGGATCCCTGAATACGAGACTGCTCGCTTCAAGACCCTCTTCGACAATTCCGATATTCGGCGCTCGGAAAGACTGCGACCAGGAACCACGCAGCAACAATTCGTCGACCGGTCGCCAGCTCATGGCGATTTTCGGAGACAGTTCGCTGCCGATATTGCCGCCGTAATCCTCCCAGCGAAGAGCGATCTGAGTCTCGACATTTTCCATGAACGGCAGCGACAACTCGCCGAACACCGAATTCGTGGTGCGCACGTTGTTGTAGTTGAAAATACAGTTGGAGCACTCGTAGTTGTTGGCTACATAATGAAACTCGTTAGGAGCGCCGTTTTCGTCGTATCCCAGAATTCGATTCTGTAAGCCGGGAAAGTTGAGTTCGGGTGCAATGGAATCGGCGGTGCGTTCACGATATTGCGCACCGACCGCGACCGCCGCCTCGCCACCAGCCATATCAAACAGTCCACCGCTCACCACCGCGTCGAACACGCGCAGCTTGTTGCGCTTGTCCGCACGCAATACAGTCTGGTTTATCCAATCCATGAGTTCAGGGCTGTTGGCCAGGTTCGGGTCGGTGAATTGAGTCAGGAACGGGTTGTAAAACATGCAACCGTCCCTGCCGTGGTTGTTGCTGGTCAGCGCGTAGGACAAACTTTCCCGGGTTGTAAATACATAGCCTGGGAAGAAAGTCTGAGTCAGACCCGCGTAAAAATCCCAAGCTTGGGGAATTGCGCCGCCGAACGGACCGGGTTCGCCCACGAAATCGAAATCCGGTCTGCCGTTTGGTGTGCAATTCGGCCCGCCAAGCCCGTTGGCCGCGAGTTCGGTTCGCTCGCGATTGAATACCTGATAAGACTGCTCATTGCTGGTGCTGGACCAGGACAAGCTTACGTCATAGTTCCAGTCGCGATCGTTAAACTGAAAATCTCCACGCATTCCGGTTTGAATCAAATCCGCAGACGTGTCCGTGAAGTTTTGCCGCTGTCCATCTCTGGGTATGTTGTCCCGGGGATTCGCCCAGAATGCGATGTTGGGTCCGCCATTCGCCAGTGAAACCGGAGCGTTCGGGATTTCAGTTGGACGTTCCAGCCCGGCTTTGGGGGCGAAAAATCCCAATTCCATGGTCTGCCCGATCGATTGGAAGCCCCATGCGGGATTACGAAGGTAGGCGCCCGGTTGGGCCAGGAAAACCGTTGGTCCGCGGGTGGTGCTTGAACCGCCCGTATTGTTCAGGCCGCCGCCCTGGAGAGTCACCAAATTCTCGGAATGAGTGGCAAACAGGTAAAACTCCGCCGACTCGCTGAAAGTATGGTCAAACGAGAGAGCCACACTGCTGCGCTCGGTCTGGTTCTCCAGAAAGTTGAAGCGGGCGGCGTCTTCCCGACATGTGCCGCCGCGTTCACCGCGCTGCTCGCGCAAGGTGCCGAACTGGAACGGGATGCCTGTGGTCCCCGTCATGGTCTCACATAGCGGATCGCTGTAAATGGCCGTGTCTTCGCCACCTTGGGAAACATTGTAGGCTCGGACTTCCTCGTTGACGTAGGCGGGATTGACATTCGCGCCAAACGCCGGCGAGGCAACCGCGCCGCCGATTGAAGATACGGTCTGCAGGAACTGAGAGTTTTCGTCTATATGGTTTCCATACAGCACATTGAGCGGGTCGCGCTCGAAGCGCTCGGCGGATATGACGAAATGCGTGTCACCATCATCGCTTGCCCAACCCCATATGGCACTCACGGTCTGGTCGAAGGCATCGCCGGCGGCTTCAACACCCTGAATATCGCCGTACAGTTCAAAGCCCTCGAAGTCTGTTCGCATGATGACGTTGACCACGCCGGCCACAGCGTCCGCGCCATAGAGTGCGGAACCGCCGTCTGTGAGAAGTTCGATGCGGTCGGTCATCACGATCGGAATTGCGTTTATGTTAACGAACTCGCCGCCGGTGTTAGTCTCGCCAGCGTGCGGCGCCATGCGCTTGCCGTTGATCAGGGTCAAGGTGGAGTTCTCGCCCAGGTTCCGCAAGTTGACTACCGCGGTTCCTTCGGTTTGAGAGCGCTCGCCCGAACCCTGGTTCGTAAACGAGCCGGAATTCACTTCCAGATTCTTGATGACGTCCCAGACGATCGCGGCGCCTTGCGCTTCGATGCTGTTCCTGTCGATCAACTGCACCGGCGAAGGTGCGTCGAGCGGGGTGCCGCGAATGAATGAACCGGTGACTACGACTTCCTCGATGGCGTCTTCGTCATCCTGGGCGAGTACGGGCATTGAAAGGCCGGCCAGTACGGCCAGGGTGATCGCTTTGCGGGCACCCGGAAATTTGCTTTGCATCTTGAATTACCCTCGATTCCGATAGTGTTTGAGGTTGTTGTGAACGCGATTCAGTCTTGCCGCTGATTTTGCTCAGAAGCTAGTCTACTGAATTTTTCTCCAAGATAAAGTCACTTGTTGCCAACATTCCGATTTTTTACATAAGTGTTACCAATCTTCCCATGCTTCGGGTCTATTGCTGAATTCCCAGTGAAATTTGAAACAGTGTGTAATCTTGCTGGCAAGCCGGCGAGCGCGGAATTAACCTTGCCGTCTTGAATTGGTTTTCGCGGCCGGGGATTGCGGCCGGTCTGGTTCCCCGAGCCGATTGCGGTTCCGGGAGGAGAATAATCAATGAAAAACTTGCTGCTTTCCTTGCTCATGCTTGCGTTTGCAATGCCGGCGCTTGGGCAGTTGGCTACGCCGAACCCTGCCGGACTCACCTATGGCCATGTCCACCTCAACGTCTCGGACATCGAGTTGCACAAGCGGATCTGGGTGGAATATTTCGGCGGCGTGGTAGTGGAGAAAGGTCCGCTGACCGCGGTGCGGTTGCCCAACATGCTGGTCGCCTTGACCGAGCGTGAACCGACGATGGGTTCCCGTGAAACCGTCATGGACCATTTCGGCTTCAAGGTCCGCGATATCGAAAGATTCCTGGAAAAGTGGAGCGCGACCGGATATGAAGTCGGGCGCGTCTTTACCGGCGCGGAAGGCCAGACGAATGCCTATGTCATGCTGCCCGACGACGTCTATGTGGAATTGCAGGAAGATCAATCGTTGCACGTCGAAATCATGGGCTATCACGTGCATTTCATCACGCCGGGCCATGAAGAACTGCTGAAATGGTACACCCAGGTATTCGGCCTCGAAATTCGCCCCCGCGGTTCGATCGCCACGACCACAAACGCGCCAGGAATGAATCTGAGCTTCGGCGCCACCGACCAGGAACGCGCCGCCACCCAGGGCGCGGCGATCGACCATATCGGTTTCGAAATTGACAATCTCGAAGCCTTCTGCCGCGACCTGGAAGCCAGGGGGATCGAGTTCGATGTGCCGTACCGCGAAATTCCGGCCATCGAACTCAAGATCGCCTTCATCACCGACCCCGCAGGCGTCCGCATCGAACTGACCGAGGGCTACGACGAGTACTGACCTCCGGTCAGTGCAGGACTTCGTGCCGCGCTTCCAGCGGCATCAGGGCGGCGCGGATCGTGCTGCCCCAGATGAGGTTGCCCAGCGTATTGAAGTGCAGGTTGTCGTCGATGAAGATGTCGGTCATCACCGTGCCGTCGGCCTTCATGAATGGCGTAACCGCATCGACGTAATGCACCAGCGGGTTAGCTTCCGCGATCGCTTTCAATTGCCCGTTCACTTTTTGCGCGGCCGGCCAGACGTCCACCCGCGCTACGCTCGGCTTGACCGACATCACATAGATGCGGGTTTCGGGCAATTCCTCGTGCACCCTGGCGACGATCTGCCGGAAATGATCGACGATGTCGTCTTCCGGGATCCGGTACCAGGTGTCGTTGTCGCCTTCGTATATGAGTATGGCGCGTGGTCTGTAACGCAGCGCGACACGGTCCAGGTGGTACAAGGCTTCCTGCATCGTGCTGCCGCCGAAGCCGCGGGCGATTACCGTCAGCGGCGCCAGCGCGGCGGCGGCTTCATCGTTCCAGCGCGCGATGCTCGAGGAGCCGGTCAATACGATGGCGCCTTCGGGCGGGGGCGAAGCCCGATCCTGTTCATCGAAGGCCTGCATCGCCGATTCCCAGCGGGTCGGGTCGATTTCCTGCTGGGCGAAGCCGGCCTGGCCGGCGAGCAGCAACAGGACGATAGCGGCTACAAAGGGAATTCTGCGAAGAATCTGCATTGTTATCCTCCCGGATTTTTTCAGGCGAGCCGGATTTGGCCGAGCGGCCAGTGTATACCAGAATTCGTCATTCGCGATCTTCCTGCCTCTCGACCAGCGCCAGATTGTAAGGATCGTTTCCCACGCCGGTCACCGTGCCGACGACACTGCGCGATTGCAGATCGATCACGTACACGTAACCAGACTCCCCGGAATACGGCTGCGTCGCGGCCCCGCCGCTTATTACGGCGAACCGGCCATCGGAGGTGATGGCCGAACCCTTGGGACGGGCGGGTTGACCGTCCTCCCTGACCAGCGGGATGCGCGCGACTTCGGCGTCGGGGTCACCGGCCAGCGCGAGTTCCAGGTTCACTATGGAAACGTTATTGGCCCGATAGTTCGGAACGACGATCTCCCGGCCGTCCGGAGTCACGGACGGAATGAACGGATGTGTCTGATCTTCTGGATCGTCCGTGCCTGTCAGGATGCGCGCGACTTCGGCATTATCCGCGCCCTCGCTCGCCAGATCGACGTCGATAATCGAAATCGCGTTGCCCGTCCGATCATCCTGCTGGCTTCTGCCGTTGGCGACGATGATATGGCGCCCGTCGGGCGTGGCGGTTATGCCCCAGGGACCGACCTGGGCCGGGATGCGGCCGATCTCGGCAAGCCGGTCCCCTTCCAGGACGCGCGAAAGGTCGATAACCGACACATCGTCCGTGCCCCCGTTGGCGGTAAACACGAAGGCGTTGCCGTCGCCGGCAAGGCCCAGCGCCAGGCCGTTCGGGTTGGGGAAACATCCCCAGGTGGGGTCCGGTGAAAGCACGGCCAGATTCCTCGGCGGCCCATAGGGGGAAACGTAAGGCACCGGGTAATCCCCGCAGGCGAAACCGGGGGAGCCCAGGGCCAGTTCCACCGTGCCGCGCAGACTTCCGGTCCGCCGGTCGACGAAGCTGATGCGATTGCCTCCGTCCTCGGTCAGGTTGTTCTCGGCGTTGGCGATGATGAGCATGTCCTGCCACAGCGCCACGCCGACGGCTCCGAAGGCTCCCGAGTCCAGGTGGCGCAGGAGCGCGTTCGCAGTCCCGTCGTTTGCCGGATCGAGAACCGCGTCCACGTCGAGCACCGCGATCTGCCCCCGGCCGCCATGCTGTCTGAATTCCGCGTTATCGATGGCGCCATGGTGATTCACCACGAATACCGTGCCGCCGTCCTCGCTTACGACAAGATTGGCAGGGTCGCCGAGTAACTGTCCGTCCAACCGGTCCAGGGCGACCTTGCCGCGGCTGACGATCGCGTTCGAGGTGTTGTCGTTTTCGGGAGCGACGGCGTCGCCAAAAGAAATCGCGTACAGGTAGGGAAGCCTGCGCCCCGTCGCGAGAACGTAAGTGCTCTGGGCAGCGGCCTCGTACACGCTGCCCGCCGCCAGCAGGGCGGCAATCAGCAGCGTCATGCGCCGGATCGACAAATTCGGGACAGCCATTGCTTTCCCTCCTGACCGTTGTCAGAACGAATGCAGGGCGGCGTAGCGGTCGCGGTGGAAGCCGGCGCCGCCGAGAAATTGCTGGGCGACGCGGGCGCGCTTGAGGAAGAAGCCGATGTCGAATTCGTCCGTCATGCCGATGCCGCCATGCATCTGGATGCCTTCGTTACTGATCAAAAAGAACACTTCCGACAACTTCGCCTTCGCGGCGCTGGCGAAGCGCGCGATCCGGTCATTATTGCCTGCCGGATCGTCCAGCGCGGCGAGCGCGGCGCGAACCAGCGATTTGCCCAGTTCGATTTCGTTATACATTTCCGCGGCGCGATGTTGCAACGCCTGGAACGCGCCGATGGGGACGCCGAACTGCTCGCGCTGGCGCAGATAGTCCAGGGTACGCTCGAATACTTCCTCTACGCTGCCGAGCATTTCCGCCGCCAGGCCGATGCGGGCGATATCGAGCACCCGGTCGAGTACTTCCCGGGCGACCGCCGACCCGCCAAGCAAGTCGCCGGCTTCCACCGCCACATCGTTCAGGGCGATATTGGCGCAATTGCGGCCGTCGACCATGATCGTGCGCGTAACCTCCAGACCGGGAGCGGCTGCATCGATCAGGAACAGGCCGACGTTCGCAGGGTCCCCGGATTCGCCATCGATGCGCGCGACAACGATGATCCGGTCGGCCACGTGCCCGTCGAGCACGAAAGTCTTGCCGCCGTTGAGCGCGAATCCGCCGTTTCGGGGAACAGCCACGGTCTCGATGCGTTCGGGATCGTGCGCGAACTTTTCGTCAAGCGCGAAGGCGAGCAGCAATTCGCCGGCGACGATCCGGGGCAGCAATTCCGCCTTCTGCGCTTCGCTGCCCGATTCCAGGATCGCGTTCGCGCCCAGCAGAACCGTGGCGATCAGCGGCGAATCCACCAGCGTGCGGCCCGTCTCCTCAAGCACCAGGCCAAGACCGGTATGGCCGAAACCGTAGCCGCCATAAGCCTCCGGGATCGCCATGCCGGTCCAGCCGAGTTCGACCATCTGTCGCCACAGGTCGCGGTCGAAGCCTTCGGCGTCCCGGCTGTCGCGCAATTTTCGATGCAGGGAAAGCGGCGCCTGCTCGCGGCAGAATCCGCGGGCCGACTCGCGCAACAGTTGCTGTTCTTCGTTCAGCAGTAATGAATCGGCCATGAGACTAGCGTTTTCCGCGCAGAATGCCGGTCAGGTCGGGCAAGTCGAGCACTCGCCTGGCAATCACGTTGAGCTGGATTTCGGCGGTGCCTCCTTCGATGGAGTTGGCTTTCGAGCGCAGCCATTCCCGCGCCAGCGACAATTCGTCTTCGTCGAAGCCCTCGCCTTCCCAGCCCAGCGCCCGGTTACCGGCGGCTTCGAGCAGCAGTTCGCAGCGGCGCTTGTTCAACTCGCAGCCGTAGTATTTGAGCATCGAGGAGATGTGGTTGGGTCCACCCCCCTCGGATTCCTCGGCGCTGCGCCGCGATGTCAGCGCGAATGCCTCGGAGTCGATCTTGAATTGTGCGATGCGGTCGCGCAGCACCGGATCGGAGAGTTTCTCCTCATCGCCGCGGTAACGCATGGCAATG
Source organism: uncultured Pseudohongiella sp. (assembly GCA_964622925.1). Classification (GTDB taxonomy): domain Bacteria; phylum Pseudomonadota; class Gammaproteobacteria; order Pseudomonadales; family Pseudohongiellaceae; genus UBA9145. The sequence goes on along the minus strand of CAZUSL010000220.1, from coordinate 27,723 downwards.
CTTTCCACGGTCCCTTCCGAAGCGCCGCCGCCTTCGGCCTGGCCGCCGGCAAGGCCGAAGCCTGAAATCATCGTGCGTTCGTGTTGGAGCAGGCGCTTGGCGATGGTCCAGCCGTCGTTCAGGCGGCCGACGATATTGCCGGCGGGCGCTTTCACATCGTCGAAAAAGGTCTCGCAGAAAGGCGATGAGCCGCTGATAAGCTGGATCGGCCTGGTGCTGACGCCTTCGCTGTCCATGTCGAACAGAATGAAACTGATGCCCTGATGCTTGGGCGCCTCGAAATCGGTTCGCACCAGGCAGAAGATCCAGTCGGCCTTGTCGGCGTAGGAAGTCCAGATCTTGGAGCCGTTGATTATGTAGTGATCGCCATGCAGGTCGGCGCGAGTATTGAGGCTTGCCAGGTCGGAGCCCGAACCGGGTTCGGAGTAACCCTGGCACCAGCGGATTTCGCCGCGCACGATCTTCGGCAGGTGTTCGAGTCGCTGCTCGTGGGCGCCGAACTCGAGCAGCACCGGCCCGAGCATGCTGATGCCGAAACTCGTCAGCGCGGGACGCGCATGGATGCGCGAGAGTTCTTCGGCAAGAATTTCCGCCTGGGCCGAACTCAACCCGCCGCCGCCGTATTCCGCCGGCCATTGCGGGCAGGTCCAGCCTTTTGCGGCCATTCGATCGAGCCAGAGCTTGCTGTCGGGATTCGCGTATTCGGCATTGCGCCCGCCCCAGACCACCTCTTCCGGCGGCATCGGCGTGCGCATCGAAGCAGGACAGTTTTCTTCCAGCCAGTCGCGGGTTTCCTGCCGGAATCGTTCGAGTTCGCCGCTCATGCCGGTTCCGTAACGAGTACCTGCCGCCCTTCCACCTTGCCTGCTTTCAGGTCCGCCAGCGCCGCGGTGGCTTCCCGCAATGGCCGCTCGGTGATGCGGATCGGATCGATCCTGCCGGCGCGCACGAGTTCCATCAGTTCGGAGAAGTCCTGCAAGCTGCCGACATAGCTGCCCTGGATGATGCGGGCGTTCATGGGCAGAAAGGGGATGGGCATGTTCAAGGCGCCGCCGTAAAGGCCTACGATGACCAGGGCGCCGCCCTTGCGCAGGCAACCGAGGCCGAAATTCACCGTCGCTTCGTTGCCGACGAAGTCGAGCGCGGCAAATGCGCCACCGGTCGCCTTGCGGATTTCTTTCGCCGACTGCGGTTCGCCGGCGTTCCAGGTCCGGCTCACGCCGAGGTCCCTTGCGGCCTGCAACTTGGCCTCGTCGATATCGACGACGATGGGATCGATACCCAGGGCCGAGCGGGCGATCTGGATCGCCATCATGCCGACGCCGCCGGCGCCGATGATGATGACTTCGTCGCCGGGCCGGATTTCCCCGACTCTCTTCAGCGCGCCGTACGCGGTCAGTCCGGAACAGGCATAGGTCGCCGCGAGCGAGCCGGGGACGCTGCCGCAATCGAACAGGTAACGCGGATGCGGCGCCAGCACATGATCGGCGAAGCCGCCGGGAGCGACGATGCCGAGCGCGCGGCCCGGCGTGCAAAGTTGTTCCTCGCCGCGCGCGCAGGTCGGGCAATCGCCGCAGCCGATCCAGGGGAAGACGACCCGGCGGTCGCCGACGGCAAGGCCTTCGGCCTCGGGGCCGAGAGCGACGACTTCGCCATGGATTTCGTGGCCGAGCACTTGTCCCGGCCGGCCAACTTCGAGTTGCTTGCCATGGCCGAGTTCGAATACGCCTTCGTGCAAGTGAATGTCGGAATGACAAACGCCGCAGGCGAGCGTCTTCAACAGCACTTCCGTACCTTGCGGTACAGGCGTCTCGGCGGACACTTCCGCCAGCGGGGCGCCCGGCGTTGTCGTCTGATACGAAATCATTTTCAGGCTTGTTCTTTGTCCCAGGCGGCGAAGCTGCCGCCGCTTTCGGCGAGTTCGCGCAGCAGGTCTGCGGGTTGCCAGTTTTTCTCGCCGTGCCGGTCCTGGAATTCCAGAATTTGCTCGTACACGTTTTTCAATCCCACCTGATCGGCGTAGAACATCGGGCCGCCCTTGGCGACCGGGAAGGCGTAGCCGTAGACGTATACGATGTCGATGTCGGACGCGCGCTGGGCGATCCCCTCTTCGAGAATCTTCGCGCCTTCGTTGACCAGCGGATACATGCATCGGGCGATGATTTCCTCCTCGCTGATCTCGCGTTGCTCGATGCCGAACTTTTCGGCTTCCTCGCGGATCATGGCTTCCACTTCGGGGTCGGAATTGCGCGCCCTGGTCTCGGTGTCGTACTTGTAATAGCCGGCGCCGCTCTTCTGGCCAAGGCGGCCCGATTCCACCAGCCGGGTGCTGACGGCGTAAGGGCGCGGGTCGTCGCCTTCGGTCTTGCGCGACTGCCGCGCCTTGTAGCCGACATCGAGTCCCGCCAGATCGCCCATGGCGACCGGACCCATGGCCATGCCGAATTTCTCCAGCGTCGAATCGACCTGCTGCGGCGTACAACCTTCCAGCAGGAGCAATTGCGCTTCGCGGCCATAGCCGGTGAGCATACGGTTGCCGATGAAACCGTAGCAGACCCCCGACAAGGCGCAGACCTTGCCGATTCGCTTGCCCAGCCCCATGGTCGTGGCAAGCACGTCGTCCGCGGTTTTCTCGCCGCGCACGACCTCAAGCAGCCGCATGACGTTGGCGGGGCTGAAAAAATGCGTGCCGAGCACGTCCTGCGGCCGCGAAGTGGCGGCGGCGATGGCGTCCACGTCCTGGTAGGACGTGTTGGTGGCGAGAATCGCCCCGGCCTTGCAGGTCTTGTCGAGCTTGGCGAAGATTTCCTTTTTCAGATCGAGGTTTTCGAATACCGCTTCGATCACCATGTCCGCTCCAGCGATGTCCGCGTAGTCCGTAGTGCCCGTGATCAGGCTCATGCGCTGTTTTACGTCGTCCTCCCTGAGCTTGCCGCGCTTGACCGTGATTCCGTAGTTCTTGCGGATGATTTTCAGGCCGCGGTCGAGCGCTTCCTCGTTGACTTCCAGCAATACGACCGGAATGCCCACGTTGGCGAAACACATGGCGATGCCGCCGCCCATGGTGCCGCCGCCGATGATCGCCGCCTGTTTGATCTCCCTTGTCGGGGTCTCGCGGGGCAATCCCTTGATCTTGGCCGCCAGGCGTTCGGAGAAGAAGATATGGCGCATGGCGGCCGATTCGGTCGAAGTCACGAGTTCGACGAACAACTCCCGCTCGCGTTTCAACGCCTTGTCGAAAGGCAGATTGACCGCGGCTTCCAGGCAACTGACGATGCGGTCCGGAGCGATCTGGCCGCGGGCGCGGGCATTTACCCGTTTCCGCGCCTGTTCGAAGAAGCCGGGCTCGATGGTGGCGGGATCGATATTGATGTCGCGAATGCGCTTGAGCGGCGCGCCGGAATCGACCAGATCCCGCGCGTAACCGATGGCGCCTTCGACCAGGTCGCCCTCGATGATTTCATTGACGAGGCCCATGTCATGGGCCTTCTTCGCCGGAACCGGATTGCCCGAAGTGATGATGTCGAGCGCCGCCTTGACTCCGGCCAGCCGGGGCAGCCGCTGGGTGCCTCCCGCGCCGGGCAGCAATCCCAGCTTGACCTCGGGCAGACCGACTTTCGCGCTGGCGACGGCGCAGCGGTAATGGCAGGCCAGCGCGACCTCGAATCCGCCGCCGAGGGCGGTGCCGTGAATCGCGGCGACGACGGGCTTGCTTGAGTTTTCAATCGCGCTGAGCACTTCCTGCAACCCGGGCTCCTTGGGCGGCTTGCCGAATTCGGTGATGTCGGCGCCGGCGATGAACGTCCTGCCTTCGCAGCACAGCACAATGGCTTCGGATTTGTCTTTCTGCGCCTGTCCGACGGCATTGAGTAGGCCTTCGCGCACGCGTTGCGCCAGGGCGTTCACCGGTGGATTGTTGACGCTGATAATGCCGATCTTGCCCTGTTTCGAATAACTGACTGCCTGTGACATAGTGGCTCCTGGGAGTAGCCGCGCGGCTGAGGGGGCGCCATATTATCACAGCATAAGGAGTGGTAAACCCCGCCGGACCGGGCGCTGCAAAAGCCCTTGGGGCTGTGGTAACTTGGCGCGTTTTGCACAGGTTGGGCAGACATGATCAGAGACCGGGAAACCCTGAACCAGTTGCTCGCATTGATCGAGCGATTCGTCCGCGAACGGCTGGTCCCCGCGGAAAACCGCCTGGCGGACGAGGAAAGCGTGCCCGAGGAAATCGTGCGCGAAATGAAGGAACTCGGCCTGTTCGGCCTGACCATCCCGGAAGAATACGGCGGCCTCGGTCTGACCATGGAAGAGGAAATCCTCGTTTCGATCGAACTCGGCAAGACTTCGCCGGCTTTCCGCTCGCTGATCGGCACCAACAACGGCATCGGCTCAGCCGCGATCGTATTCAACGGCACCGAGGAACAGAAACGCACGTATCTGCCGAAATACGCCAGCGGCGAATGGTTAAGCTGTTTCTGTCTCACCGAGCCCGAGGCCGGATCGGACGCGGCCTCGCTGCGAACCACGGCGGTACGCGACGGCGACCACTACGTACTGAATGGCTCCAAGCGCTTCATCACCAATGCGCCGGTCGCCCATACCTTCAATGTCATGGCGCGAACCGACCCGGCCAACAAGGGCGCCCGGGGCATCTCCTCGTTCATCGTAGAACGCGGCACGCCGGGAATCACACTCGGGTCGGTCGACAGGAAAATGGGCCAGGCGGGCTCGCTCACCTGTGACGTGATATTCGAGGACTGCCGGGTGCCGGCGGCGAATATCATCGGAGAGGAAGGCGAAGGATTCGTCACCGCGATGAAGGTGCTCGACCGGGGCCGGCTGCACATCTCGGGCGTCGCCGTCGGACTCGCCGAGCGCCTGATCGCCGACGCGCTGGATTACGCCATGCAGCGCAAGCAGTTCGGCAAGCCGATCGCCGAACAGCAACTCATACAGGCCATGCTTGCCGATTCCCGCACCGAGGCCTACGCCGCGCGCTGCATGGCGCTGGAATCGGCACGCAAGCGCGATGCCGGCGATAACGTCACGCTGGAATCCGCCGCCTGCAAATTGTTCTGCACCGAAATGGTGGGCCGCGTCGCCGACCGCGCCGTGCAGATTCACGGCGGCTCAGGCTACATGTCCGAGTTCGCGGTCGAACGCTTCTACCGCGACGTAAGATTGTTGCGTCTCTACGAAGGCACCAGCCAGATCCTGCAACTCGTCGTCGCCAGGAACATGATCAGGAATGCCTGACGCGCCCCTTCCTCTGTTCTACAATAACCGGCAGATTACGGCCTGTCCCAAATGGAGACGAATTCGATGTACAACAAGATTCTGGTGGCCATAGACCTTTCTGACGATTCACACAAGGTGATTACAACCGCGGTCCGGCTCGCCGAGGACCCGGCCAAATTGCATCTCGTGCACGTCGTCGAACCCGTTGCCGCGGCCTATAGCATGGATTTGTACGCCGTCAACATCAACGAACTGCACGAGGAAGCCATCGCATTCGCCGCCGAGCGCCTCAAGGCCATCGCCAGGGAAGAGGGCCTGCAGGAAGGCCAGATTCATACCTTGCCCGGCTCCCCCGCGGCGGAAGTACCCAACCTGGCAATGGAAATCGAAGCCGACGCCATCGTCATCGGCAGCCACGGCCACTCGGGCTGGAAGGCGCTGATCGGCTCCACGGCGATGAAACTGCTGCATCACGCCAGATGCGACGTGCTGACGGTCCATGTCTGCTGCGATTGAAAATCAAAGGTGCTGCTGGAACCACTCCAGGCGCAGGCGGTTGGCTTTGACCGCGTTCTCGCCGCGGAAGCCGTGCTGACCGCCGGCAATGGTGACGAATTCCGCTTCGACACCCTGCTCCTGGAATTCCGCGTACAAGTCTTCCGACTCGCTGATGGGCACCAGATCGTCGGCGTCGCCGTGGATCAGCAGGGTGGGCGGATCACCGGCGTCCGCGTGCAGAATCGGAGATATCGACTCGGACAATTCCGGCGAAAAATCGAGCGCCGGGAAACGGTCGTTGGGACCGGTAATCGGACGCAGATCCACCGGCGGAAAGTAGGCGACCACCGCGGCAACGCCGTTGTCTCCCCGCATGACCGGATCGTTCGCCTGGGCATCGCCTGAATCGGCGTCGAGACCGATCATCAGCGAAAGATGGCCGCCGGCGCTGCCGCCGGTTACGCCGAGCCTGTCGGGATCGAATCCATGCTCTTCGGCATGAAGCTTGATGTGGCGAATTGCACGGCTGACGTCGGCATAGGCTTCCGGCACCTTGTAACGCGGCGCGCTGCCGTGATAGACCGCAATCATCGTGAAGCCCGCGCCGAGCATGTCGCTGAAGAAACCTTCGGCTAGCGTTTCCGGCGGCGACCAGCGCGAGAACCAGCCGCCGCTCATCATGAAGGCGACAGCCGCCCCGTTCGCATTCTCGGGTCGGATCACGTCGTAGACGAGCGCCATGCCGTCCTTGTGGCCATATACCACGTCACGCGTGATTTCGACATCGGCCAGAACGGTCTTTGTCAGTAACAGGCAGCCAATCAGAAGCACTGCCGAAACGATTCTTTGCATGATTTTTCTCCGGTTGGTCCGGCGCCCGCTAGTCGCGCAGCAGGTTGCCGGGTGAAAATTGGTCGGTCAGCATGCGCCGGCTCATGTCCCAGTCGACCCGGGTCGACATGCGGGCGGGATACTCGAGCAGCGGAATGCCGTATTTTTCGACGCGCTCCGCCAGCCGCCGGGCCGCTCCGGTCAAATCCCCGCGGGGCGGCAATGCGCCGACCCTCGTGATGATGATGCGATTGCCCGAGGTCGGCAGCCTGAAGTTGTAGAACTCGTTCCACACCCGCTGGTAAGTGACCGATTCGTGGTCGTAAAGGCGGCTGGTGGAAAAGGTATTGGCGACGAGCACGCCTTCCGGGTTCAGGATCTGCTTGACCTCTTCGAGAAATTCGCGGGTAAGCAGATGTTCCGGGATATAGTCGCCCGTGAATGCGTCGAGCACGATGTAGTCGTATTTCCTGCCTTCGAGGCCGGCGCGCTTGATGAACACCCGGGCGTCATTCACATACACCTGCATGTTCGCGGTTTCCTCGAACAGGAAGAAGTCCTTCGCCACACTGACTACCGCCGGGTCGATTTCGATCACGTCGATTTGCGCATCGGGAAAGAGATCGCTGAAAGTCATCGGAATCGAGCCGCCGCCGAGCCCGGCGACAAGAATCGATTCGGGCTCCGGAGTCAGCAACAGCCCCGCGAAACTCATGCGCGTATAGCTGAAAACCAGGCGTTCGGGTTCGTTGAGATCGATGCAGGTCTGATTGCGGTCGCCGCGATGCACGTTGAAGATGAGGCAACGCCGCGGCCCGTTCTGCTCGACTGTGATGTCGCGATACAGCGAGCGTTCCTGATGGATGACCTCGCCCGCCGCCGGCGCCGCAAGCGCCAGCAATAACAGGCCGAGAACAAATCTAGGTTTCATGACCGCGCACCCGCAAGCTGAGAGAACCGCGCATGTATCCGGCTACAAGGATTATAGCCGCCGCGATCAGCAAGGCGGTAACCGCGCCCCAGAGAATCCTGTTCACCTCGAACCAGAGCACGAAATAGAAGGAAGTTCCGAGTGTGCCCGCTGCGCTGCCCACGGTAGAGACGAAGAACAGCAGCCCGGCCATCTGCCCGCTATGTTCCTCTCTTTCCACCAGCAGCCGCACCGAATACGGCGAGATCATGCCGAGCAGGGTCGTCGGCACGGAAAACATGACCAGGGACGCCAGCAGCGAGCCATAGCGGGCATCTTCGACAGCGAGGAAGATCGGTCGCATGATGGCGTCCGCGAACAATATGATCGGCAGCGAAAACAGCGCGGCGCTCACATAGAAACTCGCGAAAACCAGGGCGTTGGGATTGCGCATGGAAAGGCGCCCGCCAATCAGATAACCCAGCGCCAGGGCCAGCATGAACACGGTGATGATGCTGCCCCAGACCGACACCGAGCCGCCGAAATAAGGCGCCATGATGCGCGCGCCGAGCATCTCCACGGTCATGATGCAAAAGCCGCTGACGAATGCCACCGAGGCCACCACCGGCCGGGGCAGCGGAGACGATGCAGCGGTTTTCACAATTGGCAATGCCGGCCGAAAGTCGAGGACTTCAGAACGGCCAGGCCGGCATCGAGACGACTTCCTGCTCTATCGTCCCGAGGTTTTCCACCACGACTTCAACGACGTCACCCACTTCCATGTTGCGCCGCATTCCCGGGACCACCGGCATCGCGCCGGTGTAGATCAGGTCGCCGGGCTTGAGCGTCATGTAGCGGGAAAGATAACTCACGAGCCGGGCCGGGCGGTTGATCATCGTCGACGTCCGGCCCTCGGAGAGAAGTTCGCCGTTGACCCGTACGCTGATCTCGAGGTCGCTGTAATCGAGACCCCGCACAATCGTGTTGCCGAGGCCCGCCCAGGTATCGGTCGCCTTGCCCACGAGCTTGAGGGGTCGAACGCCCCGGTCGGATGTTATCCACGACAGTTCCGACCAGTCGTTGCCCGCGGCGACGCCGAAAATATAGTCGAGCGCCTCGCTCTCGGGAATGTGGCGGCCTTGGCGGCCGATGACGAGCACGAGTTCTCCTTCGGGGATCATCAACTCGGCCTCGGGCGGCTTCTGGACCTCGCCGCCGTCGCCGCTGAGCCCGGTGGAGGCCTTGTTGAACCAGCGCGGATGCGGGACCTGCCGGGGCATGCCGTCTACGGGATGATAGTTGGCCGCAGCAGCCAGCACCTTGCGGCCCGGCTGCTCGGGGTCAACCGGCAGGCCCAACTCGACGTCCAACAGGTCGAAGCTGCGTCCGGTCGGTGCGGCTCCGCCCGCCACCGGATCGCCGTCGAGTTCGCGCACCTGATCTCCTTCCAGCATGCCGAACGACCAGCCGTCCTCGTGCTGGAAGCGCACATACGCGCTCACGCCGTCGGGCGCGGGGAGCGCGGGACCGGAGACCGTCTGCCGCGTCACGCGCACGAGCTGATTGCTCACGACGCCGATGCCTTCGATTTCGACCTCGACGACGTCGTCCTGCCAGAGTTGGCGCCGCGTGCCGGGGAGTTGCGGGGGCGCGACCGTCCCGGTGTGGATGATGTCGCCCCGCTTGAGCGTGACGTAGTGGCTCAGTTTGCTGATAAGCGCGGCGGGATCGTTGCGGAAGTCAGCGGTGGTGCCCTGGGCGGCGACCACGCCGTCGAGCCTGACGGTCAGTTCGAGATCGCTCAGGTCGAGACCCGTGACCACGTGGTCGCCCAGCGTGGCAAAGGTGTCGCCGGCCTTGCAGAAGACGTGGCTCGGCTCCTCGATGCCCCGGCCTTCCCCGCACCAGTCGTTTTCGCTCCAGTCGTTGCTGACAGCCACCCCGAAGAGATGGTCCATCGCTTCGGACTCGGGGATGTGCCGGCCCTCGCGCCCGATGATGAGCGCGAGTTCGCCCTCGAAGTTGAAATTCGTGGCGCCGAAGGGAACCTCGACCGGATCGCCGTTCCTGGCGAGCGAGGTTGTCGCCTTGCCGAACCAGGACGGATGCTCGACCTCGATCGGGTTGCCGTTCGGGTTGTTCGAGTTCCCCGCCACTCCGAATACGCGCGGCACCCTGTCGGGGTCAATGGGAATCTCGAGTTCCACGTCGCCGAGCGCGACCGTCCGGCCCGTCGGGCTTACGCCGTCGTCGAAGACCGGGTCGCCATCGAGCACATTGATCGTCTGCCCGTCGAGAATGCCGTTATGGGTGCCCGAGTCGTCCGTGAAGCGGACGTAGCGGGTCACCCCCGGCTGGTCCGCCTCGTTCTGGGCGGCAACGGTATGGCTAACGCTTTGCCCGGCAAAAATCACCAGGGGGACCAGCAGGAGTTTTCCAAGACATTGTTTGAATCGGATTGGTGCTTGCATAATTTGTGTGTTCCTGTGAAATTCTCAAGTTGCGGTCGGATCCGGTGTAACAAGAGACCGTCGTCCGGAATCGGCCGGGCCGACGGTGGGCAACGACAGTAACACAAGGTGATTTTCATGTTAAATCGACGCGAGTTTCTCCTCACATCCCTGGCTGCCCCGCTCGTCTTGTCGAGCGGGGATTCCCGGGCCCAGACGGCGCCTCCGGGAAAAATGCTGCTCGCAATGCACCAGAACACCTCTCGCGCCGCCGGTTTCCGCGGGTCACTGGAAGGCTGGTCCCGCGCAGGCATCGAATACGTTGAACTCAACGATCAATTGCTCGACGGGTTTCTGGAAAACGACTCGTTAGGCGGCGCCCGGACTCTACTTGACGATCTTGGCCTTACCCCGGTCTGTGCCGCGACGGCCTTGCCGGATCTCTGGATTCCGGGTCCCGCAAGAGAGACGTCGCTGGAAACATGGAGAATGCGCTGCGATCAGTTCGCGAGCATCGGCCTCGACAAGATCTATTCGCCGTCCATTACCAATCGTCCGGTTACCGCCGAAGACTTCGCGGCAACGCCCGAGGCCATTCACGAAGCCGCGGTGATCGCAAGCGAGTACGATCTCACTTGCATGATCGAGTTTCTACGCACCTCGACGCATCTCGCCACACTGAGCTCCGCATTGAGCGTGACCCGCGCTGCGGATCATCCCAATATCAGGCCGATGATCGATTTCTTCCATTTCTGGTCCGGGCTCAGCAAGTTCGAAGATCTGGAATTGCTCGAGCCGGGCGAACTGGCCCATTGCCACTTTCAGGATCTGCTCGATGCGCCTAGAGAACTGACCGACAACAGTTATCGGGTCATTCCGGGTGACGGCATAGCACCGCTGAATGCCATCATTCGCAAACTCGCCGAAAAGGAATACAACGGAGCGCTTTCGGTGGAATTGTTTCGGCAGGAGATCGTAAACGGCGATCCTTTCGAAGTGGCCACGGAAATCAAGCAAAAAGCCGAAGCGGTCATGAGCGAGGCCCAGGTCTTGTAAACCGCTCAGCTTTCGATCTTGCCGCTGATGATCATTTCACACATTCGCTGCAGGACGAAGGCTTTTTGCAGAAAGCCGGCGAAGCGCTCGTCGCGGGTGTGGCCGTGGTAGTAGCGATAGTAGATCTGCTGACCCACGACGAGTAATCGAAACAGGGCGAAACAGAAATAGAAGGGAAAATTGTCGACCGCGATTCCGGTGCGCTCCTGGAAGCGGCTGACGATTTCGGCCCGGTTCGGGGCGCCCGGCACGTCGGAAGGCATGGTCCGCGCTTCACGGTACCAGTCCGGGTCGCTGGTCTGCACCCAGTATCCCAGGGTATAGGCCAGGTCCATCACCGGGTCGCCCACGGTCGCCATCTCCCAGTCGAGAACGCCGATCATCTTGAGCGGGTCGTCGAGCGAAAAGATCACGTTGTCGAGCTTGTAGTCGTTGTGGATGACGCTGGCGCGGCCGCTGTCGGGCGGCAGATGGTCGCCCAGCCACCTGATGATCGCGTCGCAATTGACTGTGTCCCCGGTGACGGCGTTTTCCCAGCGCTTGATCCAGCCTTCGACCTGGCGCCGCGCATATCCCGCGGGACGGCCGAAGTTTTCCAGACCCGCCTCGGCCAGATTCACCGAATGCAGATCGCCGAGCACGTCAAAGAAGTTGAACAGTTGCCGGCGCGTCCGATCCGGGCTCAGGTTCAAACCCGGCGGGTATTCGCGGCGGATTACCAGGCCGCGGATATAGTTCATCAGGTAGAAATCGCAGCCGATGACGTTGTGGTCGTCACAGAAGTGCAGAGGCGCCGGGCCGTAGGGAAACACGTCTTTCAGCGCCGAGAGTATGCGGAACTCCCGCGACATGTCGTGGGCCGATTTCACCTTGCTGCCGAATGGCGGCCTGCGCAGCACCCATTGCCGTTCGCCGCTGCCAAGCAAATACGTGAGATTGGAATGGCCGCCCGGGAACTGCTTTACTTCAAGTTCGCCGGCGGCCGCGCCGAGCACCGGGCGCAGATAATCCCGCAGCCGCTCCAGCGGCAATTCTTCTCCGGGCCTTATGCGGCCCGCCTTGTCTTCGAGTTCGGCTCCGGTCATGGCGGTTTCCAGCGGCAAGCCTTCAACGGCAAGAACTTAACGATAGCTAATCATCGATTGCGTTTCGGCCCGTTCAAGATGCGGCAGGCTGTTGAACTGCATCAGCGAGATTCTGCCATTGCCGTACTTGATCCGGGTAATCGAACTGTTCTGCACCATCCAGTTGGTGGCGATGGCTTCGGTGTCCGGGTAACGCAGTACCCGCTGCAAGGCCAGGGCGATGACGCCGCCGGATGTCGAGATCAGGACCCGGCTGCCGCGCACATGGCGCGACATGATGCGATCGAGCGCCTGATGCACGCGTAACTGGAAGTCGGGCCAGCGCTCGAAATCCGCATCTCCGTCCGCGGGCTTCAGATGACCGGCGATCCATTTGGCCGCGGCCGCCTCGAACAGGCGCTGAAACATCGTCCGGTCGCGCACCGGCCATTCGGGCGCGGGGTCGAAACCTTCATCCCTGGCGAAATCGCGCAGGTAGGACCGGATCAGCGGGTCGCCGTCGTATTCGTTCAGCGCCGCATCCTCATGCGGACTTTCCGAATCTTCCGGCACAAGATCGAGCAATTCAGCGGCGGTTTCACGCTGCCGCCGCAGGCTGCCGCAATAGAGACAATCGAACGTCTCGCCCGTCTCGCGCCAATGCGCCGCCAGCTTGCGCACCTGCTCGCGCCCCAGCGAACTGAGTTTGTCGTAGGACGCCGCGCCGAAAGTCGCCTGACCGTGGCGAACCAGAATCAGCTCGCTCATTCGGCGGCTTGCAGGCGGGCGAATCGGCCGGTGTGGAAGTCGGTGTCGCCGAAAAGCAATTCGAGTCCGGTGACCTGGCGAAACAGGTGCGAGACGTCGAGTTCATCGGTCATGCCGATGCCGCCATGAATCTGTACGGCTTCCTGGCCGACCCTGCGGATCGCCTTGCCTACCCGGCTCTTGGCGGCGCTGACCGCGGCGGCCTTGACCGCTGCTGATTCGTCCGAATCGAGTTGCATTGCCGCCATCACCGTGATCGAGCGTGCGAGCTGGCATTCCATGAACATGTCAGCCATGCGATGCTGCAGCGCCTGGAAGCTGCCGATATGCACGCCGAACTGCTTTCGGGTCTTGCTGTATTCCACCGTTTTCTGCAGCAATGCGTCGAGCGCCCCCACCGCCTGGGCGCACACCGCGACAGTGGCGTGATCGACCACTTGCTCAAGCGCCGTCAGCGCGCCGCCGGCCTCGCCGAGCCGGGCCGAAGCGGGTACTTCCACTTCGCTGAAAGTGATCTTCGCGGCCTGACTGCCATCGAGATTGGCGTAGGCCTGCACATGAACGCCTGCCGCCTCCCTGTCGACGAGGAACGCGCTGATCCCCTCGGAGTCGGTGGCGCCGCCGCTTTCGCGGGCGGTTACCAGCAACTTGTCCGCATTGGGACCGTTCAACACATTGACCTTGGTTCCGTCGAGAACGAAGTTGCCGCCTTCGCTTCTCGCGCTGAGGCGGACGTTGGCGAGGTTGTAGCGCGAACCGGATTCCGCCCAGGCCAATGCGAGTTGCAAGTTCCCCGCCATCAGCGACGGCAGCGATTCGGCCTTCTGTTCTTCGCCGCCGAGCGCGGCCAGCAGCCTGCCCGCGAGCACGACCGAAGCCAGGTACGGTTCGACCAGCATGGCCTTGCCGAACTCTTCCATCATCACCATCAGGTCCACGGCCGAATCGCCGAAACCGCCGTCGGCTTCATTGAACGGCACCGTGAGCCAGCCGAGTTCGCCGAACAATTTCCAGTTCTCGTCGCTGTAACCGGTTTCACTGGCGGCGATCCGATTGCGGGAATCGAAGTCGTATTGCTGTTGCACGAATTTGCCGACGCTTTCCCTGAGCATCTGTTGTTCTTCGGAATAGGAAAAGTCCACCTTCTGACCTCTATTGAAACCTTGGGATTGAAACCTTGGGATTGAAAGCTTGGGATTGAAAGCTTGGGCGACTACAGACCGAGCACGGCCTTGCAGATGATGTTGCGCTGGATTTCGTTGGAGCCGCCGAAAATCGACAACTTGCGATTGTTGAGATAGACCAGGCCCTGCCCCGCCGGAACGCCCGGCTCCAATGGCGCGCCCTGGAATCCTTCATCGAACTGCTCGGGCAGATACGGCAGGCTGTGGTAAGCCGCGAGTTCGACGAACATCTCGTCGATGCGCTGGGCAAGTTCGGTGCCGACGACCTTCAGGATCGACGATTCGGGACCGGGCGACTTGCCCACGCTCAGCGAAGCCAGGGTGCGCAATTCGGTGTATTCGAGCGCCTTCAGCTCGATTTCCAGTTCGGCGAACCGGTGGCTGAAGACCGGATCGTCGAGCATGCTGCCGCCGTAGCCGTCGTCGAGGCTCGCCGCCGCCCGGCGCAAGGCGCGCAGGCGGCGGGTGCTGCGCGGCACCAGGGCGATATTGGTGCGTTCGTGGGTCAGCAGCACCTTCGCATAGGTCCAGCCCTTGTTTTCCTCGCCGATCAGATTGGCCGCGGGGACGCGCACATCGTCGAAAAAGATCTCGTTGACTTCGACATGGCCGTCCATGAGCACGATGGGCCGGTGGGAGACGCCGGGCGATTTCATGTCGATCAGAAGGAAGCTGATGCCTTCCTGTTTCTTTACCGTGGTGTCGGTGCGTACGAGGCAGAAAATCCAGTCGGCGTATTGTCCGTAGGTATTCCAGGTCTTGCTGCCGTTGACGATATAGTCGTCGCCGTCGCGCACCGCGGAAGTCTTGAGCGAGGCGAGGTCGGAACCGGAATTGGGCTCGGAATAGCCCTGGCACCACCAGACGTTGCTTTGCAGGATGTCGGGGAGGAAGCGCTGCTGCTGTTCCTCGCTGCCGTAGGCCATCAATACCGGCGCCACCATCTTCATGCCGAAAGGCACCGGTTCGGGCGCGCCGATCAGGCCCATTTCCATGGCGAATATGTGTTTCTGCGTGGCGGTCCAGCCGGTGCCGCCGAACTCGACGGGCCAGTTAGGGGCGGCCCAGCCTTTTTCGTAGAGAATTTTCTGCCAGCGAACGATCTCGTCCTTGCTCAGCCGGATGCCGGCGTCGACTTTTTCGCGCATCCCGGCGGGGAACTCGTTTTGCAGGAATTCCCGCACTTCATCCCGAAAGGCAAGATCTTCGGGCGTAAAATCCGCATTCACTTCTCGATTCTCCCAAACTGATTGTTACGGCGCGGAACAGGCGCTCATGACGGTTTCGCGAGGCGCGCGCCGGGCCGCAAGATTAACACGAGCGCCGGCTCCGCGCGAGGTGCGGATTCCTATAGAACGATGGCGTTTTCCACGCGCCGGAAACCGCGCTGCCAGATCAATACCATGGCCACCGCCATGGGCGCGAGCAGCCACGTCGTTACGTTGGAAAGATCCTGATCGGTCAGGCCGCCGAAGTGGATTGCCGCATATGCTCCAATGCCGACCATGTGCGCCAGAATGTAGTAATTCGTATAGGGCGCGCTGTACTGATCCAGCGGCCAGGGAGACTTCAGAAACAGCCAGCGCAGCGCCATGGCGATGCCGAACAGGTCGGTGGGCCAGAACAGCAGCAGATTGAAATTATGGTGCAGGTCCTCGTGACCGGACCAGAACCAGCTGCCAAGCATGAGACAGCCCAACATGCCACTGAATACGGACCCGATCAGGGTCGCCGCGCCGAGCACCTGGTATCCCGCGGGGGACAGCGTTCGCGGGGGATTGTGCGAGGAATCCATGAACCGGCTGTAGCGCCGTCTCCTGGTGGTGAACAACAGCCAGAGAGTGAGCGAGGCGAGAATGACCACAAAGACCATATAAGCGTTCCATTGCCGGGACGGCGGAGGAAACTCATCGACCAGCCGCGATTCGGCAAGCAAGGGCAATTGCTCGCCGCCGAGCGCCACGTCGCTGTCCATCCGCAATAGCTGCCGCCGGAGATTCAGCGGCAGAAACATGCTTTCCCACTCGCTCATCGCACGATCGATGTTGCTGTTCATGGCCAGGTCGAGCAACATCGCGACTGCCGAAATCGATTCGTAATGCGACTGGACTACCTGCCGGTAGGTCGTCGCGGTCATGCCCGTAAATTGGCTGCTCAATCTGCCGTCGAGCGCCTCGTCCAGATAATCCCGCAGGCGGGTCGTGCAATTGTCGTCGAAGTAATCATATTCGTAGACGAGATTTTCAGGTTCCAGATTCCACATCAGCCGTTGATACAGACGCGCTTTCTCGGCGTTGTTGAGGTTGATGCGATCCTCCCAGATCGACCTCTCCTCTTCCCGGTACAGCGCATAGGCCTGTTCGGTCGGAACCGTGAACAGCCGGTAACTCATTTCGCCGAGGAAGAAGCGAAAGCCGAATCTGAGCATGCCGCCGCTGGCGTCGAATCCGCCCCAGTTGAACAGCACATCGGCGCCGCTGACCTCATCGTGCATGCGCAATGCGCTATGACCGAAGTTGTCCCAGAGCCGGTCGCCGACGTCGACGGTAACCAGATAAAAATGCAGGCGGCCGAAATCTTCCGGTTCCGGGTACCGGCCCGGATCGCCCAGGGGCGGAACCTGGGCTTGCGCGGCAGGCAGGAACAGCAGGGCGAGCAGGATGCACGCGGCCCGGAACGGGCGGCGCGCATGCCCCGGCCCCGCGGGCCGCGTCTGCCGCGATGTGGATGCCATGGATTCCTTCTTACAGTTCCCGCAGCCAGATGTTCCGGAAGGATACGACCTGCCCGTGGTCCTGCAAGCTCAACGGCATCTTGCCGGTGCAGTCCTGCATTTGATCGCTGGGATAAGGCGCGCATCGCGTTTCATAGACGGGTTCGGGCGTAAACGTGGCGCCGTCCAGCCGCACGTTGTTCTGCACCAGCACGCCATTGTGGAATACGGTCACATAGGCCGGCGAAACGAGTTCACCCTGTTCGAACACCGGCGCCGTGAAGACGATGTCGTAGCTTTGCCATTCGCCCGGCCGCCGCGCCGCATTGACCAGCGGCGGCGACTGCAGGTAGACCGACCCGGCCTGGCCGTTGATATATGTGGGGTTTTCCCAACTGTCGAGAATCTGTACCTCGAACAGCCCATGCAGGAACACGCCGCTGTTGCCCCTGCTCTGGCCGCTGCCGCTGATGACGTCGGTCGGGCGCCATTCCAGGTGCAACTGCATGCTGCCGAAAGACTCCCGGGTGCGGATCGAACCGACTCCGGGGGTTACCGTGGCCACGCCGTCGGCGATTTCCCAGCGCGCGGGCTCACCGTCCTCGATGCGCATCCATTGGTCCAGGTTCGTGCCGTCGAACAACACGATCGCATCCGACGGCGGAGCGCCATTGCCCGGCGCATTCACGAGTTGTGGTTCAGGTTCCCAGACAGCCCGATCCTGGGCGCTGACGGCGGCCGCGGTCAAGGCGGCGATTGCAAGTAACAGTTTCTTCATGTTGGAGTCTCGCGATCAACTGGTAAGGTTCATGTCATCGTCCCAGGTCGCGATTATGTTGCGCCGGGACTGATCGACGCATTTGGCAAGCCATTCCGGTTCGTATTGCAGACCGTGCCGTGCGAGAACTTCGGCCGGCACGCCATCCCAGACGTTGGCCACATTGCCCTGGTAGCCGAGATCCCGAAGGCCTTGCCCGGTAGTATAGTAGCCGGTCAGGGTCAGATCGCGCATCAGCGAGAAAAAGCGGATGCCCGGTTGCAACACCGGATCTTCCACATCGGGCCAGGCGATGCGGTCGCAGATCGCGAGCCGCCGGGGCTCGTCGATATTGACAAAATCCGCGCCGAATTCGGCGACGGCGTAACCGTCGAGCCAGGCGATTCCGCCCCGTACGGGCAATTTCAGGATCTCACGGTCCTTGACGATGAATTCCACGAAATCCGGCAGGCCCGCGTCGAGGGCGCCGCCGTTGGGATGATCCGAAGGCAGGATGATGTCGCACAGAACCGCGATGGTGACGAGTTCATGCTCGCTGAAATAACTTTCAGCGAACAGTTCCCGGTCGCGCTGCTGTTCCGCTTCGGTGCGACCGTAGGAATATTCCCGCGGCAGTTCGGTCCAGTTCACCCGCACCCCGGAAGCGCAGCCCGCGGTCGCGGCGCCCGCGGCGAGCGGCGCCAGCAGCAATGATTTCAGGGTCTCGCGGCGGTTCATTTTCATGGCTTACAGGTTCCGCTGCCGCATCTGTTCGACGATGTAGTCACTGGTGCGCCAGGCGAGGGCGAGAATCGTCCAGGTCGGATTCTTGTCCGCCTGGGAAACGAAAGTGCCGGCGTCGGCGACGAAAACATTGCCGGCGTCGTGCAATTGCCCATAGCGGTTGGTGACGGAAGTGGTGGGATCGTCGCCCATGCGCGTCGTGCCGACCTCGTGGATGATTTCGCCCGGCTGGGTCAGGCCGTACTGACGTTCGGAGCCGGGTTTGTCGCCGAGCAATATGCCTCCCGACGCTTCGAGCAATTCTTCCATGGTGTCCTGCATGTGGCGGGCCTGATTGATTTCCTGCTCGGTCCAGCGATAGTCGAAGCGCAGCACCGGAATGCCCCATTCGTCGACCACTTCCGGGTCGAGTTCGCAATAATTGCCGTATTGGGGAACGCTTTCGCCGCGGCAGGCGATGCTCAGGCGCGAACCGTAGAAACGGCGGACATCGTCGCGCAGTCCATTGCCGTAGCCGCCGACCCGCTCACCGAGAAACGCCTTGTATTGATTCGCGGCGAAACCGAAGCCGTAGGACGGCATGCCCATGCCGCCGCCGATTTCGAGATGATAGCCGCGGGCGAAATCGAGGTTCGCGCCTTCGAGCCACCAGGGCGTGTAGACATGCATGCCGCCGACGCCGTCTTCGTTGTAGATGTCCCGGTCCATCAGTTCCGGCAGGAAGGCCGCCCGACTTGCTCCGGTAGAGTCGTGCAGATAGCGGCCCACGTGTCCGCTGCTGTTGCCGAGCCCCGAACCGTGCTGGGCGCTGATCGAGTTGAGCAGGATGCGCGCGGTGCTGCAGGCCGAGGCGGCGAGCACGACGCTGCGTCCGTTGATTCGCAGTTCCCGCCGGTTGCCGCGGTCGATGCAGGACACGCCGGTGGCGTTGCCGTCGGGGCCGGTATCGACCTTGCGCACCATGGTGTTGGTATAGACGTCGACCCGCCCGCTCGCCACCGCGGGATAGATCAGCACCGTGCTGGAAGAGAAGTCGGCGTGCAGGGAACAGGCGCGGTCGCATTGCCGGCAATACACGCAAACGCCGCGTTCGTCGTTGATGCGCTTGGTCAGAATCGACTTGCGCGCGGGATAGACGGGAACGCCGGCGCTGCGCGCGCCGCGGATGTAGTACAACTCGTGCAGGCGCGGCTTGGGCGGCGGCAGGAAGAAGCCGTCCGGGTCGTTCGGCAGCCCTTCGTTGGTGCCGAACACGCCGATCAGCTTGTCGACCTTGTCGTAATACGGCTTGACGTCTTCATAGCCGATGGGCCAGTTGTCGCCGAGTCCGTCGATGTCGCGGCGCTTGAAATCCAGCGGCCCGAAACGCAGGGAGATACGGCCCCAGTGATTGGTCCTGCCGCCGAGCATGCGCGCGCGCCACCACATGAAGTCGGTGCCTTCCGCCGTGGTGAAGGGTTCGCCGTCGAGTTCCCAGCCGCCGATGCAGGCGTTGAAATCGCCGAAGGGACGCAGTCTCGTGCTGGCGCCGCGGCGCGGCGACTCCCAGGGATAGCGGAACTGGGTGCGCTGGCGGTCGTCGGCCGGATCGTACCAGGGGCCGGCCTCGACCACCGCTACGCGCAACCCGGCCTGGGCCAGCCGCCAGGTGGCCATGCCGCCGCCGGCGCCGGAGCCGACGACTATCGCGTCGTACTGTTCGTTGGTGCTCATGAACTTGCCGCGCGCTCAGTCCGATATTTTTTCTCGCATGGTGTCGTCCGTGCTCACGAAAGGCCGTATCCGGGCCGATATTCCTTGTCCAGCATGGCGTTCGCTAACTCGTCATTGGTGAAACGCATCGTTTCGCCGTCGTATTCGAGCACCTTGTGCGTGAACGCCTGGCGCACGGCGATATTGCCGAGCAGCATCGTTTCGGTGAGGCGGCCGGCGTATTCGAAATTCGATGTGGTGACCTTCGAGCGATCCTTGATGGCGTCGATCCATTCCTGGTAGATGCCGTTCGAACGGGCCAGGGTCCGCGGCGGCGCGGGCGTTTCCTGGTGTACCGATTCGGGAATCAGCACCGGATCGCGGCCGTAGACGCCATGCATCAGGGTCTTGCGTTCGCCGACGATGAGAACGCCGCCGTCGTTGCCCGCCATCTGCCTCCCGTTTTCGAGTTCGGCGGGACGCTCGGGCAGCAGACCGCCGTCATACCAGGTCATCTTGACCGCAGGTCTCGATTCCGTCGCCGCGAATTCGAAATGAATCTTGGTGGCGAGCGGAAAACTCTCGTATCCCGCGCCCCAGCGGGTCGAACTTGCGCTGACGCGATGCGGCAGGTCGAGTTCCAGCGCCCAATAGGGGTGGTCGATGATATGCGCGCCCATGTCGCCGACGACGCCGGTGCCGAAATCGACCCAGCCGCGCCAGTTGAACGGATGATAGGTTTCATGCAGGTAAGGGCGGTTCGGCGCGGCGCCGAGCCAGAGATCCCAGTCGAGCGTAACGGGAATGGCGGCGCTGCCTTCCGGACGCGCGACGCCCTGGGGCCAGACCGGACGGTTGGTCCAGCAATGCACTTCGCGAATCTCGCCGAGTTCTCCCGAAGCCACCCATTCGTTGATCTGCCGTGCGCCTTCCTCGGCATGCCCCTGGTTGCCCATCTGCGTAACCACGTTGGTTTCCCGCGCGCGGCGAGCGAGGTAACGAGCCTCGGCGACGGTATGGCAGAGCGGCTTTTCGATGTACAGATGTTTGCCGAGGTCCATCGCCACGGAAGCGACCGGCGCGTGCATATGATCCGGCGTGCTGACCACCACCGCGTCGATTTCCGGATTTTCGTCGAGCATCTCCCGGTAATCGCGGTAAGTTCTGGCCCGGTCCCGGAAAGGCGCGGCGAACTCCTCGGCCAGCGTGGCCGCCAGCCGTTCGTCGTCTATCTCACACAGCGCGTAGATATTCTCATGGGCGACATCGCGGATATTCGATCTGCCCCTGCCGCCGGCGCCGACCGCCGCGATATTGAGCCTGTCGCTCGGCGCGACGAACCCCTGGCCGCCAAGCACATAGCGGGGCACGATCATGAAAGCCGGCGCCGCGGCCAGCAGGCTCCTGCGCTTGAGGTCGACAGCCTTCGACGCTTCCGGATTCTTCGACTTCATGCCCTCTGCTCCCCTGACGAAAACCCATCAATCCTAGCAAAGTTGCAAGGCAGTACAAGAGTGGCCGGTGCCTGCGCCATATCGAATGCCATGCTGGAGCCAGTATCCGGATTTTTCGTCGGTGGCAATCAGACCGACAAAGCCCGGGCGAGGTCGTCGAGGCTTTGGAGGTTGTGGGCGGAGCGGAAGTCGTCGGTGTGGGGCAACATGGTCCTGACGCCCTGGGCGAGGGGTTCGAAACCGTTCCAGCGTAACAGGGGGTTGAGCCAGACAAGGCGACGGCTCGACTTGGCGAGACGCTCCATTTCCGTGTCCAGCCGCTCGGCGCTGTCGCATTCGAGGCCATCGGAAAGCACCAGGGTGGTGGCGTTCTGGGCGAGGACGCGGCGCGCCCAGTGCTTGTTGAACAGGTGTAGGCAATGCCCGATGCGCGTGCCTCCGGACCAGTCCTGTACCGCGTCGGCGACGCGTTCGAGGGCGGCGTCGACGTCGCAATGAACCAATTGCCGGGTGATATTGGTGAGGCGGGTGCCGAACACGAAACTGTGCACCCGGCGCTGGCTGGCGATGGCGTGCATGAAATGGAGGAACATGCGCGAATAGGTGCTCATTGAACCGGAAATATCGCAAAGCACGACCAATGGCGGCTGGCGTTTGCGGCGTTTGCTGAACTTCAGCGGCGCGCCTTCGCTCGGCCGCGTCATTGCCCGCAAGCTCGCGCGCCGGTCCAGAATCCGGCCGCGCGGGTCGGGCCGAAAGCGCCGGGTGGCGATGCGGTCATGGGGCAGGCGCAACTGGGCAATGGCTCGTTTGGCCTGATCGAGTTCGGCGCTCGACATGTCCTCGAAATCCCGCTCGCGCAATACTTCGCTGACTGAACTCGTCAGCAGGCCATGCAATTCAAGCCGGTCTTCGGCGGGATCGCTCAGTCTGCCTCCCGAGGTCATGGCGTCCGCGAGCCGGCGGCGCATTTCGGTCATCTGCTCGCTGTCGTCGCCGAGCACCGTGGGCAACATGGCGCCGAGCATACGGTCCATGAAGGCGGGGTTGCGCCAGAAGATGTGGAAGGCCTGGTCGAACAGTTCGCGTTGTTCCCGGCGGCTGACGAAAATTGCGAACAGGCAACTATGAAAATCGCCACGGCTGCCGAAGCCGACCAGGTTGACCGCGCGGATGGCGTCGAGCACCTTGCCTGGGCCGACGGGCAGACCAGCGGCGCGCAGCAGGCGGGCGAAATGCATGATGTTCTGGGCCATGCGGCCGCCGTCGAGAGTGCTTTCAGGAACTTGCATGACTGCGCTCAATCGGGCTGGAGCGCGAGTTCGGCTTTCACTTCCTCAAGAATTCGCGCCGCTTCGCTGCCGCGGATGCGGGCGATGTCGTCCTGGTACTTCAGCAAGGTGCCGAGGGTATCGTCGATGGCGGCCCCGTCGAGGGCGACCTGGTCGAGTTGCAACAGGGCCTGGGCCCAATCGAGGGTTTCGGCCACGCCCGGCGCCTTGTACAGATCCTGTTCACGCAGGCGTTGCACGAAGCCGACAACGTGACGGCTCAAACCGATGTCCATGCCCGGCAACCGCGCCTCGACGATTTCCAGTTCGCGTTCGGCGTCGGGATAGTCCACCCAGTGATAGAGGCAACGCCGCTTGAGGGCGTCATGGATTTCCCGGGTGCGGTTCGAAGTGATGACGACGATGGGCGGCTCCCGCGCCTCGATCGTGCCGATTTCGGGGATCGAGATCTGGAAATCCGAAAGCAATTCGAGCAGATAGGCCTCGAAAGGCTCGTCGGTGCGATCGAGCTCGTCGATGAGCAGCACCGGCGCGCCGCGCTCATCCTCGCGCAAGGCCTGCAGCAGGGGCCGCTCGATCAGAAACCCGGGGGCGAATACATCCCCCGCCAGGTCCTGTCGATCCACGCTGCCGGCCGCTTCCGCCAGCCGGATCTCGATCATCTGCCGGGCGTAGTTCCATTCGTATACCGCGGAGGAAACATCGAGTCCTTCGTAACATTGCAGCCGGATCAACCGGCGGCCGAGGCCCGCGGCGAGCACCTTGGCGATTTCGGTCTTGCCGACGCCCGCTTCGCCTTCGAGAAAAAGCGGACGTCCCATTTGCAGCGACAGGAACAAGGTGGTCGCCAGCGCCCGGTCCGCGACGTACTTGCCGTCGCGGAGCAGGCGCCGGACCTCCTCGATGCCGTTCGGCGCCGGCATGCTCAGGCGCAGGCCGCTACCGCGCGCTGCGCCATGACCTTGACGAGGTGGGCGCGATACTCGGCCCCGGCGTGGATGTCCGAGTTCATCTTGTCCACGGGCGCTTCGAAACTATCGAGCGCAGCCGCGCTGAAGTCCGCCTGCAACGCCTCCTCGAGCCGATAGGCCCGATGCGCGCAAGACGTGGCGCCGGTGACCGCCGCGCGTGGTCCGGCCGCGGTCCTGGCGACGAACACGCCGACGATGGCGTAGCGCGAAGCGGGGTTCTCGAACTTCATGTAGGAAGCCGCTTCGGGACGCGGGAAATCCACCGCGACGATGATCTCGTCTTCTTCGAGCGCGGTTTCGAACATGGCGGTAAAGAAGTCCTCGCCTGCGATTTCGCGGCGGTTGGTGCGCACCGTGGCGCCAAGCGCGATTACGGCGGCGGGATAGTCCGCAGCCGGATCGTTATTGGCGATGGAGCCGCCGAGCGTGCCGCAATTGCGCACCGCCGGATCGCCGATGTTGCCGGCGAGAGCCGCCAATGCGGGAATCGCTTCGCGAACCTCGTTCGAAGCCGCGACTTCGGCATGGGTCGTCATCGCGCCGACGGTGACGATATTGCCGTTGACGACGATGCCGCTCAATTCGGCGATCCCGCCGAGATCGATCACGTCGGACGGGCTTGCCAGCCGGTGCTTCATGGTCGGCAACAGGGTCTGTCCGCCGGCGACGAGCTTGCCGTCGGCCGCGTTGGCGATGAGTTCAGCCGCCTCGGCGACCGAAGCGGGTCGATGATATGAAAATTCGTACATTGCGCTATCTCCTCCCGCTTTCGTTTAGACGGCGGCCTGGCAGGCGCGCCAGACCGTTTCCGGCGTTGCCGGCATTTCGACGTGTTTGGCCCCGATGGCGTTGGCGATCGCGTTGATCACCGCCGGCGGCGCGCCGATGGCGCCGGCTTCGCCGCAGCCCTTGACGCCGAGCGGATTGTGCGGCGGATCGGTCGGCGCGTAGTCGACCTTGAAATCCGGCGCGTTGTCCGCTCTCGGCATGGCGTAATCCATGTAGGAGGCCGTTACGAGCTGGCCGTCCGCGTCGTAATGGCAGCCTTCGAGCAGCGCCTGGCCGATGCCGTGGACGATGCCGCCATGCACCTGGCCTTCGACGATCATGGGGTTGACCAGCTTGCCGAAATCGTCCACCGCGGTGTAGTCGACTATTTCCACCTCCCCGGTTGCCGGATCCACTTCGACTTCGCAGATATGCGTGCCGGCGGGGAAGGAGAAATTCATCGGATCGAAGAAAGCGTTCTCGTCGAATCCCGGTTCGACGCCTTCCGGGTAGCTATGCGGCACATAGGCGTTGAAAGCGACTTCGGCGATGTTCATCGACTTGTCGGTCCCCGCCACCGTGTAATTTCCGCCGGCGAATTCGATGTCGCCTTCGGCCGCTTCCATGGCGTGGGCGGCGATCTTCTTGCCCTTGGCGATGAGCTTGTCGCAGGCTTTCGCGATCGCCACGCCGCCGACGGCCAGCGAACGCGAGCCATACGTGCCCATGCCGAACTGGGTCTTGGCGGTGTCGCCGTGGATCACCTCGATATTCTCGAATGGCACGCCGAGCTGGTCGCAGACGAGTTGCGCGAAGGTCGTTTCGTGACCCTGGCCATGGGAATGCGTGCCGGTGAATACCTGCACATTGCCCGTGGGATTGAAACGGACCTGGGCGGATTCCCACAAGCCGACGCCGCCGCCGAGTTGACCGACCGCCGCCGACGGCGCGATGCCGCAGGCTTCGACATAGGAAGAGAAGCCGATGCCGCGCAATTTGCCGCGGTCCTTCGCTTCCGCGGCCCTGGCTTCGAATCCGCCATAGTCGGCGAGTTCCATGGCCTTGTCGAGCGCCGCCTCGTAATCGCCGCTGTCATAGCATTGTACGACCGGCGTCTGGTATGGAAAGGCGTCCTTCGGAATGAAATTGCGGCGCCGGATCTCCGCCGGGTCGAGCCCCATGTCCGCCGCGCAGACATCGACCAGGCGCTCGAGCAGATAGGTCGCTTCCGGGCGGCCGGCTCCGCGGCTCGCGTCGACCGGCGCGGTATTGGTGAAAACCGCCTTGACCTCGGAATAGATCAGCGGCGTCGCGTATTGGCCCGCAAACAGGAAGGCGTACAGGTAACTCGGCACCATGGTGGCGAAAGTCGACAGATAGGCGCCGAGATTGGCGGTGGTATGCACGCGCATGGCGAGAAACTTGCCGTTTTCGTCGAGCGCCATTTCCGCCCGGGTCACATGGTCGCGGCCGTGCGCGTCGGACATGAATGCCTCGGTGCGGTCGGCGGTCCATTTCACGGGCCGGTTGACCTTGCGGCAGGCCCAGCCCACCACGAGTTCTTCGGCGTAGACGAAGATCTTGGCGCCGAAGCCGCCGCCCACGTCTGGGCCGACCACGCGCAACTTGTGTTCGGGCGCCAGTTGATTGAACGCCGCGAGCACCAGCCTGTGCACATGGGGGTTCTGGGTCGTCAAGTGCAAGGTGATTTCCTCGGTGCCTGAGTTGTATTCGCCGAGCGCGGCCCGGGGCTCCATGGGATTGGTCACCATGCGATTGTTGACGAGTTCGATGCTCGAAACCTTGTGCGCACCCGCAAAGGCCTCGTCGTTCGCTTCCTTGTCCCCGAACGGCCAGTTGAAGCAGATATTGTTCGGGGCTTCCTCGTGAATCTGTTGCTGGCCTTCGCCGGCCGCGTCCGCCGTACTGGCGACGGCGGGCAGCGGCCGATAGTTCACTTCCACGAGTTCCGCCGCATCGCGGGCCTGGGCCAGGGTCTCGGCGATGACGACGGCGACATGATCGCCGACGTAGTTCACCTTGCCCAGGGCCAGCGCCGGATGCGCCGGCGCGCGGTGGGGCTGGCCGTCGTCGCTGGTCACCACCACGCCGCAGATGAGCGGGCCGATGCCGTCGGCGGCGAGATCCTCGCCGGTGAGCACGGCCACCACTCCGGGCGCGGCGCCGGCGGCCTCGGCGTCTATGCCTTCGATCGCGGCGTGGGCATGGGGAGACCGCACGAAAACGGCGTAGGTCTGACCGGCGACATTGATGTCGTCGGTATAGCGTCCCTTGCCCAGCAAAAAGCGCTGGTCTTCCTTGCGGCGCACGCTGGCGCCGATACCATTCTCTTGCATGACTAGCCTCCCATTGCCTTTGCGCCGGCCCGAATCGCCTTGACGATATTCTGGTAGCCGGTGCAGCGGCAGATGTTGCCGTTGAGTTCCCTGCGCACGATCGCCGCGTCCAGGTCGTTGCCGTGGCGGTTTACGATATCGAGTCCCGACATGACCATGCCGGGGGTGCAGAAGCCGCATTGCAGGCCGTGATTGTCCATGAAGGCCTGTTGCATGGGATGCAGATCGGCGCCGCTGGCGAGACCTTCGATCGTGGTCACGTCACTGCCGTCGGCCATGACCGCAAGCATGGTGCAGGACTTGACGGACTTGCCGTCGACCATGACCACACAGGCGCCGCATTGGCTGGTGTCGCAGCCCACGTGAGTGCCGGTCAGGCGGAGTTGCTCGCGCAGGAACTCCACCAGCAAGGTGCGCGGTTCCACCTCGCCCGACACGGACTGGCCGTTGACCGCCAGATTGATTGTCGACATGTATATTCTCCCAGTCTTTCAAAAGCCCTATGTAAAACCAAGGTGCGGCCCTCGTCGCGGGACCGCAGCCGAATTCGCGTCTAGTCTACTGCCCGCCGCCGCGCCGTTAAAGCCCCGTTCGGCCCGCTCAGACGAGCCAATAGAGAAGTATCGCCGCGATCAGCAGAATCGCACCGAGACGGATCAGGGTGGCGGTATTGAGCCGGGAACCTGATTCCGGCTCATCGACTTTTTCGGGCTCGACGATTTCGGCCGCTTGCGGCGCCTCTTCCTCCTCGCCGGCGATCGTTTCGCCGAGCCTGGAAAAGAACTCATCGGCCAGTTTCTTCGCGGCGCCGTCGATCAGCCGCCCGCCGAGTTGGGCGAGCTTGCCGCCGACGCTGGCGTCGAGTTCGTAACTGAGCACCGTGTTATCGCCGTCGTCTTCGAGCGACACCCGGGCGCTGCCGTTGGCGAAACCGGCGGCCCCGCCCTGGCCCTTGCCATGCAGGACATAACTG
>CAZUSL010000219.1:0-9090 GCA_964622925.1 uncultured Pseudohongiella sp. | reverse complement strand
GTCTCGGGGTCGGGGGCGCTTGCGATTTCTTCACTTTCCGCTGTTGCGGACTCCGACTGTCCGGAATCGGATTCCATCTTGTCGGCTCCCGCGCCGGTTACGGCGGCTTCGCGTTCTGCTGCGGCATTCTGCAACTGTTCTTCGGTCGCGGCCGAGGCGCCGGGATCGAAATCCTTCGAGTTGACGATCTTGTTGACCGAATCGCGCGCTTCGCCGGCGGCCTTCTTCACTTCGGATTTCGTGTCGCGGATATCCGCCAGCACCGATTCGTTATGCAATTGCCGGCGCACTTCGTCGGCGTTGATTTCGCGTTCGATCTCGGCCTTGACCTTGTAGAAACTGCGCCGGAACCGGCCCAGCCACAGGCTTACGGTGCGAATGGTCGCAGGCAGCCGCTCCGGTCCGATGACCAGCAATGCGACCACCAGGATCAGCAGCAGTTCAGTCGAATGAATACTGGGCATTTACAAGCCCCGCGCCGGAGCGGCAGGAAACAGGGCGCTACTTGTTTTCCGCGGTTTCGGATGCGGCGCTGACAGTCTCGGCGCCGGCGGTTTCGGTTTGGTCCTCGATCTCGTCCTTCTTGCCCTCGTCGTCATCCTTCATCGCGCTGCGGAAGCCCCGCAATGCGCCGCCAAGATCGGAGCCGAGAGTGCGAAGTTTCTTCGTGCCAAACAGCATCACCACGATCAACAGAATAATGAGTAATTGCCAGATGCCTATTCCGCCGATACCCATGCTACACCTCCATTCCGGACGGACGATAAGGCTGTCCGACCGAAAATCATTGCTTACGGGAAGATTTCTCTTCGTGACCCGACATGTTAAATCGTTTTTCCAGTTCGGCCAACACTTCCCGATGGCTCAGGCCGAGGTGGCAAAGCATGACCATGCTGTGAAACCAGAGGTCCGCGGTCTCGGCAACCACCGCCTTGTGCGAGTTTCCGCCGGTGCTTTCCGCCTCCTTGGCGGCCAGCACCACCTCGACCGCTTCCTCGCCGACTTTCTCCAGGATCCTGTTCAATCCCTTTCCGTACAGGCTGGCCACGTAGGATTTTTCCGGCGTGGCGGACTTGCGCGCCTCGAGCGTCGCTTCGAGTTGCGACAAGGTGTCAGTTGCGCTCATGCGTCTTCCCCAATTCAGTTTTCGTCGCCGTCCGGCTCGATCAGGCGCCAGGCTTCGTTGTCGAGCTTGCGGAAAAAACAGCTCCGGCGGCCGGTATGGCAGGCGGCGCCTGTCTGTTCCACCCGGTAGCAGACGGTGTCGCCATCGCAGTCGAGATATATGTCGACCAGTTTCTGAACGTGGCCGGATTCCTCGCCCTTGCGCCAGATGCGCTGGCGGGAACGCGACCAGTAGATACCGCGGCCTTCATCGACCGCAGCCTGCAAGGCTTCCCGGTTCGCCCAGGCCTGCATGAGCAATTCCCCGGTTTCCGCTTCCACGGTTACCACTGCCACCAGCCCCTTCTCGTTCCAATTCACTTCATCCAGCCAGGACATGTCCGCGCGCTCCTCTTAACGGGCGAAAAATAGCAGCGACAGCCCGGCCAGCGCCAGCACGAAGCTGGCGACCGGCAGACTTTGCAAGGCCGAGCCGACCGCGGGAATCAATGCGAGCAGGGCCAGCGACAGGCAGACGAAGCCGCCGCTCCGCGCCAGCCGCCGGCTGCGGGCGTGGTGCCTTGCGGCGATTTCCTGGCGCCGGATCAGGGTCTCGCCGACTTCGACGAGCTGGTTTACCCGGGTGGCGGTATCGAAGGCCATTTGCGGCAGCAAGGGCGCTTCGCTCACCCAGTCCGGCAACTTTTCCCGGACCTGTTCCAGCCAGGTGAAGGGGCTGAGGCGCTTTTTCTCCCAGGCTTCCAGATAGGGCAGCGCGGTTTCCCACAGGTTCAATTCCGGGTAAAGCTGACGGCCGAGACCTTCGATGTGGAGCAAGGTCTTCTGCAGGAGCACCAGCGATGGCTGAACCTGCATGTCGAACTGCCGCGCGGTGATGAACAATTGCAACAGCAATCCGGCAAAGGAAATTTCACCCAGCGGCCGCTCGAAAATGGGTTCGCACAGGCTGCGGATGGCGGACTCGAAATCGTGTACCCGGGTCTTGCGCGAAACCCAGCCCGAGGCCACATGCAATTCGGCGACCTGGCGATAGTCGCGTTTGAACATCGCCAGCAGGTTGCGCGCGACGTAGTCCTGGTCGGCGCGGGTCAGCGAACCGATGATGGCGCAGTCGAGGGCGATATAGCGTGGATTTTCCGGATCTTCCGGGCTCACCAGGATATTGCCCGGATGCATGTCGGCATGGAAGAAATTGTGTTCGAGCACCTGGGTGAAGAACACCGCGACGCCGTTTTCCGCGAGCTTGCGCAAGTTGACTCTGGCCGCATTCAGCGCAGGCACGTCGGTGACCGGAATGCCGTGTACGCGCTCCATCACCATCAGTTCGCGGCGGCTGTATTCGCTGAAGACCTTCGGCACATACAGCAGGTCCGAATTCTCGAAATTCTCCCGCAACCGCGTGGTGCTTGCCGCTTCGAGCAGGAGGTTGAGTTCGTCGTTGATGGTTTTTTCGTAGTCGCGCACGACTTCGACGATGCGCAGCCGCCGGCCTGCAGAGAAGTTGCGGTCGATCATGGCGGCGATCCGCTTGAGCAGACGGATGTCTTCGCCGATGGTTTCGCCGACGCCGGGGCGAATCACCTTGACGACGACTTCCTCGCCGCTTTTCAGCACCGCCGCGTGTACCTGGGCGACCGAGGCCGAGGCCAGCGCTTCGGATTCGAGTTCGGCGAAAACCTCGCTCGCCGGCATGCCCAGCAGATCGCTGGTCAAATCCGTTATGGAAGGTTGTTCAAAAGGCGGCACCTGGTCCTGCAGCAATTGCAATTCATCGGCCAGATTCGGGCTCAGCAGATCCCGCCGCGTGGAAAGCAACTGCCCGAACTTGATATAGACCGGCCCGAGTTCTTCCATCGCCTGCCGCAGCCGGACGTTGCGGTCGCCGTCCGGCGCGCGGCCGAGGCCAAAGGGCGCGCGATACAGCAACAACAGCGAGCGCAACAGGCGCAACCTGCGCCGGCCCCGGAGGAATTCATCCAGCCGGAATTTCGCGACGACATTGAGTATCCTGATCAGGCGCGGCAGGTAGGTCACGATCAGCGCGCAATTCGCTGTCTTGAGCGGGGCAGCAAAGATACCACACAAACCCAACCCCAACGCGTAGGGGAGCATTCATGGGATGTCTTGCCGCGTGCATCCAAATGCGCGAAATTGTGGACACACATCGTTTACGGTGCTAGTTTTGACAATTAGTGTCATAAACATCAATTAAATGAGGTATAGATGTTAATCGAATTTAGCGTAGCCAATTTCATGTCAGTACGAGACCGGCAAACATTCAGTCTTTGCCGGGGCAGAGGCGATGAATTGGCCGAAACCAACACCTTCAAGGCGAAAGCCGCAAGCGAATTCGAGTTGTTGCGGTCTGCTGCAATTTACGGCCCGAACGCCAGCGGCAAATCAAATTTCGTCTACGCACTTCATATCATGCAGGTAATCGTGCGCGAGTCGGCAACCGGTATTAAGCGCGGCGACAACCTGCCGGTTATGCCGTTTCGCCTGAGCCAGTCCACTCGTCTTGCTCCCAGCGAGTTCGAAGTGACTTTCATTGTCGATGGCATTCGCTATCAGTACGGCTTCTCAGCGACGGCGGAACGAGTTCACCAGGAGTGGCTGCTTGCCTATCCCAAGGGCCGGCCTCAACATTGGTTCGGGCGCGAATGGAATGAACAATCCAACTCCTACGAGTGGGACTTGGGCAACAACCTTATGGGAGAGAAGAAACTTTGGAAGAAGTCCACTCGTGATAATGCGCTTTTTTTGTCAACTGCCGTACAACTCAACAGCGAACAACTGCAATCAGTGTACGACTGGTTCGACA
Source organism: uncultured Pseudohongiella sp. (assembly GCA_964622925.1). Classification (GTDB taxonomy): domain Bacteria; phylum Pseudomonadota; class Gammaproteobacteria; order Pseudomonadales; family Pseudohongiellaceae; genus UBA9145. The sequence continues at coordinate 5,144 of CAZUSL010000219.1, read as the reverse complement.
AAACCTTACGAATGAGTGGTACCGAAGGCTTGCCAGCGGAATTAAGCGCAACGCTTTGTGAAGGCAAGCAGAAAGAGCACATTCTGAATTTTATGCGAATGGCCGACCTGAGCATTTCAGACGTCATCGTTGAGAAGCGTCCCTTCGACATCGACGCGCTGCCGAATGAAATGCCAACCGTGGTGAAGGAAGTGTTTGCCGAGGATTTCAAGGACAAGCAATTCGTCGAAATCAAGACGGTTCACAAAAACGCGGAAGGCGAACAGGTACTGTTTGAATTTAACGAGGAGTCCATCGGCACCCAAAAATTTTTCGCTTACGCAGGGCCCATGATTCACGTTCTGAATAAAGGTTGTGTAATGTTCATTGACGAACTGCATAACAGTTTGCATCCGAAACTGGTGTGGTTGCTGGTCAATCTATTTCATAGCAATGAATATAATCCTAAAAACGCACAATTGATCTTCACTACACACGAAACTTCCATACTTAATCAGGACGTGTTTCGGCGCGATCAGATCTGGTTCTGCGAGAAAGGGAAAGAGCAGGAAACAAACGTTTATCCGCTGACCGATTTCAGCCCCCGCAAAGGCCGCGAGAACCTCGAATTAGCATATCTTTCAGGACGTTATGGGGCATTACCATACCTGCGGCCCCACGAGAGCTTGACCTGATGGGCACGGACAACCTGTTCCACAAACGAAAGGCAAGAAGAGTAAAAGACCTGAAGCGCCGCAAGGCGAGACGAGAACCTTTCGCCAAGGTGCTTGTCGTCTGTGAAGGGGAAAAGACCGAACCGCACTACTTCAATGGATTGAAGGACCACTACAAACTCAATAGCGCCAACGTTGAGGTTTGCGCCGGTGGGGGTTTCGACCCACTTGGCATTTGTACTTTCGCTATGGAGCGATACGAGCAGGAAAAAACGGCCGGCGACCCTTACGACAAGGTCTTTTGCGTCTTCGACAAAGACAATCACGCAAATTTCTTGCGGGCTTTGAACGCAATCCGTGATGCAGAGCCCAGGAACACCTTTGTGGCCGTCCCTTCGGTCCCTTGCTTCGAGTTCTGGTTTTTACTGCATTACAAGTATACGACCAGACCATTCACGGCCTCGTCCGGTGCCAGCGCATGCGATCAGGTTCTTAATGAGCTAAAGGTTTATCTGCCTGACTATGCCAAGGGCGTCAGTGATACGTTCCCTGTTCTCTTTGATCGTCTCGAATACGCCAAGAAGAATGCCGCACGCGCCTCAAGGTCTGCCGCGGACAGCGGCACTGACAATCCGACCACCAGAGTTCACGAACTGGTAAATTTTCTGCAAAACATCAAGAAATGAACTCTTTTTTCATTTCCGCCGATTGGAGCAAGCAGGCCCAAAAACGCGCTGTTTGCGTTGCGGATTTGAGAGAATGGCGCCTGTTCACGCCGGTGCCGCCAGGACAATGGAACCTGGGCGCATTGCTTGGGCTGGCGCGCTCGCTTCCGGGGCGAGTGCTGATTGGTATCGATGTTGGTTTTGGGGTTTCGCGCGCTTACTGGAAACTCGCCCTGCAAGAGTGTCCGAGTTCGCCGCCGGAAAACTTCGTGGACTGGCTTGGCGGACTTGATGCCAACGGTGAATTCTTTATGACAGTCACCCACGCGGAAGATTGGAGCGTTAACCGGCCCTGGTTCGCCGTGCCTCCCGGGGCCGGAGGCTTGACGGCTTTCGTCCGACGCATGGGAAATGGTCTGCGGCGCGACCTTGCCGTCAGGACCGGCGCCAAGCCGATCTTTATCGTCAGCGGAATTCCCGGTACGGTGGGTTCGGGAATGCGCGCGATCTGGCGGGAGTTGATACCGCTGTTGCATGAACCGCGGGATTTCGCCCTTTGGCCATTCGAAGGCGATGCGGAATTCGGGCACTCCCAACACGAAATCTTGCTCACCGAAACATACCCTGGTCTCGCATATGCTGCGGCGCTGGCGGACGAGCTGCCCGCGGCGCCATTGCGAATCGCCAAGACCAGCGCATCCGAGCGGGGGAGTGCCTGCGATCTAATCGGCCGTGCGTCCTGGGTGCGCGAGAATCGTGCGGACCTTGGCGATCTGGACGCAGCGCGGGCAAGCGAAGACGACTTTGACGCCTTGTTCACCGCGGCTGGGGTATTGCGATGTGCGATCGAAGGATTACCGATCGTCTTCCCGCGATGGATCGACGCCGAGGTCGAGGGCTCGATGTTGCTTGCCGGACCGGTTGACCCCGCGCGCAAGGCCGCTAGACTTCAGATTTGACCTCACTCCGCAAGGCGTGGGAGAGCCGTATGTATTCCATCATCGTGTTCATTTGCTCCATCGGCCTGATCGTGCTGGCGTTTGCTCTTTTCATGAAAGACGCATCGATCGGGATTCTTCGCAGACACTCCGGGTCGCCATGGTTCCAGTTGTTTTTCATTGGATTGACCACTTTGTTCGGAACGGCGCTGCTGCTCTACGCGGAAAACTCGAGATTTCCCGTTTTCCTGACAGTGGTCGGAGCGATATTGCTCGCGGAAGCGGTGCTCATCGCGGTGATCGGACGCTCCAGATTTCAAGCACTGATCAATTGGGCGATCAATCTGTTCGAAAAGCCGGCCTGGTGGTACGGGCGATGTATCGTCGGCGCGGCGTTTCTGGCCTTTCTGCTCTACGCGGTAGTCTGACGGTCGAATCAGGGCTCGTCCGGTCCGGCTAGTCCTGGTCCTCTTCTTCCGACTCTTCCTCCGCCCGGGTCGCGTCCAGGAACTCCTGCCGGTCGCCGTAGTAGTCATCGACGGCGTGTTCGGACGACAGCGGGCTGAGGTAATGCTCCCCGGTCATCCCTTCCCTGTTCATCGCGATTCCGGTCAGGCAGGCCTTGATGATGTGTACGCTGTTGAGCGCGGTCGCGTAGGTCGGGTCCAGCGCGGGATGAAATTCGACCAGGTCGAAACCCACTACGTTGGACTCCGCGCACAGGCGGCGCACGATGGTAATCGATTCCCGCATGGTGAGCCCGCCGGGAACCGGAGTGCCGGTAGCCACCGTGAATGCCGGGTCGAGTACGTCGATATCGAAAGAGATGTGCAGTTTGCGCCCCTCTTCGCTGGCCTCGGCGACGATCCGGTCAAGCACCTCGTCCCAGCCCCGCAGCTCGACCTCGGCCATCGTGTGATAGCGCATGCCCTGTTCCCGCATCCACTCGAAACCCGACTTGTCGGGCCCGGTTGAACGCAGCCCGACCTGGATATAGTCCGCGGCCCGCACATGGCCCTCGTTGATCAGCCGGTACACGGGGTATCCATGGCTGATCAGGTGGGCGTCGCCCCACCACGCGTCGTAATGCGAGTCGAAGTGAATGACCGATACGTTTTCCTTGCCGTACACGTCCGCCAGCGCCGCGACGTTGGGGTACTCCAGCGAGTGGTCGCCGCCGACGACCATGGGTATGGCCCCTGTTTCCGCGATCTCGCGAACGATCTCGCGCACGTGCCGCATGGAACGTTCGGTGTTGTCGTTGTCCACCGCAACGTCGCCATAGTCCACGACATTCAATACCCGGGACGGATGGATTTGCACGTACTGGTCGTGGGAGCCCATGAGCCGGCCGTGCAGGCGAAGTTCGACCGTGGCGCGCTCGCCCGAATCGCGCCATCCCGTACCCATGTTCAGCGGCGCCCCCAGGATGGCTACATCGACCTCGCCCGCGACCAGGTCTTCCTGCGACAGCGCCAGGGGAAAACCGCCGAAGGTCGGCGGACCGCCCCTGCCGCCGTAGCGACCGAGCGCGACCGGCCCGGACTCCCGCTGCGGGTCCATGGAGCGGGGGCGCAATAATCGCCAGGCGTTGAATTCGGGCGACTCGGTGTTGAAGGGAATGTTTGGCAAGTCTCTCCCTTCGACATAGCGGCTTTGATCCACTACCTGCTGCATGGCCTCGACCCACTCCCTTACTTGCTCCGGGGTGCGTTCCTCCAGCGCTTCGACGGTCTCGTCGACCGAACCGGTGAAGGGGCGGGCGTCGCCGCTCGACAGAAACTCGATCTGTTCCGGCGTCAGCAATTCGAGTCTCGGCGCCACGCTGTCGGGCAGTTCGATGGGCGGCGGATCCTCCTCCCTTGGGTCTACGGTGTCGAACGGATACGGTTGTACGCCGACCACGTGTTCCGGCGTGGCGGGACTGTCGTGCTCTGATGTGCCAGGACTGTCGTCCTGGGCCAAGGCGAACGGCGCGGCCACAGCCGCGAGCAGGAGCAGTGCCGGGCGAATTTCAACCGAAAGGAATGTCATGACAATGCTCCGATACCCGCAGGCCCCGCCAATCTATTGCTGGCCATGATCGAGCGCCAGCGGATGAACGTAGTCCGGGTCGAGCCCGGCCTTGCGCAGTGCGATGCCGACCAGGCATGCGTTGAGCACCGCATTCGCATGCATTACCGACAATCGGGACCAATCCAGCATCGGGGCCAGGTCCGTGATCTCGAAACCGACGATCTCCCTGGCCGCGCAAACATGGCGCAAGGTCCTGGTCACTTGCTCAATTCCAAGCCCTTCGTAAGCCGCGCGTCCGGCCGCAATCATCTCGACAGGGGCGATGACGCTGACATCGATCGAGACGAAATACGCATCGGGGCCGCTTTCGACTTCCTGCAATACCCGTTGCAACACCGCCTCGGATCCGCGTTGCCGGAATTCCGCCATCGTGTGGTAGCGCACGTTGTTGTCGCGCAGCCATTGCAAGGTGTCGGCATCCACCGAGGGCCCGCGCAGACCCACCTGGACGGTTTCGCCGCCTTCGACTATACCCTCGTTCAACAGCAGGAAAACCGCCTGACGGTCTGAAATCGTATGGTCGTCGTTGCGCTCGGCATCCGCATGGGCGCTGAAGTGCAGCAATCCGAAACTTCCGTTTCCGTGAACTCGCGCGACGCCGCTGACGCCCGGGTAGAGCATGGACGTATCGCCGCCGACCAGCATCGGGATGGCGCCTGTGTCCGCGGTTTCCGCAACCATGGCGGCAACGTGGCCGATGGATCTGTGGACGCTGAACATGTCCATCGAAAAATCGCCGTAGTCGACCACGGAAAGCGTTTCGAACGGTTTCACCAGGGATTGCACGTCCGTAACGGCAATCGTGTTCAGAC
>CAZUSL010000218.1:0-12266 GCA_964622925.1 uncultured Pseudohongiella sp. | reverse complement strand
GCGGCGGTCTGGGCCGCGATCACCGACTTGAACGCGACCCGGCTGCCGAAATACATGTTGTGGGTCTGGTCCACGGCGATGATGACCGGCCGCTCGCGTTCCTCGCGGAATACCTTGGTGAAAGGCCGGCTCGTGCGGGCGGTGACGCGCCAGTCGATCAGGCGGATATCATCGCCGGGCTGATAGGGTCGGAATTCCTCGAAATCGATGCCGCGGCCGCGCATCTTGGAAAGATGCAAGCCGCTGATGCCGGCTATGGACCGGGTATGGGCCAGGTATTCCAGGGTCTTGGCGGCATAGCGCTGCATCAGCAATTGCTGCAGGCTGACGGTTGCCCCTTTCGCCTGATAGCGGGCGTGCTCAGGGTCGATGCGATACCTGGAACTCATGTCGGGGCGACCCCGTCAGGCGGACGGCACGCGTTCGCGAATCGTTTCCAGAACCTTGTCCGGCGTGACGCCGCTGGCCTCGGCCTCGAAGCTCAACAGGATGCGATGGCGGAGCACGTCGAACATGATCTCCTGCACATCGTCCGGGCTGACGAAATCCTTGCCGTGGATCCAGGCATGGGCGCGCGCGCAGCGGTCGAGCGAGATCGTGCCCCGGGGGCTGGCGCCGTATTCGAGCCAGCCTTCCAGATCCTTGCCGTAGACCAGTGGATTCCGCGTCGCCATGATGAGCTGGATGATGTATTCCTCGACTTCCGGCGCCATGTGCATCTCCAGCACTTCCTGGCGGGCGGCGAAAACCTTCTCCTGGGGGACCTGGCTCGGGGGGTCCGGCAACTTGTCCGCGGCCTCGTCCCGCACCAGGTGGAGAATGTCGCGCTCGGCTTCGATCGAGGGGTAGGTAATGGTGACATGCATGAGAAAGCGGTCGAGTTGCGCTTCCGGCAGGGGATAGGTTCCTTCCTGCTCGATCGGATTCTGTGTCGCCATGACCAGAAACAGCGGCGGCAGGGTGAAGGATTCGCGGCCGACGCTGACCTGGTGTTCGCCCATCGCTTCAAGCAACGCCGATTGTACTTTTGCAGGCGCCCGGTTGATCTCGTCGGCCAGCACCAGATTGTGGAAGATCGGTCCTTGCTGGAAGCGGAACGAACCGTCTTCGGGCCGGAATACCTCGGTTCCGGTTATGTCGCTGGGCAGCAGGTCCGGCGTGAACTGGATGCGGTGGAAGTCGCCTTCGATGCCGCGGGACAGATCCTTGATCGCCTTGGTCTTGGCCAATCCGGGCGCGCCTTCCACCAATAGATGACCATCCGCCAGCAAGGCAATCAGCAACCGGTCGATCAGCCGCTCCTGACCGATGATCTGCATCATTAACCAGTTCTTCAATTCCGTTATCGTCGGGTGCTGACTCATGTCATGAGGTCTCTGTCGCGGGCGCAAAGTCCCGGATTGTAATGGTTTTGCTAGGGATGTCTAGCAAGGACCGGGCTTACAGCCGGGGCAGCGGCAGTGGGCCGTTTTCCAGTATCCGGTCCCAGACGCGCCGGCCGATTCGCCAGGCTTCCTCCATGATGGCGGCCTCGTCCAGGGTGAGCACCCGGCGGTCGCGCATGACGAATCTGCCGTCGACCATAACCGCTTCGATATCCGAAGGCTGGCCGTTGTGAATCCAGGCGGAAAGGATGCGGCCGGACGGGATCAGATGCGGCTGCATGGTGTCGAGCACGAGCAGATCGGCCTTGCGGCCGACTTCGAGCGAGCCAAGCGTCGCGCCCTGCCGCACGGCGAGCGCGCCGCCGCCTGCGGCGTCCGCCAGCATGTCCTCGGGCTGGGGCAGGGTGCCCGGAATTTCGTCGTTGCGCTGAATGCGTTCCATCGAAATCGCCGTTTTCATGACATGCAACATGTCGGTGTTGTTGTTGTCCGTGCTCATGGCGATGGGACAGCCGGCTTCGCGCAAGGCGGAAATCGGCGGATTCACGCCGCGATTCGCCGCCATCGCGGCCTGGTGGGTGATGATGGTTCCACTGCGGCCGAGAGCCTCGATCTCAGTAGCGTCGCAATAGCGCGCATGGGCGGCGAACAGCCGCGGACCGAGGAAATCGTTGTCGGCGAGAAAGATGGCGGGCCGTACGCCGTGGTAGCGCAACATGAAATCGACTTCGGCCCGGGACTGGGTCATGTGGATCGTATAGCCGAGGTCGTGGGTTTCGGCGAATTCCCGCACCTCGCGCAGCAATTGCGGCGAGGAAAGTTCGGTCAGGGCGGCGGCGGGGAAGACGCTGACCAGGCCGTTTTCGCGTCCATGCCAGGCGCTGTGCAGATCGGCGATGCGCTGCATGCCTTCTTCGCGCAGCCGGTCGGAGAATTGCGGCGGAACGCTGTTCGCCAGCCGCGGCGGGGACATCGGGCCGTCGACAGTGGCAATGTCGCGCACGGATTCGGCGAACACCCAGCGTTGGCCGGTTCGCGCCAGCGCCGCGGCGTCGCGGGCGATGCCACTGACGTTCTGCACCATGGTCGTGGTGCCCGAACGCAGCCCTTCAAGCGCCGCCAGCACCGACATCAACGTGGCCTCGTCCTCCGACAGCAGGCTCGCCGGGTTTTGCGGCAATTCCAGGCTGTTGGGAAAGCCGTAGTCTTCGTTGAAGCCCTTGGCGATCGTCGCCGACAAATGGGCGTGACAGTTGATCAGGCCGGGAAGCAAGGCCTTGCGGCTGCCGTCGTAGAGTTCGGCGCCGGGAAATTCGGGCAATACTTCATCGGTCTCGCCGATCGCGGCGATGACGCCGTCCCGGACCGCGAGCGCCATGTTTCGCAGGCTGCGCCGCTCCGCGTCATTAGTGACGATGGTGGTATCGGTGAAGACTACGGCCGAAGGATCATCAGCCTCGCCTTGAGCGTGGAGCAGGGCCCCCGGCAGCATTCCGGCGCCAAGCGCCGCGCTCGCGCCGGCCAGCAGTTCGCGCCGGCTCAACGCCACTGTATCGTTGTTTGATTTTCGCATCGAAAGTGCTTGCCGGTTCGCGGAATCGCCTGTCGGCAAGTTGACCGATAGCGAAAAAAATAGCAAGCTTCCCGGCGCTCGGTCAGGGAAGGAACAATAATGCAAGCCCGATTTTCCGCAGGTTTCTGTTCGTTGCTGGCCGCCGGTCTGGCCTCGGCACAGAACGTCGTCGAGGAAATCGTCGTCACGGGGGATCTCGACAGTCTTCCGGGAGGCTATGTGGAATCGGTGTTCGGGTTCGACAAGTCGCTGCTTGAAACGCCACGCTCGGCTTCGACCATATCGGCCGCCTTGCTCGAGCGCTTCGACTTGCAGGATATCGACGAACTGATCGCCCTCTCTCCCGGCACGTTCACCCAGTCCTTCTTCGGCGCCGCGGGCGGCCTGGACATTCGGGGGACACCCGGCGAAAGCTATTTTCGGGGCATGCGCAGGCTGGACAATCCGGCTAACTATCCCACTCCGATCGCCGCGTCCGACCGCATCGACATCATTCGCGGGCCGGCCTCGCCGATCTACGGGCCGTCCAAGATTGGCGGCTATGTCAATATCAACCCGAAATCGGCGCGGATCGAAGAGACCGGAGCCTTGCTCGCCGACACCGCCGGAGCCGCCCGTTACACCACGGGCAGTTGGGACACTTCGGCGCTGTCGGCCGAAGTCGGCGGTCCGGCGCTTGTGGGAGGGCGGCATATCGGCTACTACCTCTATGCACTGACGGAAGATTCGGGCTCTTATTACGACGATACCGACAAGAACCAGGATCTGTTGCAAGTATCCGTTGACCTTGATTTCTCCGGCGGTCTCGGCGCGCAATTCGGCGCCATGCGGCATAACTATCTGAGTAACGAAATTTCGGGCTGGAACCGGCTCACCCAGGACCTGATCGACCACGGGCGCTATGTGACGGGGTCTCCGTCTTCCCTGGACCGCGACGGCGACGGCTACGTTTCCCATCAGGAATTCGACGTGGACGGAGACGGATTCACCGATCTGAGTCCCTTCGCCGCCGGACTGACGCCCGGGCAGCCCGGACGGCTGGAAGGCGCCGGCGTCTGCCGGATCGGAGACGTCCCGGTTTTCGGTTGCTTCCCGGCCTTGATGGCGCTGCAGGACCCCGGAACCGCCATCATCGAAGGCAATATGAATATTACCGAGCCCGAGGACACCCTGGATACAAGCGTGACGACCTTGTATTTCGATCTGCTCGGCGGCGGCGATGGAACCTGGGAATGGAAGAACCAGTTGTTCTTCGAACACTACGACAGTCTGAACGAAAACAGCTACGGCTTTTCCCAGTTTCACGATACCTGGGTAGTGGAAAACAAGCTCGTTTTCTCACGCGACTGGCGGCTCGACGGGCTTTCCGCAGCATTGCAGTTGTCGCCCTCCGTGAGGCGCACGGACTTCGAGCATGCCAGCGATTATTCGAACGAATATTTCGATCGTTACGACATAACCCGACCAGCGGGCACGGTCGAGCCGCGGCTGCTCGCTACCCGGATTCACGACGACTATACCGAGTACTATATCGGCGACTACACGAACATTGGTCTGGCCGCGTTGGCCGACTTCACTTTCGACAATGGATTTTCCGCTTTGCTCGGTATTCGCGGCGACCGCATTTCGCTGGCGAGCAGGCAGCCCCTGGACAAGCTGTTGTTGCCAAGCTCCAGTAATTTTTGCCAGCCGCCGGGAGACTGCGTTGCGTTGTCCGCCGAAGACGAAGTCGACGGAATCTCATGGACCTTGAGCCTGAGCCGGGAACTCGCCGCCGGCGTGTGGCCTTATGTCACCTTGTCGCGGCAGACCACGGTGATCGCCGGTCAGGGCGCGGAAGTGACCACCGCCAATATCCGCGACGGAACCGCGGCGGATCAGTCCGAATTGCTTGAAGCCGGCGTCAAGGGCAGTATTTTCGACAACAGGCTGTATTTTGCCGCTGCCGCGTATCGCCAGGAACGCACCGACTATTCGGCCCAATCGATCGTCACCAACCAGGCGACCCGCACCGAAGGAGTCGAACTTGAAGCCCGCTGGGTAGTGAACGACAATTTCCTTCTCGCCTTCGGCCATGCAAGCATGGAGGTTATCAACCTGAACACGCGCCAGGCCGGTTCGAGATTCAGTTATGTCGGCGCCGAGGATCTGCCCGGGATCGAACCCTGGGAGTTGTATGGCGGCGCCCTCGGCGCGAATATCGTCGGTGAAGACTTCCGCCGGGCCGGAATGCCGGAACAGATTCATTCCCTGCTCGGCACGTGGGATTTCGACAATGGCTGGACGCTGAACGGCAGCGTCGTCGACGTGGAAGAAACGTCTTCGGGCTTTTCGCGCGGCGTGCTCCTGCCCGGATATACCCTGGTGAATCTGGGCGCCGGTTATGAAACCCGTTCCTGGCGATTTAACGTGAACATCAAGAACGTGACCGGCGAGCGGTATTTTCGCGCGAATTTTCCGAACCTGTACGGCGGCGTCATCGTCCTGCCGGAATTGCCGCGGCATTTCACGGCCAGCGTTCGCCTGAGTTTCTGATGGAGGTTTCCAATGGGCGACGCCCGGGCAGGGAAGAAGGAATGAAAATGCATAACCGGTTTCGATTTCTGTTTTTTGCGCTGTTGCCGGCCGCCGGCCTGGCCTCGGCGCAGAACGTCGTGGAGGAAATCGTCGTAACGGGCGACCTCGACAGTCTGCCGGGGGGCTACGTGGAATCCGTATTCGGTTTCGACAAGTCGCTGCTCGAGACGCCGCGTTCCGCTTCGACGATCTCATCGGCCCTGCTCGAAAGATTCGACATGCAGGATATCGATGAATTGATCGTGCTCGCGCCGGGCAGTTTCACCCAGTCCTTTTTCGGCGTGGCGGGCGGCCTCGACATCCGCGGCACTCCCGGCGAGACCTATTTTCGCGGCATACGCAGGCTCGATAATCCCGGAAACTACCCGACGCCGATAGGCGCATCGGATCGGATCGACATTATTCGCGGCCCGGCTTCTCCGATTTACGGGCCTGCGAAAATCGGCGGTTACCTGAACTTCAACCCGAAATCGGCGCGAATCGAGGAAACCGGGACATTTCTCGCCGAGACCAGCGGCGCGGTTTCGTTCAGCACGGGTAGCTGGGACAAGGCGGTGGTTGCGGCCGAAGTAGGAGGACCGGGCCGGTTCGGCTCGCGGGAGTCGGGATACTACCTGTACGCGCTGAGCGAAGACTCCGGCAGCTACTATGACGAAAGCCTGCAACGGCAGAATCTGCTCCAACTTTCCGTCGATCTCGACGTGTCTGAATCCGTCCGCGCCCAATTCGGGGGCATGTGGCACCAGTACGACGGCACCCAGGTGGCCGGCTGGAACCGGCTCACCCAGGACCTGATCGACCATGGACGCTATGTGACCGGGTCTCCCTCTTCCCTGGACCGCGACGGCGACGGCCACGTTTCCCACCAGGAATTCGATCTGGACGGAGACGGCTTCTACGATCTGAATCCTTTCGCGGCGGGGCTGATTCCAGGTCAGGGCGGACAACTCGAAGGCTCGGGAGTCTGCCTGATCGGGGAAGTGCCGTTGTTCGGCTGTTTTCCCGAATTGCTGGCGCTCGAGAACCCGGGCGCCGGGACTCTCGCCGGCAATCAGACGCTCACCGCTCCCGGCGATGCGCTGGAGAACCAGGTCACGACTCTTTATTTCGATCTGCTGGGCGGAGACGGCGCCGGCTGGGAATGGAAAAACCAGTTGTTCTTCGAAAGCTACGACAATCTGAACGAAAACGCTTACGGCTTCTCGCAGTTCCACGACACCTGGGTTCTTGAGAACAAGCTGGTGTTTTCACGCCGGTTCCGATTCGATGATCTGACCGCCGCGTTGCAGTTGTCGCCCTCGTTGCGCCATACGAATTTCGAGCATGCCGACGATTACACCAACGAGTATTTCGACCGCCGCGATCTGTCCCGGCCGCTTGACGCACGCGCCAGGCGCCTGCTTGCAACCCGCATCGACGGTGACTACACGGAATATTACATAGGCGAATACACCGACATCGGCCTGGCCGCATTACTGGATCTGACATTCGACAATGGCTTTTCGGTGCTGGCGGGCGTCCGCCACGACACTATAGAAGTCGAGAGCCGACAGCCACTGGACAAGTTGCTGTTTCCCAGTTCCAACAATTTCTGCCTGCCTCCCGGCGATTGCGCGGTGCTGGCGGCGGAGGACGATGTCGGCGGCGTTTCCTGGACCTTGAGCGTCAGCCGGCAAATGGATAACGGACTGGCGCCCTACGTAACGGCGTCGCGGCAATCGACGCTGATCGCCGGCCAGGGCGCCGAGGTGACCACCGCCAATGTTCGGGACGGAACCGCCTTCGATCAATCCGAATTGCTCGAAGCCGGAGTCAAGGGGCGCCTGCTGGACAGCAGGCTTTACTTTGCCGCTGCCGCCTATCGCCAGGAGCGCACCGATTTTTCCGCCCAGTCCATCGTCACGAACCAGGCCTCGCGCACCAGGGGAATCGAATTCGAAACGCGCTGGTCGGTCAACGAAAGCCTGTTGCTGACCTTCGGCTACTCCCGCATAGAAGTCGTCAATCTGAACACGCTGGAAGCGGGGTCGCGCTTCAGTTTCGTCGGCGCGGAAGATTTGCCGGAGATCGAGCCCTGGCGCTTCTACGGCGGCACCCTCGGGGGCGATGTCATAGGCGGCGACGCCCGCCGGACCGGGATGCCGGAGAACATCTACTCGCTCACGGGAACCTGGGACCTCGGCAATGGCTGGACGGTCAACGGCAGTCTCGCCGATGTCGAAGAAGTGTATTCGGGATATTCCCGCCGCGTCCTCTTGCCGGCTTATACCCTGGTGAACCTGGGTTTTGGATATGAAGCCAGCGACTGGCTGTTCAGTTTCAACGTCAAGAACGTCACCGACGAACGGTATTTTCGCGCGAATTTCCCCAATTTGTTCGGAGGCGTGATAGCGTTGCCTGAATTGCCGCGCCATTTCAATGCGAGCATTCGCTATCGCTTCTGAAACCCGGTGCAACCACGGACTCGCAGCTTGTATGAATTGATCGCCGGGCCGCTGTTCCGGCTTCCAGCCGAAGCTTCCCATGGCATAGCCCTGGGAACGCTCGACCGATTGCATCGACTCGGATTGTCCGGACTGATGGCCGCCGATGCCCGAACGCCGGCGCAGCCGGTACGGCTAATGGGCCTGGAATTTCCTCACCGCATCGGTCTTGCCGCGGGCCTGGACAAGAACGGCGACCATATCGACGCACTGGCGGCGCTGGGATTCGCATTCCTCGAAATCGGCACTCTGACGCCGCGGCCCCAGCCCGGCAATCCGAAGCCGCGGCTGTTCCGCGACCGGCGCGCGCGCTGCATCGTCAATCGCATGGGATTCAACAACAAGGGTATTGCCCATGCGGTCGCCCGGCTTGAACAGCGGCGGAGCGAAATCGTCATCGGCGTAAACATCGGCAGGAATCGCGACACGCCGGCCGAGCGCGCCGGCGAAGACTACCTGGAATGCCTGCGCCAATGCCGCGGGGCGGCGGACTATGTCACGGTCAATATCTCCTCGCCCAACACCCCGGGCCTGCGCGAACTGCAATTCGGCGAGCATCTCGAACGCCTGCTGGAAGCGCTGAAACAGGCCCAGGCCGAACACGAGGCGGAATCCGGCAGATACTTGCCCATCGCCCTGAAACTCGCTCCCGATCTGAACGAAAGCGAGATTCGCCGAACCTGCGCCGCACTGCTGGCCTGGCAGGCCGATTGCGTCGTAGCCGTGAATACGACGCTGAGCCGGCCGGATTCGCTGCCCCGGCATATCGCGCGGGAAAACGGCGGACTCAGCGGGGCGCCGCTGACCGGACTCGCGCAGCGGACGGTGCGCGCGATCAAGGGGGAAGTAGGCGGCGCCATTCCCATCATCGGCGTCGGCGGAATCATGAACGGACAGGACGGCCGCGACATGCTGGCGGCAGGCGCCGACCTGTTGCAGATCTATAGCGGCTTCATATTTCGCGGCCCGCGGCTGATCGGGGAACTCGCGGATGCGCTCGGCGATTACCGGGTCGGGGGCTGAGCCGGCGCGTCATGCCTGAATTGCTGTTCTACACCACGGAGGGCTGTCATTTGTGCGAATACGCCGCGGCCATGCTCGACGATCTAGCCCGTTCGGGGAAAATCCGGGCAAGGCCTGTGGATATCAGCGAGTCCGAAGAACTGGTCGCGCGTTACGGGCTGACGATTCCGGTCCTGCGCAATCCCCGCAGCGGACGCGAACTGAACTGGCCCTTTACCACGGAACAAATCGTTGAACTGTTGCAAACGGAATCCGGCGACCAGTAGTCATTCTGCGCGCGGAATGACGTTTGCCAAGCCGAACAATCTGACGGCGTTCTCCGTGGTTTGCCCGGCAATCTTCTCCCTGTCTTTCCCCGTGCATTCGGCTACCTTGTCCAATACGGCCGTCAGGTATTTCGGTTCGTTGCGCCGGCCGGCCGGTTTCGGCCGCAGGTTTCGCGGCAGCAGGTAAGGAGAGTCGGTTTCCAGCAGCAGGCGGTCCGGCGGTATGTACCTGACCAGGGCCTGCAATTCGAGGCCGCGCCGTTCGTCGCAGATCCAGCCGGTGACGCCGATATGCATGTCGAGTTCGAGATAATCGCGCAATGCCGCCAGGGTATCGGTGAAGCAATGCACCACGCCCCCGACGACGCGGCCGCGGTGCCGCTTCAGCATGGCCAGGAAGTCCTCATGCGCGTCGCGCTGGTGCAGGAACAGCGGTTTGCCGACCGCGGCGGCGATTTCCAGGTGTTGTTCGAAGCAGTCGAGTTGGTCCTGCCGCGGCGAATAGTTCCGATTGAAGTCGAGCCCGGTTTCGCCCACGGCCACGACCTGTTCGAGTTCGCACAGCTTCGTGACAGCGGTGCGCTGCTCCGCGTTGAACGACTGGGCCACGTGCGGATGAAATCCCGCAGTGCCGCTGAAAAAGTCCGGGGTCGCGCCGGCGAAGCGCGAAGCCGCCTCGCTGGTCTCGCGATCGGTCCCGGTCAGAATGATGTGCTTTAGCCCGGCGCTTCTGGCATCATCCACAACCTGCTGAAAATCGTGCTCGAACGACTTGTGCGTCAGGTTGGCGCCTATATCGATCAGGTTCATGAGCATACTGGAGCAAATGACGCGGGCCGATGCAAGCGGTGGTAACGGGAATGAAAAGAAAAATCGGCGGCAAGGCGCTGAATTGGGCTGATCTCGGGTTCGAATACGTTCGGACCGACTGGCGCTTCTCCGCCCGCTGGCGCGATGGCCAATGGGATGAAGGCAGGCTGCTCGACAGCGAGATCATGCCATTGCACGAAGGCTCGCCGGCGCTGCATTACGCCCAGGAATGCTTCGAAGGCATGAAAGCCCAGAGCGCCCGTGACGGCAGGGTGCTACTGTTTCGCCCCGAGTTGAACAGCGAACGCCTGAAGCAGGCCGCCGGCCGCCTGCTCATGCCTGAAGTGCCCACGGAATTGTTCATGCGCGGAGTGGAAACGGCGGTTCGGGAGAATCGTGAATGGATTCCGCCCTTCGGCTCCGGCGCCAGCCTGTACGTGCGGCCGATGCTCATCGGCGTGGGCGACAATCTCGGCCTGCGGCCGGCAAAAGAGTTCGAGTTTCGGGTTTTCGTTTCTCCGGTCGGACCTTATTACAAACAGGCGGGACTCGCGCCGATCGCGCTCGCGGTTTCGGAAATGGACCGCGCAGCTCCCCATGGCACGGGCAATTTCAAGGTCGGCGCGAACTACGCCGGAGGCCTGCTTGCGACGCGCAAGGCGCAGCAGCAAGGCGCCAGCGAAGCGCTCTATCTCGATGCGGCGGAAAGGCGCTACATCGACGAAGCCGGTTCGGCCAATATCCTCGTCGTCATGCGCGACGGCAGCCTGGTGACGCCGCGCTCCGCGGCAGTGCTGCCAAGCGTGACGCGCCGCTCGCTCATGCAACTCGCCGCCGACCGTCTCGGCATGCCGACGTCGGAACGACCCATCGATCTACGCGCCGAGTTCGATGATTTCGTCGAAATGGGCGCCTGCGGCACCGCGGCGGTAGTGTCACCGATTGCGCGCATCTGGTTTGATGGCGCCTGGCGCACAGTCAACCGCAAGGAATTCGGTGACGACATAAAGGGAGGCGGGGTCGTCGGCCCCGTCATGCAGGAACTTTACGATCTTCTGACAGGCATCCAGCAAGGTGAAATCGCCGAGGACTACGGCTGGATTCATGAAGTCGCGCTGTAAGGGAGTAGGTCAGCAAACATGGCAAAGTCACTGGTTATAGTCGAATCGCCAGCCAAGGCGAGAACCATCAACAGATTTCTGGGTCCCGAATACGTCGTCAAATCCTGCGTCGGCCACATTCGCGACCTGCCCGAAAAAGGCGGGACGGGGGGACGACGCGCCAAATCGTCGGCTGCGACGCGCAAGATGAGCCCGGCGCAGAAAGAAGCCCTTCGCAAGCAGAAGGAAAAACAAAAACTCGTGCAGCGCCTCGGCGTCGATCCTGAAAACGGCTGGCAGGCGCGATACGAAATCCTGCCAGGCAAGGAGCCGATTGTCGAAGAACTCAGGAAACTCGCCGCCAATTCGCCCCAGATCTATCTCGCCAGCGACCGCGACCGCGAAGGAGAGGCTATAGCCTGGCATCTGCAAGAGGCCATCGGCGGCGATCCCGAACGCTACCGGCGCGTCGTATTCAATGAAATCACCCGCAAGGCAATCCAGGAAGCTTTCGCCGAAACCGGCAAGGTCGACATGCGTTATGTCGAGGAACAACAGGCGCGCCGATTTCTCGACCGCGTCGTGGGATACATGCTCTCGCCGCTATTATGGTCGAAAGTCGCCCGCGGCCTCTCGGCGGGCAGGGTGCAGTCCGTAGCGGTCAAGCTGATCGTCGAGCGCGAGCGGGAGATCAGGGCGTTCAATCCGGAAGAATACTGGGAGATTTTCGCCGATCTGGCCGGCGCCGCGGACAGATTGACAGCGCCTGCGAAGGAGGAACGCAAGTTGCGCTGCCAGGTCGTCAGGGAGGCCGGCCGGAATTTCAGGCCCGGCGACAAGGAAACGGCCGACGCGGCGCTGGCGGTGCTGCAAGTGGCGGAATACCTGGTGGAGAAGCGAGAAGACAAGCCGACGACTTCAAAGCCACGCCCGCCGCTCATCACTTCGACCTTGCAGCAGGCCGCGAGCACCCGGCTCGGATTCGGCGTCGGCAAGACCATGTCCACGGCCCAGCGTCTGTACCAGGCCGGCCATATTACGTACATGCG
>CAZUSL010000217.1:0-13247 GCA_964622925.1 uncultured Pseudohongiella sp. | reverse complement strand
GGCCTGCAATGAACTCGGCGCGCATTACCGCGAAGGACGCATCACCGAATCCGATGCGGAGTTATCGCTGGGATTCTTCTCCCGCGCCTGCGAACTCAAGTCCATGGCGGCCTGCCGGAACCTGTTACGCGCCGATGCGCTATACCGGCCGCCGCCGGGCGATCTCGATCTGCGCCTGCTGCTGCGCGAAGGCGGGCTTAACCTGATGGAAATGCCGCCGGCCGATCTGTACCGGCGCGCCTGCGAACACGACTGGCGATTCGCCTGTGGCCCGAGGCTTTCAGGAGAGCAGCTTTCACGAGAGCGTCGTTCATGAGCGCGCCGGCTTCGGGTAGCCGCCGCACCGGCTTCATCCTGCTGACCCTGATCGTCGCTTTCGTCTTTTTCTGGCTCGACCGCAATGCGCCTGCTCCTGAATCAGGAACCGGCGCGGCGCCGGCAGCCGGCCTCGAAGGTTTCCGCGACGACGCCTGGCTGCTGCCCGACGAGGCGATGCTCGGTTTCGTCGAAGTGCCCGCCGGGGCCTTCATCATGGGCAGCAATCCGCTGCAGGATCCGATGGCCTACGAGAACGAGCGCTGGTCCGCGGCCAGAAGGCAGGGCAATCCGGAATTGCCGGCTTTCTACATCGGCAGATACGAAGTCACCGTGGCGCAGTTCAATGTCTTCGCGGCGCAATCGGGCGGCAGGGCCGCGCCGCGCGACGGCGCGCCCGCATATCCGGTAACCGGCGTGACCTGGCCCGAAGCGCTGGCTTACGGGCGTTGGCTCGAAGCGCGGATGCGAAACTCGCCCGCAACGCCCCGGGCCATCCGGGAAGCGCTCGATTCCGGCTGGCGGGTCGGCTTGCCTTCGGAAGCGCAATGGGAGAAAGCCGCGCGGGGAGTCGACGGCCGCATTTTCCCCTGGGGTTCGGATCCGGGCGCAGGCAACGCCAATTTCGGCGGCGGGAGTCCGCGCGAGGTCACCACCGGCGCCTGTCCCCAATGCAGTTACGGCCTCGCGGACATGGCCGGCAATGTCTGGGAGATGACGAACAGCCCCTTGCAAAGTTATCCCTTCGACCCCGCCGCCGAACCGGCCCTCGACGCGGACGCCCTGTTCGTGATGCGAGGCGGTTCCTGGGCCGATGCCGCCAACAACGTGCGCGCGGCCGTGCGCGGCGCGGTGGACCCGGGCGTACGCAATCCCGGCATCGGATTCCGGCTGGTGATTTCCCCGCCTTGAGCGCCGCCGGCTACCCGGCAGGCCAGCTTACCCGGATCGGCTCGCTGCCGTAGTAATACTCGCCGGGGCGATCCTTGAGCGAATAGGCAAGGTAGAAATAGATCGTTTGGCCCGCCAACTGGTACACCGTTCCGATCAGGGGGCCGACGGAAGGCTCCCGATCCGGATGCCGCGTTCCCATGATCACCAGGTCCTGGGCGTAGAGATCGACATCGAGTTCACCGGCCGAGGGAATGTCCCCCACGTCTTCGAGCGGATGAAAGTTGCCGTCGGCATGGCGCGCGAACAGCACGCCGTCTTCGGTCGAGGCGACCACGTGCAAGTCGCCGCGGCGGAAGGCGTGGGTCCGGTCCTTGACCACGGTACCGTAGATCGTGATCCGGTCTGACGGTTCGAACCGCTCGCGGAAAGTCCAGCCGCTATCGTCGGTGGCGCCGCCGACGAATTCCGCATCCGTGGGCAGGCCGTTGGTGGAGAGTCCTTCGCCGAGCAGGATGGGGCAATCTTCGGGGCTGCCATAGCGCATGGCCAGCGCGCAGCGGTCGTCGATGGAAAGCACCGGATCGCGCCGGCCATGGGACAATCGCGCCACCATGATCGACGCACGCACCGCGCTATGCCCGAAGCCGAGGGTGTGGCCGATTTCGTGTACGGCGACGTGGTGGAAATGATGGTCCAGGGACTCGAACTGCCGTTTGCGATTGCCGTTGAACACGATGTCGCTTTCGAGAATCGCGGAGGGATTCCAGGATGTCTGGGTCAGGGCTTCGGCGATTGTCGAACCGCTGAAATAGCTGTCGTCGCCGCAAAAACTGTCGGCGAACGAGGCTGTGTTGACGCCGTTCTGGGTGCTGCCCTGGCCGGTGTCGCTGCAGACCTCGCGTTCTTCGTCTATCGCCGAAAGCCTGATATTGCCCGATGCGTCCATCCAGACCGTCAGCGAGCGGATGAAGCCCTCGAAGAAGCTGAGGCCATCGGGCTGCGTCCCCGGCAAATATGCGTAATAAGTATGACTGTTGTTGCGCAGCGGCGCGGGAAAACTCAGCTCGAACGCCTGCGCCTGGCTGCACATGAGGCAGCAGGCAAGAAGCAGCGTCTGCAAGGTTCCCGGCAAGTTCATACCCTGTCACCATACCCGATTTCTTCGCTTTATTGGGGCTCCGGCTTTCGAGGACTTCACGATCAGGCAGTCCGACGGATCGGTCAACATCGGCCGCACACAGTTTCCGGCGAGAGAGCGATAGCGGCAGATGACCGAATCCCGGTCGCCTTCAAGCAAGATCAGGTTCTCGTCCTGACTTCGATCGTTACCGAATCGTTCGATAGCGCCGGACGCCGCGGCGCTCGATCCGGCTGTCAGCATGAGCAGTACCCCGCTCAGTCGCAAAAGGTTTTTCATGACGGTTTTCATGACTTGTCTCCAGGGATATGTTCCGGTGTGGAAACTGTATAGACCCACTCCCGCGAAAAGCCCTAGAATCGGGCAAACTTTCTGCAAGGAAATGTTGACGGAACTGGTCTGATGAAATCGAACATCTGGTTATGGGTGCTGGTTGCGGCTTCCCTGGCGTTGGCGGCGGTGATTCTGTTCGTGCCGCCGTCGATTTCGGGCGAGCTTGCATTTTCCGATGACGAGGAAACCCTGGCCCGCGGGGAATACCTGGTAAGCGCCGGGGGTTGCATCAGTTGCCATCGCGGCGTCGAGAACGAAGAGGCGTTCAGCGGCGGCCTTGGGCTCGAGTCCGATTTCGGCACCTTTTATGTGCCGAATATCACACCCGATGCCGCGACGGGCATCGGCGGCTGGAATGCCGGGGAATTCGCGCGCGCCATGAGACATGGCCGAAGTCCGACTGGTGGATTCTATTTCCCGTCGTTTCCGTACCGGTCCTACGCCGGCCTGACGGATGACGATGTGGTGGCGATGGGATCCTGGCTGATGACGCTTGAGCCGGTGCGTTTCGAAGCGCCGGCGCACGAGGCGCCCTGGTGGCTGATTCGCCCCGCAATGGGCGGCTGGAATCTGCTGGCGGGCTTTTACAGGCCACCGGCGGAAGATTTCGGGGACGAACTGGTCGAGCGCGGCGCTTACCTGGCGCGCAACCTCGGCCATTGCGGCGAATGCCATACGCCGCGCAACAGCCTGGGAATTCCCGTCGGCAGCCGCGAATTCGCCGGCGCCGAACTCGGCGACGACACGGTGGAGGCGATCGACGCGGCGGCGCTGGAGGAATGGACATTCGACAATTTCGACCTGTTTCTGCTGATCGGCCTCAAGCCCGACGGCGAGTTCGTCGGCGGCGACATGAACGAGGTCATCGAATACAACACGAGCCGGCTGAGCGACGAGGACCGCGACGCCCTGGCGGCGTTTTTTACCCGCCACCGGCAGGAAGACTGATTTCTTCGCGCGAAATTTAGCGGTAACCGCGACAGGCGACTAGGCTTTCAAGGACACCGGCGGCCAGGCGGGCCGCCATCACAGGGAGGGGAAAATGCCGACCGATACAGTTCTGCTGCAAACCATCGTCGCCACCTGCTTCGCCGCTTCACTGATCCCGCAAGCCATGTGGCGCCGCCGCACCGGCGAATACGTCGGTTTCCAGAGCAACCTCGTGCTGCTCTATTTCGTGTTCCTGATGAGCTTCGTCGGCGGCGGGGTCGCCGCCAACTACGATGCCTGGGAGACCCTCGTGCGAACCGTGCTGATGGTGGCTGCCACCTTTCTGATCGGCTGGCTCGTTACCTTCGTTGCCTATTGGCGACGCTACCGGACGCGCCCCCGCAAGGGCGCCCCGCCGGCCCGTTCCTGAACATCGGAGAATTTTCCGCCGAAATTACGCACCCTTGTCCATTCGCGCCTATGTTTACTCCGCAAGACCGAAATCAACCTTAATTTGACCTTGAAGGAGTTAGACATGAGAGAACTTACGATCGAAGAGATGGAGCAGGTGGACGGCGGCTTCGGTGTGCCCGGCGCCATTTTGAACGGCGCCTATTCAGGCATGTCGTCCATACATAACGGGGACAGCATCGGGCAGGTCGCCATGAATGTGGGGTGGGGAATGGCGACCGGCTTTTTCGCGGGCGGCGCGGTCGCCACGGGTGTCCGACTGGGTGTACGAGTAGCGTCCGGAGTCACCGGAGCGGCTACAAATATCGTGGGAGAAGAACTCAACCGCCGCTGGCACGATATTTCGTAGCGACAACCTTGCGAGAATGTTTATTTCAATTGGATGGATAAATTGAATGAGCATTCCTGAGGTAGTATTCTGTCGCCCACGAACCTGACGGAAAGAGGTGTAGAAGATGAGACTGCCGGAAATCTCAGCGATATTGAATGTTGTTGATCACTTCTTGTGGGGAATACCCGTTTTGCTGATGGTGATATTGTTGCCATTGGCAATCTATGATCGGAGAAAAGGGGAATACAAAGGCTTTGTCAATCCCCTGGCGGTGTTGTGGCTGGCGGCCGCAGCCGCTACGGCATGGCGATTTACTGTTAATTCAGATTCGCCGAGATTTGAAGCCTGGCAATTCGCGGTTTTTTCGGTTCTTTTCATGATTGTGGGCGCACGCATCATGGTCGAAGAAATGCACCGAAAGATTCACGGCGAATGGCTACATAAGCAAGGAGTCTGGCTGGTTAGAAAATCAGGCAAGAGTTAGCGGTATTGCGCCGGCGTGAGCCGGCGCATTTTTTTCTTCAGTCGTCGGCGCGATAGGTTTCGTGGCAGTTGCCGCAGGCGCCGCCAAGGGTGCGCACTGCGCCCAGCGTCGAAGCCATGTCGCCGCCGGAGGCTACGTCGGAAAACTCGTTAGCCGCGGCGATGAGGGCCTGGGCCTTGTCCTGGATATCGTCCATGTTGTCCCAGATCAGGTCGAGGGCCGCGGTTTCGACATCGTAGTCGCGCGTGTCCATGGCGCCGAGCACTTCGGGAATCATCGGCGCGATGGCGGCGATACGGCGGCCATTGCGCTCGGCGAGTTCGGCGTCGAACGGCGCGCCCTGGGTCATTGCGAGAATGGGGCCGATGTTGAAGCGGAGCATTTTGAACACCGCCTGCCTGTCGGTTGTGGCGCCCGCGGCCATCTGTTCGGGGGTGGGTTCGTCCTGCGCCGACACCACGTAGAACATGCTCGTAGCGATAAAACCTGCCAGCACTAGCAGAAACTTTTTCATTCTCGACAATCTCCTGTTCATGGATGGTTTGTCCCGCCCGGCATTCCGCGCCGCAACGAGTGCGGAAAATATATAGCAAACGCGCCGCGAATGTAACCGTACCGGTTCAGGCGGCGACTTCCTTCCAGACGAACATGCGCGTGGCGAGCGCGAAGCCGATCACGAACCAGACCGCCATGCCGATCAGGCTCGGCACGATCTGCACCAGGGTCTCCCCGGCCACGGCGATGTCGCGCAATCCGGAAACGACGAAAGTCAGCGGCAGCACCTGGGCCAGCGGCTGTACGATGCCGGGCATCGCGTCGATGGGATAGAACACGCCCGAAAGCACGATCTGGGGAAAGATGACGATATTGCCGATGGCCATGATGGCCTGCTGGGTCCTGGCCATGCTGCCGATGCAGAAGCCGATGTTGAGAAACACGAGGCTGGCGATGACCGCCACGAGATAGAACTCGGCGAAGTTGCCGATGATGTTGACGTTGAGCACGAATAGCGCGAAGGCGAGCAAAACGGTCAACTGGATCAGCACGATGCCGAGCCGGGCCACGACGATGGCGGCGACGAAATCCCGCGGCATGATCGGCGTGACGAACAGCCGTTTCAGGATGCCCTTGCGCCTGAATTCGACCACGTTATAGCCGGATCCGGCGACGCTCAATTGCATCAGCATCATGCCGAGCAGGCCGGGCAGCAGGAAGTCCAGATAGCTTTGGGACAGCGCCTGCACGTTCTCGACATCGATCGAGAACATCGCTTCCTCGCCGCGAACATCGCGCTCGATGGCCATCAGTTTCTGTT
The DNA here is from genome assembly GCA_964622925.1 of uncultured Pseudohongiella sp. Taxonomy (GTDB): domain Bacteria; phylum Pseudomonadota; class Gammaproteobacteria; order Pseudomonadales; family Pseudohongiellaceae; genus UBA9145. Next base: position 7,036 of record CAZUSL010000217.1, on the reverse strand, counting down.
CGAGCATCGGCTCGACGAGGGGCAGTTGATTGAACTGCGAGGTATCCGCAAGCAGGCGCAGGCCCGCGGGCACACCGCTTGCGGTCGCCGATTCGCTGAAGTTCGGCGGCACCACGAGTACGAGCATCTGTTCGCCGGTGATCAATTGCTCGCGCAACTCGTCCTCGGCGCCGGTGATCACGGTGAAGGCGAAGTCTTCCTGCAACATTTCGACGAGCCGGGCGCCCGCGGCGCTGTCCGACTGGTTCGCCACGCCGAGAGGGATCGGCTCCTGGCCACCGCCGCGGACGAAGGCGAAGATGCTCATGAAGACCACGGGGAAAAACAGGCTGAAGAAGATCGACTGCCGGTCGCGCAGGAAGATCTTCATGAAATCCTTCGCCAGGTGCCTTTGCAATTTGCTCAACATGATCGGTTCCAGGTCAGTCCCGCAAGGCGTGGCCGGTCAGGGCCAGGAAGACGTCTTCGATATTGCCGTGCAAGGGCGCTTCGGGCGGGTCGGGGGCGTGTTTCAGGATCAGGCTCTCGGGCGTGTCCTCGGCGACGAGCCGGCCATGGTCCATGATGGCGATGCGGCCGCATAGAAACTCGGCCTCTTCCATGTTGTGCGTGGTCAGCACGATGGTCATGCCGGCGTCGTTGAGTTCGGTCACCAGGTCCCACAGGCGGCGCTTGGCCTGGGGGTCGAGACCGGTGGTCGGCTCGTCGAGAAACAGGATCTTGGGCGTGTTGACCAGGGCGCAGGCGATGGAAAAGCGCTGTTTCTGGCCGCCGGAAAGATTCGCGGGCCGCGCCTTGGCTTTCTCGGTCAGGTGAACCTTGGCGAGCAATTCCATGGCGTCGATGTCGCGCCGGTACAGCGCGCCGAAGAGGTCGAGCAATTCGATCAGGTTCAACTTGTCAAAATACTCGCTTTCCTGCAATTGCACGCCGATGACTTTCTTGACGCTGTACGGGTCCTTCGCGACATCGATGCCGTCGACGAAAGCCGAACCGCCGTCGATGTCGTTGAGTCCTTCGAGCATTTCCAGGGTGGTGGTCTTGCCGGCGCCGTTCGGGCCGAGAATGCCGTAGACCTCGCGCTCGTAAATCTCGAAGCTGACGCCGTCGACCGCGGCGAAAGTGCGCGACTTGTCCTCCGGCAGCGGATAGCGCTTGACCAGATCGATGGCCCTGATGATAGGCGTCATTGCCGTTGCCTCCATAGCCGCTCCCTGGATGTCAACGCTCTCCCGCGTAGCCCGGTCCATGCAGGATCCGTCCGGGGCGGTTGCCGGTATGGGCGCCGTCCTCCACGACGATTTCGCCGTTGACGAGCACGAATTTCATACCGACGGCGTATTGATGCGGGTCTTCGAAGGTGGCGAGGTCGATGATCTCGTCGGCGTCGAACACCGCGACATCGGCGAAAAAGCCCTCGGCCAGCAGCCCGCGGTCGTGGATCGACAGGCGCTGGGCGGTGATGCTCGTCATCTTGCGGATGGCTTCCTCGAGCGTGATCACGCCGCGTTCGCGCACGTAGTGCCCGAGCACCCTGGCGAAAGTGCCGTATTGCCGCGGATGCGGCGCGCCTTCGCCGAAGATGCCGATGGGGCCGTCGGAGCCGATGGCGGTGGCGGGGTGGCGCATGATGCGATCCACGTCATCGGCGCCGATGGCGTGATAGACCGCGGTGGCGCCACCGTTGCGCAGGATGTCGAAAACGACGTTGGCCGCGTTCTCGGGCGTCGGGTCCATGCCCGCCTCGACGGTCAACTGGGCGAGATTCTTGCCCGCCATGGAAGGATCCCAGCTATTGCGCGAGATGAAGACGTTGGCCGGGTCGCCGCCGCCGCGGTCGAAGAGAATGCGCTCGACCACTTCGTTCCTGATCGTCTGCCGCGTCTCGTCGCTGTTGAGCCGCGCGATCAGCGCGTCGTTGCCGCCTTCCTGGGCCCATTGCGGAATCAGGGCGTTGATGCCGGTCTGGGACGCCGTGTAAGGATATTGATCGATGGTGATATCCACGCCGCGGGCGCGGGCCTCGTCGACCAGCCGCAGGCTGTCGACCGAATCGCCCCAGTTCGGCGCGCCGATGACCTTGTGGTGAGTCATCTGCACGGGAATGCCGGCTTCCTCGCCGATGCGGATCGTCTCAAGCACCGAATCGATCAGTTGCGAGGCCTCCTCGCGCATATGCGAGATGTAGATGCCCCTGTAATCCGCCGCCACGCGCGAAAGTTCGATCACCTCTTCGGTGGAAGTGAAACTGCCGGGCACATAGAACAGGCCGGTGGAGATGCCGAGCGCGCCTTCTTCCATGGCCTGGGCCACCATTTCCTTCATGCGCTCAAGTTCGGGCGCGGTGGCGTCGCGGTCCTCGGCGCCGATGACGATCGAACGGATCGTGCCCTGGCCGACGAACACCGCCCAGTTCGTGCTGATTCCCAGTTCCTCGATCTCGCCGTAATGCTCGGCGATGGGCCATGGCGACGTGCCGTCGTTGCCCTCGGTCAAGGTGGTCACGCCTTGCAGCAGGGCGCTGTCGGCGGTGGGCACGTCGAAGATGCCGCGAATGGCATGAGTATGCGGATCGATGAAGCCGGGTGCGACGACGAGTCCCGAGGCGTCGATTACCGTCGTGGCGGCAGCCCGGGAGAGATCGCCGATGGCGGCGATGCGGTCGCCGCGAATGCCGACATCGGCTTCGAACCAGGGGTTGCCGCTGCCGTTGACGATGCGGCCGCCGCGAATGAGGACGTCATAGTCCTGGGCGGCTGCACCGCTTCCAAGCGCCAGCAAGACGAGTGCGACGAGTCGATTGAAGATATTCATGGCGGTTGCCCTACCAGATGGTCACGCGGTCTTCCGGCGGCAGGTACAAGGCGTCCTCCGGCTGCACGTCGAAAGCTTCGTACCAGGCATCGAAATTGCGCACCACGCCGTTGACGCGGAACTCCGCCGGCGAATGCGGGTCCGAACTCAGCCGCTGGATCAGGGCGTCGTCGCGATACTTGCGCTGCCAGACCTGGGCCCAGGCGAGAAAGAAGCGCTGGTCGCCGGTGAGGCCGTCGATGACCGGAGCCTCCTCGCCGCCGAGCGACATGCGATAGGCGCGCCAGGCCAGCGACACGCCCCCGACATCGCCGATGTTTTCGCCGAGGGTGAATCTGCCGTCGACGAAGTAACCCGGCACCGGCTCGAATTCGGCGTACTGGTCGGCGATGACCGTAGCCTGGTCTTCGAAGTTGACACGATCCTCGTCGGTCCACCAGTTGCGCTGGATTCCGGCCCAGTCGGATTTCGAACCCTGGTCGTCGAAACCGTGGCCCATCTCATGGCCGATCACCGCGCCGATGCCGCCGTAGTTCACCGCCGGGTCCGCGGCCGGGTCGAAGAAGGGCGGCTGCAGGATGCCCGCGGGGAACACGATTTCGTTGAACGAGGAGTTGTAATAGGCGTTCACCGTCTGCGGCGTCATGCCCCATTCCTCGCGGTCGGTGGGCTGGCCGATGCGTTCGATCTCCTCTTGGTAGCGGAACTCGCGCACGTTGCGCGCATTGTCGAACAGCGAATCGCGCGTGATCTCGATGGCGGAAAGGTCTTCCCAGACATCGGGGTAGGCGATCTTGGGCCGGAACGCCTCCAACTTGAGATAAGCCTCTTCCTTGGTCAGCGGACCCATCCAGTCATTCTGCTCGATGCTCTGGCGCAAGGCGGCGCGCAGGTTTTCGACCAGATCCTGCATCTGCTCTTTGGCCGACTCGGGGAAATGCCGCTCCGCGTAGATCTGGCCGACGGCCTCGCCGAGGCTGCCCCGCGAGCCGACCCGGGCGACGCCTCGCTCCCAGCGTTCGCGCTGTTCGGGCACGCCGCGCAGCACGGTCGCATAGAAATGGAAGGACTCCTGGTCGATCTCCTCGGACAGCACCCCGGCGCTGTCGTTGATGAGCCGATAACTCATGTAGCTCTTCCAGTCCTCGAGCGGAACGTCGTTGACCAGGGCGATGACCGGCGCCATCGTGCTCGGATAGTTCACGTTCAGGTCTTCGAGTCCGCTGATGCCGGCTGCCGCGAAATACGCCTCCCAGTCGAAGCCCGGATATTCGGCGACGAACTCGTCCCAGCTCATCGGGTTGTAGGTCAGATCGCGGTCGCGGCGCTGGGCTCGCGGCCACAAGTGCTCGGCGATCGCGGTTTCCAGCGCGAGGATGGATTCGGCCTTGGCGGCTGAGTCGGGAATATCGGCGAAGTCGAGAATGCGGGCGATGTGGGCAGTGAATTCCTCGCGCACACGCTGATATTCCTCAGTGTCGACGAGATAGTAGTCGCGGTCCGGCAGGCTCAGCGGCATCACGGTCAGCACGAGTTGATGCCGATCCGGGTCGCTGCGGTCGGCGCCGATGAAGAAGACGAAGGGGCTCGCCGTGTTTTCAATTGCGGCGCGGCCGAAAGCGCCGATGAGCTGCTCCCTGTCCGCAATCGAATCGACCGCGGCCAGACCTGGTTGCAGGGGGCTGATGCCAAGCTCGTTCAGCCTGCCGGTGTCCATGTAGCTCAGGAAGTAATCGTTGATCTTCTGTTCGATCGAGCCCTGGGCGGGCTCCATGTCCGCCAGGTCTTCGATGATGCTGCGCACGCGCTCGTCGGAACGGTCGGCAAGCACCGAAAACGAGCCATAGTCGCTGCGGTCGGCCGGCAATTCGAAGCTGTCGAGCCAGAGGCCGTTGGCAAAACGGAAGAAATCGTCGCCGGGGCGCACCGAAGAATCCTGGTTGCTCAGGTCGATGCCGAAGGAGCCGAGTTCCGGCCCGGGAACAGGTGAGGCGCCGGTAGCGGTCTCCGCCGGCGCCGATTCCGGCACTTGGGCGGCGTCGCCCGCCGTCGGGGCAGTCTCCTCCGCGCCGCAGGCGGCCAGCAGCATTGATGAGAAAAGCAGCGGCAGCAGACTGCCGCGCAAGTCGGTCGTAGTCGGGAAAGTCATGATGATGCTCTGAAAGAAAATTCAGGCGGCAGTATACCGAATTACAGGGGCGCCGCGACGGGTTCGTGGACGCTGGATGGTTCGGACGACTCCGGCGTTGCGGACCACCAGAGGTCGCCGAGCTTGAATGAGGCCGCGCTGAAAGGCGGTGGTGCAACTTCGGCTTCGCCGATTGCGGTTTCGAGCAAGGTCCAATGGCCTTCGCGCAGTTCGAAGACTTCGAGCATTTGCGCTTCGGGGTCGACGAACCATAAGTGAGCAATGCCTTCGCGGGCGTAGCTGTCGCGTTTCGCGCCCTTGTCGAGGGCGCGGGTCGAAGGCGAAAGAATCTCGCAAACCCAATCGGGCGCCACCGTAAAACAAGCGGTATCCGGCGGCCTGGGCATGCGTTCCTGCCGCCAGCCGGCAATATCGGGAACCAGGATGTCGTCTCCCAGATGCAATTCGGGCTCCAGAAGTATCAACCAGCCGCCAACGGCGCCGTTATCTCCGCCTCGGCCGAATAGGTTTCCCAACTTGGCGCCGAGCGTCGCATATGCGTATGCGTGCAGGGGCGCGGGCCGCGGATGCGTGTGGAGTACGCCGTCCACGACTTCGGCGACCAGGTTCTCCGGCGTATCCAGAACGTCCTGATAGCTCGCCCGGCGCGGAGATCCCTCCGGCGGATTCTTCGTTGATTTGGCCACGTTCTCTTAATTTCTTGAGTTGTGGTCCGCTGACCGCTTAGGTAAATGACGCGATGAACGTTCCGATAGCAATCATCACGGCGGTAAGTTTCCAGAATAGCCTGCTCTCCATGCCCGCCAGTTGCGATGCAATGGACAATTTCGACGAATCCTTGAAATTCCCCATGTCCTCCTGCATCGACTCCTTGAAGTTCGTCATGTCCTCACGCATAGACCCTGTGAACTTGGCCATTTCCTCCTGCATCGACTGTTTGAAACTCGTCATGTCCTCCTGCATCGACTCTGTGAACTTTGTCATGTCCTCACGTATGGACTCCTTGAAACTCGTCATGTCCTCCTGCATCGACTGTTTGAAATCGGCCATTTCGGATCGGATCGACTTGCCCAAGGTCTCGACGTCGGCCTTGGTGGCGAGCGGGGCGACAGCCTCTCGGACGACGCATACTACGGTTTCGGCTTGGGCTCGGGTCATGCCTGTCAGTTCCAGCTTGCGAGTCGCCGGAATGATTTCCTCGGGTTTCATCTTGACTCCTTCTATATCACGAAATTGAGGATCAGGAAACGAAACGGCCGCCAAAACCCTCCAGGGCGGGGCCTGAACCGTTCTTGCCCAATACTTGTAGTTCAGGAGTTCGCGATTTACCCGGATTTGGACGAAAAGAAAATCATTAGTAATTCGGATAGCCCCAAAACTATCACTACAAGGGCAGTTGCCATGAGCACTGTCGCGAACAAGCCTTGAAAGAAAGCGACGAACAGGGGATGGAAGACACGGTTTGCATTAACAGCTCTTTCCAGGTCGGCTTTCAATTTCTTACGCATTCGTTCATTGCTGTCCCGTATCTCCTCGAGCATTTCGCGCCGCAACGTCTCGCTCGCGGCGTTGAGCCGCTGCTCGGACTCGCCCAGTTCCTCCCTTGTGGCGAGCGGCCTGATGGCTGCCGCGATGCTGGTTGCGTCCTCCGCGTGTGAATTGGCCATAAATATCTCCCTATATTGGTGGGTATCGCAGAATGTACTCATACATTGCGGGACATTTCCATTTTTTGGCGAAAATAGTTCGGGAGCCCGCCCCACGCCGATTTCGTCAGAAACCGCACTTCGAACTGCCGTCGGCGGCTGGACTCATCAACTCGCTGTCGTCACACAGGTAACCGGCCAATTAGCGGTATTTGGCGGGCCATACTGCGAATCGAGCCGGGATCATTGGTAATTCATTAGCTATACCAATGAGTAATCGTATTACCAGTAACTGAGCAAACCAGAACCAGCCTGATCGGGCTGTCGGTGGTTATGCTGGGCAGTGCCCCGGGTACCGATCTGCTCAACGAGTGGGTCGGCGCCATTAACGACGGCATGTCGCTGGAAGACGTCGCGAACCACATCG
>CAZUSL010000216.1:0-4748 GCA_964622925.1 uncultured Pseudohongiella sp. | reverse complement strand
ACAAACAGCGCCGGCGGATTGCCTTGCTCACCGCCGCGTCTGCCGATGAAAAACAATGCGCCCCGCAATCCTCTTCCCGGCGCCACACCCGCATCCGCTGGCGGCGGCCGCAATTCCCGCGCATAGGGACCGATGCCGGCGCCGCTGCAGCCGCCGACCGACCACCGGAACGCAACCGAATCGCTGCCCGTCACGGGTCCCGGTTCGGGATGCGGCCGTAGCGTGTCCCAGCCTTCCACGGCCAGGAATGTATTCGGGCCGACCCAGGCGGAGTTCAAGGGGGCATATTCGGCCGATTCGCCGAAGCAACCGGGAAATCCGGCCAATCCCGCGTTCACGCTCAAGACATGCATGGCGAAGCGCGCGTCCGACTGCAAACGCAGTTCCGCCGTCACTTCCGCGTGCAAGGCGTCGCCGCTCAGAAACGCCCGCGCCGCCATCGTCGCCAGAGACATGCTCAATGCCGTCGCCACCAGCAACTCCAGCAGACTCCATCCGCCGGCCGAATTGTGTCCACATGGCGCAAAAAGGCGGCTTTCAAGGCCGCAGAGTATTGACTTGCATGGTTTCCGGTTCGCCGTCACTGTCATCGTCCCACCAAATTTTGATCGCCCAATCCGAGCCCGCGCCATCGCAGGCCGGTGCGTCCGCGACGCCGTCGCGCGGCGTACCGTCAATGCAGACAACGGCCGCGCCAGCCGGCAGCGATGCGCCGATTTCCGTCCGCCACCGTGTAATGGCGGCATCAGGAGAACGCCCCTCGCCAAGCAACGCCCGAAGTCGCTCAGCCATGTCCGCAGCGCTTGAAACGGCGCGCGACTGATTCGCCACCGAATGCAAGTACTCAAGCATTCGCAATTGCGTCGCGGACAAGCCGGCCAGCCCGAGCGACAGAATCGAAAGCGCCACGAGCACTTCGATCAAGGTGGCGCCGGCACTAGCCGTGAACGGACGCTTGTTCGCATTGTTCTTCATGCGTATGCTCCAAAACTTCGGTCTGCGGGAGATTCTGCGGCTCCGCGCAGAATGACATTCAGTCGGTTGCGCACTGCGTGAGTCGCTGTCGGCTGGCGCGGGGTTTGGCGGGCGTCCCCGACATGGATGTCGGGGCCGAAGCGTACAGGGACGTATTCACAGCGTCCGCCAAACCCCGCGCCAGCCGGCGGCGACGGATCGAAGCCACTAATCTCCCGAAAGAAGTGTAGGAAGGTTTTGGAAATCGAGCTTAATTTCGGCGCAATTTTGCTGCTTTGCATGGCTGGGTTCCTTGCCGGCGGCATCAATACCGTCGCCGGAGGAGGCTCCAACCTGACCTTGCCCGTATTGATGATGCTGGGGCTTCCGGCCGATGTGGCGAATGGCACCAACCGGGTGGGAATCTGGCTGCAATGCCTCGCCGGAGTGAGGGCTTTCGATCAACATGAGGCCCTGCACCGGGCCGCCGTCGTTCCGGTATTCATTCCCACCCTCTCGGGCGGCCTTGCCGGCGCCTTGCTGGCGGTGGTCCTGCCGAATCTCTATCTGAAGCCGGTACTGCTGATCTGCATCCTGGTCATGGCGGTCGTGATGCTGTTCAAACCGGAAGTGATCGCGCCACCGCCGGGAACCGCGACCCGCTCACCGTCCGAAAGCAGATTTGCCTGGTGGGGATTGTTCGGCGCGGGGGTCTATGGCGGTTTCGTGCAGGCCGGCGTCGGTTTCATTCTGCTGGCGGTGCTTACCGCGGGCCTGCGCTATGACCTGCTGCGCGCGAACGCTCTCAAGATGAGTTGTGCATTGGCGTTTACCACGGTCGCCCTGGCCGTTTTCATCGTGTTCGGCAAGGTCCACTGGCTGCCGGGCCTGGTGCTTGCCGCCGGCGCCGTGGCCGGCGCCTGGCTCGCGGTCAGGATCGCGGTCAATGTCTCGCACCTGACCTTGCGCCGGATTCTGTTCGTATTGACCCTGGTGGCGGTCGCGGGCGGCTTTCTGGTCTGATTCGGCCTTTAATCATTCCACGGCGTCGACCCTGGATGCGAACAGGTCGAGCAGCACGCGCGCCCCGCCGCCGGCGCTTTCGCCGATATCGATGCTTCCCCGATAGCTCGAAACGATATCCTTGACCACCGCGAGGCCGATACCTTCGCCGGCCGACAGGCTGTCCGCCCGCACGCCTCGCTCGAGCACGAATGCCTGCTGGCCCTGCGGCACCCCCGGTCCGTCGTCCTCCACGACCACCCGGAGATTTCCCGCGGTGGGCTCGGAAACCTCTATCGCCACCTTGCCGTTGCCGTATTTGAAAGCGTTGTCGAGTACATTGCCGAGAATTTCCATCAGATCCCGCTCATCGCCATGGAAGGCCGCATCGGCCGGACAGTTCCTGGCCACCTGGACTGCCTTGTCGACGTAAACCTTGTTCAAGGCGCTCAGGACCTTGTCGAGCACGTCCGCTACGCCCACGGCCTTGCCAAGCGAAGTGCTGTCCGCGGTTCGCACCGCCCGCTGCAATTGCCAGGTCACGATCTGGTTCATGCGGCCGACCTGTTCGTCCACGGTGCGCAGGGTTCCGGCGACGACGCCGGCGCCGGCATTCGCCTCCGACAGATTGCGCATCGCCCCCGAGATCACGGCAAGCGGCGTTTTCAGGCTATGAGCCAGGTCGCCGAGGGTAGTGCGATAACGTTGCTGTTGCTTGCGCTCGCTGTCGATCAGCATGTTCAGATTGGCTGTAACGCCTTGCAATTCCCTGGGATATTGCGGGTCGAGCCGATCCTTGCCCCCCTCCTCGATCTGCTTGAGATCGAGCGCCATGCGGTTCAGCGGCAACAGTCCCCAGCGCAGCAGCAGGTACTGGATCAGCAGCAGCAAGGCGGCGACGCCGCCGAGCCAGGCCCACAGATCGTTGCGAAAGTTGCGGATTTCCAGATAGTACGGCGTCGAGTTCTCCATCACCGTAAAGCAATATTCGGTAATGCCGTTTTCCCACAGGATGCCGTACTGGAAAACGAACAATTCTTCGCCCTGGCCGGAAAATGTCGTGAAGAAGCGCGATTCGCCTTCATTGAGGGGTTGAATCAGGATGTCCGGATCCGTCAGGCTCAGAGCCCGCGCCGAGTCGCTGCGCCAGAGTTCGCCCAGTGCGCGCTGGCTGATGAAACCGTACAGACCCGAATCGAGCTGGCTGAATCGCGGCTCCGGCAGGTCCTCGAGAAAGTAGAACTCGCCGTCGGCCAATTCCACTTCGCCGAGGATCAGATAAACCTGTCCCCGCAGGCGTTCGGCGGCGCCGGCCTCGACGCTGTCGCGAAACGCCCGGTCGAGCACGATGCCGGTCAGCCCGAGAAAGACGAACAGCAGGATGCTGAAAGCCAGCAACAGCCGGCTTTGCAGGGAGTAGTTACCCTTGCTTCGCCGCGGCGTCATTTCCCGTTTCACCGAGTACGAAGCAGTAACCCTGGCCTCTGAGGGTTTCGATGGGATTCAGGCTCTGGTCCGGATCGAGTTTCTGCCGCAGCCTGCGTATGAAGACTTCGAGCACATTGCTGTCGCGGTCATGGTCTTCGGCGTAAAGGTGCTCGGTAAGTTCCGATTTGGAAATCACCTGGCCGGGGTGCAGCATGAGGTATTCGAGCATCTTGTATTCATAAGCCGTCAACTCGACCCGTTCGCCGTTCTTGCTTACCTGTTTGCCGGCGGTGTCGAGCATGATCGGCCCGAATTCCAGTCGCGGCTTGCTGAAGCCCGCCGCCCGCCGCAACAGGGCATTGAGCCGCGCAAGAATCTCTTCCATGCGAAAAGGCTTCAGCACATAGTCGTCGGCCCCGGCGTCGAGCCCCGTCACCTTGTCCTGCCAGTCGCTGCGCGCGGTAAGGATCAGGATCGGAAATTGTCTGCCCCGGTCGCGCAATTGCTGAATCAGCGAGATACCGTCGATTGCCGGCAGGCCGAGATCGATGATCGCGGCGTCATAGTCATATTCGGTCGCGTAATACAGCCCTTCCCGTCCGTCTTCCGCGACGTCGACGACATAGCCGGCTTCCTGCAAGCTGTTTTGCAGTTGCTGATTGAGCAAGGATTCGTCTTCGATCACGAGCAGGCGCATTGCCCGGTCTCAGTTGCCGTTGCTGACCGCGCCGGTGTTCGCGTTGACGAAAACGGTAAATATCTTGCCTTCGTTTTCCATGCGGATCTGGTAACGGCGAGTGGCGGCTTCGCCAATGAGATTGATGCGCAGCACATTGCCTTCGAAGCGCTGCCGCACGAGATTTACCGCCTGCAGTTCATTAATTTGCAGCGGCACGGGAACCACTCCGTTGCGAATACGGGGAGAAAGGCTGTTCCGGTTGGAATCGTTCTCATCCTGCTGCGAGGGCGGCTGCGCCCGGGAGAAGGGCGCCAGCATCGACAACATCAGGCCAAGCAGTAACAGCTTACGCAGATTCACTTCAACCGGCCCTCCACGGCAAGCGTGGACCTGGAAAATTCACTGTCCCGCGGGAACGGGTATTGCAAAGCATAATAGCATGTCCCCGAAATCGCTCGAAAGCCGCAAGCCGGCCGCCATGGCGCCAGTCTGAAGCATGCAAGCTGAATAGCGGCTTAAACGGTATCCTCGCCTGCATCTGATTTAGATCGGTTTTCAAATCCAGCTTGCTGGTGTATTTTTTGCATTAAAGATGTAAACAATGAGATTTCCATGTTAAATCGTCCTCTGCCTATCGGAATTTTCATGGCAGTGCTGGCGGGAATACCCTTGTATCTGCTTGCGT
>CAZUSL010000215.1:0-11162 GCA_964622925.1 uncultured Pseudohongiella sp. | reverse complement strand
TCCAGAATCCCGATCCCGCAATCCTCTCCCCGCACCCCCGAAACACGAAAAAAGAACCACTGATAAAACTCCGACAGATTATCCTTACGAATCCGCAACCGGATATCCCGGCAATCCCCGGCATCCACTACCTCGATATTCCCACCATCAAACTCTGCATCGATCCGCATTTTCATTAACCAATCAACTGTTCAGGGCCGGCATCCTATCTGCTATTATTTGCGCCCTTTTTCGAAATGACCCGAAAAAAACGGTAGCCCGCAATGTACATGCGCACCGAAGACCTCAATATCGAGTCCAACGAGAGACTGATCACCCCGGTCCAGTTGAAGGCCGAACTGCCCCTGACCGAGGCCCAGTCCGAGGCCGTGAACAAGGCCCGCGAAACCGTTTTTTCCATCCTCAGACGCGAGGATCCCAGACTGTTCCTCGTCATCGGCCCCTGTTCCGTCCACGATTCCGAACAGGCGCTCGACTACGCGCGCCGGCTGAAGAAACTCGCCGACCGCGTCAGCGACGCATTGTATCTGGTTATGCGAGTCTATTTCGAGAAACCGCGCACCGCGATCGGCTGGAAAGGCATGATCAACGATCCTTACCTCGACGATTCCTTCAAGGTCGAGGAAGGACTGCGCAAAGGCCGCCGGCTGTTGCAGGACATCGTCGACATCGGCCTGCCGACTTCAACCGAAGCGCTCGACCCGATCTCGCCGCAATACCTGCAGGACCTGATCTGCTGGTCCGCCGTAGGCGCCCGCACCACCGAGTCCCAGACCCACCGGGAAATGTCCTCGGGACTGTCTTCGGCCATCGGCTTCAAGAACGGCACCGACGGCGGCTGGATGGTGGCGGTCAACGCCATGCAATCCGTACTCAAGCCCCACCGCTTCCTCGGCATCAACGGCAAGGGCCAGGTCAGCGTCGTCACCACCCGCGGCAATCCCAACGCCCACATCGTGTTGCGCGGCGGGTCGAGTGGTCCGAATTACGACACCGTGCACGTGGCCCAATGCGAAATCGCACTGGAGAAAGGCGGCGTCAGCCGTAACATCATGATCGATTGCAGTCACGCCAATTCGGGCAAGAACCCGGATATGCAGCCGCTCGTGCTCAAGGACATCACCCACCAGATCCTCGAAGGCAACCTGTCGATCATCGGCGCCATGCTGGAAAGCAACATCTATCCCGGCCGGCAGGACATCCCCGCCGATCTGACGCAACTGAAGTACGGCATATCGGTCACCGACGCCTGCATGGGCTGGGATATGACCGAGGAGGCCGTGCTCGATATGGCGGCGAAATTGCGGGACGTGCTGCCCGCGCGGGAAAAACCCGACTAGCTTGCGTGCGCCAAGGTCACCGGCAGTTGCTCGACTTCCGGCAGCCTTGAGTCCTCTTCACGGCCCTGGGCCATCCACTTCTGCACGAAAGGATTGTCGAGCAGCGTATTCAGATAGCTCTGGGCGGTCTGGCTCAATTCGGGCTGGTAGCTGTTGAAGATCACCGCGGTCGGCGCGAACAGGCAATCGGCGATGGAGAAACGGCCGAAGAGATAGTTGCCGTTCTCTCCGAACTTGTGCCGGCAACAACTCCAGATCGCATCGATGCGGGCCACTTCGTTATAAAGCTGTTCGGAAACGTTCAACTTGACGGAAGCCTTGCAGTTCATCGGCCAGGTTTTCTTCAGCGTCGGAAATTCGGAATGAATCTCGGCGCTGACCGAACGCGCGCTCGCCCTGCGGCGCGGGCTGGCAGGCCAGGCGATGCCTTGCAGGAACTCCTCGTTGATGTATTCACAGATTGCGAGCGAATCCCATACGGTAATTTCCCGATGCAGGAGCACCGGCACTTTCAGGGAGGGGGAGTACGGCCCGAGTTTTTCCGCCGTATTGTCCTGGTACAGCGCAATCTGGATCTCATCGAATTCGATGTCGTACATCTTGAGCAGCAACCAGGGGCACAATGACCACGAAGAATGATTCTTGTCTCCGATAACAAGTCGAATGTCTTTCATCTCCCGCTCCCCGACGGGCTTTAACAGGGAAAAGCCCGGAACAATCGCCAGTACCGACCTGGCGAACGGTTTCCATTTAACAGCAGCTTTCTTGCCGCTCAAGGCTTGGATTCGGCCCTTGTGCTGATTAAATATGGCAGAATAATGGCAATCACCAAGGGCGCTTTGTTCCGTTTTTCAGCGCTCCCACCGATTGGGTTATATTTGATCGGGCCGGTGATGAGCGACCATGAAAAATTCCATTCATGGAATTTTTCAGAGCATACTTGGCAGGCCGAAAGATGAGCAGACGAATAGCGATTGTCGAAGACGAGGCGGCGATCCGCGAGAACTACGCGGATGTGCTGCGTCGGCAGGGTTACGACGTGCAGACCTACGCCAACCGCCAGGAGGCCATGGGCGCCTTCGGCACGCGCCTGCCCAACCTGGCGATCATCGACATCGGACTCGACGAGGAGATCGACGGCGGCTTCACCTTGTGCCAGGAATTGCGGTCCATGTCGAACACCTTGCCCATCATCTTCCTGACCGCCCGCGACAACGATTTCGATACCGTCAGCGGGCTGCGCATGGGCGCGGACGACTATCTGACGAAGGACATCAGCCTGCCCCATCTCACCGCCCGCATCGCGGCGCTGTTCCGGCGCCAGGACATTCTCGACAAGCCCGCGTCGCCGGAAAACCTGCTGCAACGCGACCAGTTGACGCTCGACATCGGGCGGCTTGCGGTGCAATGGTCGAGCGAGCCGGTGCCGCTGACCGTGACCGAATTCTGGATGGTGCACGCGCTGGCGAAATTTCCCGGCCATGTGAAAAGCCGCCAGTCGCTGATGCAGGAGTCGAAAATCTTCGTGGACGGCAGCACGATCACTTCGCATATCAAGCGAATCCGCAAGAAGTTCATGCAGATCGACCAGGACTTCAATTGCATCGAGACCGTTTACGGCATTGGTTATCGCTGGAATACCGCCTAGGCTTTCCGCGCGGGCTTCCTGCCTGGTAAATATATGAAGCTGCTCAACACTCTGGCCAGCATCCGCTCCAAGCTGATTTTTCTTTCCAGCCTGCTGCTGCTCATCCCGCTGCTGGTCTACCAGTACATTCTCGCCATGGACGAGTACCTGCGCAGCGGCCAGGAACTGACCGTGCTCGGCGAAGCACGGGCGCTTGCCACCGCGCTCAACGACCGGCCGGAACTGTTCGACGAGGGCACCTTCGGCCGGGCGACGAGAACCGGCGATCTCTATATTTATCCGGTTTACTCGCCGCTGTCGCTGAACGACGGCTCGCTCGTCGACTGGGGCGCCTACCAGCAATACGAACTCGATTACAACAAGGCCGATTATCTGCGCACCCCGCTCAATCCCGCGCGCATCTACGCCAATGACGACTCGCTCTCCTTCCGCAGTATGGTAGGCGAGCATAACGGTTCGCTTTACGCCTATTTCAAGGTGCGCGACGACAACATCGTCTATCGCTCGCGGGAATCGCTGAGCGTGACCAGCAGCGATTTCCTGCAGATTTCCATGTTGACCGAGGACGGGCGCGAGGTGCAACGCATCGTCAGCGCACCGCACGAACCGGAATTCCTCTACCCCTTCCGTGTCAACGAGGACTACAGCGATCCGGTTTACGAGGAACGCATCAGCGGGCAATGGTACGAGGTCGACGGCGGTTACGAAGTCGAGTTGCAGATTCCGATGGACATGCTCGGCGAGCGAATCGGGTTCGCGATCTTCGACGTGGACGACCCGATCGACCGCGATATCGCGACGGTCGTCGCCACGCACAAATCCCTGGCCGGCCACCGGCTCGGTTCGCTGCAGCGGCCCACTCCCGAAATCGACCGCATCGTCGCCGGCATGGGCCGCAGCAATTCCCACATCCAGGTCGTCGACCGTTCCGGCCGGGTGCTGCTGACCGTGGGCGACATCCAGAGCGCTACGGGCCTGCTGCTTTCCAATATCAACAATCCGCCGGACAGCGGTTCCTGGGCCTTCTTCCAGAACAACGTGCTGTCGCCGTTGTACAACCTGATCCTGACCCAGCCGAGCACGAATTTCATCGACGATCTCTATTCCGAGGTCGCCCGCGAAGGCGACCACATCGCCGCGGCCCTGAACGGAGAGCCGTTCACCCGCTTCCGGGAATTGCAGGACACCCAGACCGTGATCCTCGAAGCGAGCCATCCGATCTTCGCCGGCAACGAGGTGATCGGCGCGGTGATCGTCGACCAGAACATGAACGGGCTGCGGAGTTTCCGCAACCAGGCGCTCGAAGGCCTATTCAACACCATCATAGCGGTGATGCTGGCGGTTACCCTGGGCCTGTTCTTCTTCGCTTCGCGAATTTCGAATCGCGTGCGCGGCCTGCGCAACCAGGCCGAGGGCATCATCGACGACAGCGGACGGGTGCGCAACACCATCGTGCCTTCGCCCGATTCCGACGAAATCGGCGACCTCTCGCGCAGTTTTTCCAATATCGTCGAACGCCTGAGCCAGTACACCAGCTATCTGGAGAACATGTCCTCGCGCCTGTCCCACGAATTGCGCACGCCGGTGACCGTGGTGCGCTCCTCGATCGAGAATCTCGGCAGCACCGACAATCCCGAGGAGTCGCAGGTCTACATCAAGCGCGCCGAGGAAGGCATCAGCCGGCTCAACCTGATCCTGACGAACATGAGCGAGGCGACCCGCCTCGAACAGATGTTGCAGACTTCGGAAAAGGAAACCATCGACGTCGCCGAGGTCGTGAAAGGCTGCGTGGAAGGCTACCGGCTGGCGTACCCGCTCTCGCAATTCTCGCTCGACATCGGCGGCTATCCGATCTTCGTCAAGGGGGTGCCGGAATATATCGCCCAGCTACTCGACAAGCTGATCGCGAACGCGGTCGAGTTTTCGCATCCGGGTCAGCCGATCGTCGTCAACTGCCGCATCGTGCGCGACCAGGCCGTGATCCGCATCAGCAACGCCGGGCCTTATCTGCCGCAGGAAATGAAGGACCGGGTCTTCGAATCCATGGTCTCGGTGCGGCCGCACCAGAAGCAGCGGCAGCCGCATCTCGGCATGGGCCTGCATATCGCCCGCCTGATCACCGACTTCCACAACGGCCAGATCCGCGCCGACAACCGCGAAGACGTCGAAGGCGTGACGATTACCGTCTCGATTCCGCTGTTCTACCGGTAGGTGGCTTCGATCCGTCGCCACCCGACGGCGACTCACGCTGTGCGAGCCCATTGTTTGATGAGTTCGTCGTGGTGGAGTTGGAGCCATTGGACGGCGATTATGGTCATGGCGTTGTTGATGTGGCCTTCTTCGACTGCCGTAACGAGATCGTCGTAGGGGACTACGACTACTTCGATGTCTTCGTGTTCTTCGTCGAGGCCGTGGATGCCTCCGGCGGTGCTTGAATCGACTCGGCCGCAGAAGAGGCTGATGCGCTCGTTGCCTACGCCGGGACTATTGTAGTAGTCGCAGATTCGTACGACTTGTACAGGCTCGATGCCGGATTCCTCTCGGCTTTCGCGCCGGGCTACCTCAATGGGGTCTTCGTTTTCGTCGACCATGCCGGCAACCAGTTCGAGCATCCAGGGGCTGCGGGGCTCGTCGATCATGCCGACGCGGAACTGGCGCACGAGCACGGCTTCGCGGTGCTCGGGGTCGTAAAGCAGCACGCCCACGCCGCGGGGGCGGACGATGAGTTCGCGGCGAAAGGGTTCGCTGTCGCCGCCGGCGAAAAGCCGATGCCGCAGGATCAGTTCATCGACGCGAATATAGCCTGCGTGCAGCGGCTTGCGCGAGAGGACCTTGACGTGTTCGTGGCCGAACTTGGGATGCAGGCTGGTGGGCATGATCAAAAAAGCACGTTCATGAAGCGGGGCTCCGGTTCGGCCTGGTTGCGGCAGCGCCGTGCGGCTGCCGCGGGCGCACATTATAAGTGGATTGGGTTACAATTCCGCCCGCCTTCCCATTCGACATCAACCAGGTACCATCAGATGCCATTGCCCGAACCGCAGGCGAGGGAGCCTGCTCACACCCGCAGCATTACCTATCAGGGATTCCGCCGCGAAGACGGTCTGTGGGATATCGAAGCCCACATGACCGACGTCAAGTCATACAGCTTCCAGAACCATTTCCGCGGCACGATCGAGGCCGGCGAGGCGCTGCACGAGATGTTGCTGCGGGTCACCATCGACGACGAGTTCGTGATCCAGGACGTGATCGCGGTGACCGACAACAGCCCGTTCGAGAACTGTCCCGAAATCGTCGGCGCCTACAAATCCCTGGCGGGAATCAAGATGGGTCCCGGCTGGCGCCGAAACATCCGCCAGAAGGTCGGCGGCGTCAACGGCTGCACGCATCTGACCGAATTGCTGTTCCCGATGGCGACAGTGGCGATGCAAACCTTGTGGGCGTTCAAGAACCATCGCCGGCACAAGACTGACCAGGACCACACCCGGGAACGCACACGCCCCGGAATCCTCGACACCTGCCACGCCTGGGCAGCAACATCCCCCGTAGTAAAACGCAACGCCCCCGAATACTACACCGGCCCATAAGCCATTCCTCCGGGCACGCACAGCGACGGATCGAGGCCACAACCAAGCAGCCCTTGTGCGCACAATGACTTTAGTGGTTAAAATGATTCGCGAGGGTTACGTGAGCTAACTTCGTGGCAAAGCGGAAACACAAGGTCAGCCTGATAGAAGACATCGCCGAACGCGATGCCAACTACATCCGGCTGCTGCGCCTGCTGCCCAGGCTGCGCGCCTGGCGCGACCTCTCGCGCCGCCCACTATCCGAATTCAACGAAGAGCAGGCCGCCGCCGAGTTGCAGGGCCATAGCGTCACCTTCCTGCTTCCCGGCCGGGACGGCGACGACATCAGCTTGCGGATTCGCGTCACCGAGGCCTACCGTTTCACCACCGGCCTCGAAATCGTGCAACAGCCCGACGATCCCGACCGCATCGCCAACCCCACCATGCACGTGCGCGTCTACCACGACGTCAATTCCGCCGAAGTGCTTTCCTACCAGGGCCATCGCGGCTTCAAGGGGCGTTACAAGCAGCCCAACAAGCACATGTACCAGGTCAACGAGAAAGCGCAGATCAACTGCTTTCTGGGCGAATGGCTCACCCATTGCCTACAATATGGGCGTGTCAGACTCGATAGGGAAATTGCACTGCAAGTCTGAGCCGCACGACTTCAAGAAAAGCAGAGTCCGCGCGATAAATTTATAGTTCATCGCGTGAAAATTTTCCGTTGTGGAACAGGAGAAAATGGGTAGTAGTTACAACGCCGACGCCATCGAAGTACTGGCCGGACTGGACCCGGTCAGGAAGCGTCCGGGCATGTATACCGACATCTCGCGGCCTAACCACCTCGTGCAGGAAGTCGTCGACAACAGCGTCGACGAAGCACTCGCCGGCCATGCCGTGGAAATCAACGTCAGCCTCCATGGCGACGGTTCGATCGAAGTCAGTGACGACGGCCGCGGGATGCCCGTCGACATACATCCCGAGGAGGGAATCACCGGGGTCGAACTGATTCTTACCCGGCTCCACGCCGGCGCGAAGTTTTCTGAACGCAGCTATCGCTTTTCCGGCGGCCTGCATGGCGTCGGCGTATCCGTCGTCAACGCGCTTTCCAGCGATCTCGAAGTCGAGGTCAAACGCGGCGGCAAGGTCTACAACATGGTCTTCCGCGATGGCGAAAAGACCCGCGATCTTGCCGTCACCGGCGAAGTCGGCATGCGCAACACCGGCACGCGGATCCGTTTCGTGCCGAACGGAATCTATTTCGACACCACCCGGATTTCGATTCCCAAGCTGAAACACGCCCTGCGCGCCAAGGCCGTGCTCTGCCCGGGCCTCACGGTCAACTTCATCGACCATACCGCCGGCGGCGAAAAGAGCGCGAGCGAGAGTTGGCAATACCGGGACGGCCTCAAGGACTATCTCGGCCAGGCCACGGAGGAATGGGAAACCGTCCCCGCCGAGCCCTTCACCGGTTCGGTCAAGGGCAACGACGAAACCGTGGACTGGGCGCTGCAATGGCTGCCCGCGGGCGGCGTCCAGGTCTGCGAAAGCTATGTGAACCTGATTCCCACGCCCCTTGGCGGCACCCACGTCAGCGGCCTCCGCACCGGCCTGCTCGACGCCCTGCGCGAATTCTGCGAGTTCCGCAACCTCGTGCCGCGGGGCCTGCGGCTGACGCCCGACGACGTGTTCGAGAACCTGAGCTACGTGCTGTCTTCCAAGTTGCTCGATCCGCAATTCTCGGGCCAGACCAAGGAACGGCTCGCCTCGCGCAAATGCGCGGTATTCGTCGCCGGCGTCATCAAGGACGCTTTCAGCCTCTGGCTAAACCAGCATACCGCCGAAGCCGAAACCATTGCGGAACTCGTCATCGGCAATGCCCAGCGCCGCTCCAAGGCGAGCAAGAAGGTCGTGCGCAAGAAAGTCGGTTCGGGTCCGGCCCTGCCCGGCAAGCTCGCCGACTGTTCCACCGAGGACGTGATGCAGGGCGAGTTGTTCCTCGTGGAAGGCGATTCCGCCGGCGGTTCGGCCAAGCAGGCGCGGGACCGCGAATTCCAGGCCATCATGCCCCTGCGCGGCAAGATCCTGAACACCTGGGAAGTCGACTCCGGCGAAATTCTCGCCTCCCAGGCGGTGCACGACATCGCCATCGCCCTCGGCGTCGATCCCGGTTCGAAGGACATCCGCGGCCTGCGTTACGGCAAGATCTGCATCCTCGCCGACGCCGACTCCGACGGCCTGCATATCGCGACCTTGCTTTGCGCGCTGTTTCTGAAACACTTCCGGCCGGTGCTCGAAGCCGGCCACGTCTACGTCGCCATGCCGCCGCTGTTCCGCATCGACGCCGGCAAGGAGGTGTATTACGCGCTGGACGAGGACGAGAAGAACGGCATCCTCGACAAGCTCGCCACGGAGAAGAAAACCGTCAGGCCCAACGTGCAACGCTTCAAGGGCCTCGGCGAGATGAATCCCTTGCAGTTGCGCGAAACGACCATGGCGCGGGAGACCCGGCGCCTGGTGCAATTGACTCTCAACGACGCGGCCGGCGCCGGTCAGCCCGCCGAATCCGCCGAAGCGGTGATGGACATGCTGCTGGCGAAGAACCGCGCCGCCGACCGCAAGAACTGGCTCGAACTCAGCGGCAACGAGGCCGAGCTGGTGGACTGATCCGGAGCACAGACCCGCGCCATGAATTCCCACATCGAAATCCCGACCGACGAAATCGAAAGCATCCCGCTGCATTCGTATACCCGCCAGGCGTACCTGAACTATTCGATGTACGTCATAAACGACCGCGCCCTCCCGAGCCTCGGCGACGGGCTCAAGCCGGTGCAGCGGCGCATCGTCTACGCCATGTCCGAACTCGGCCTGAAAGCGGCGTCGAAGTACAAGAAATCCGCGCGCACCATCGGCGACGTCATCGGCAAGTTCCACCCCCACGGCGACGGCGCCTGTTACGAGGCCATGGTGCATATCGCCCAGCCTTTCAATTACCGCTATCCGCTGGTCGACGGGCAGGGCAACTGGGGCTCCCAGGACGACCCCAAGTCCTTCGCCGCCATGCGCTATACCGAATCGAAACTGCGCAATTACGCCGACTTGCTGCTGTCCGAACTCGGCCAGGGCACGGTCGACTGGAGGCCGAATTTCGACGGCACCTTGCAGGAGCCCGAAATCCTGCCGGCGCGGCTGCCGAACGTGCTGCTCAACGGCGGCAGCGGTATCGCCGTAGGCATGGCCACGGATATTCCGCCGCACAATCTGCGCGAAGTCGCGGACGCCTGCATTCATCTGCTCGATCATCCCGACGCGGACGTGAAGCGGCTTTGCGAATTCATCCAGGGGCCGGATTTTCCCACCGGCGCCGAACTCGTCAATTCGCGCCAGGAAATCCACGCGATCTATCGCAGCGGCCGCGGCGCCCTCAAGACCCGCGCCTGCTATCGCTTCGAAAGCGGCGAGATAGTCATCACCGCATTGCCTTTCCAGGTTTCGGGCGCCCGCGTGCTCGAACAGATCGCCGCCCAGATGCAGAAGAAGAAACTGCCGATGGTGGTGGATCTGCGCGACGAATCGGACCACGAGAACCCGACGCGCATCGTCGTCGTGCTCAAGTCGAACCGGGTGGACAAGGAAGGGGTGATGTCGCACCTGTTCGCCACCACGGACCTGGAAAAGCAGCACCGGGTCAACTTCAACGTCATCGGCAACAATCTGCGGCCCCAGGTCAAGGATCTGGCCACGCTGCTGCGGGAATGGCTCGAGTTCCGCAAACTCACCGTGCGGCGCCGGCTCAAGTTTCGCCTGGAACGGATTCTGTCGCGCCTGCACATCCTCGATGGCCTGCTCATCGCCTATCTGAACATCGACGAAGTCATCGCCATCGTGCGCGAAGAAGACGAACCGAAGCAGGAACTGATGGCGCGCTTCAGGCTCAGCGAAAAGCAGGCGGAAGCGATTCTCGAACTGCGCCTGAAGCAACTGGCCAAACTTGAGGAGATGCGCATCAGGACCGAGCAGGAGGAACTCGGCGAGGAACGCGACAAGCTCGAAAAACTGCTCGATTCGAAGGCCCGTTTGACGGCTTTCATCAAGAAGGAAATCCGCGAAGACAAGGAAAAATACGGCGACGAGCGGCGCACTCCGATCACGGAACGGCAGGAGGCCCGCGCTTTCAGCGAGGTCGAACTGCTGACCACCGAGCCGGTCACGATCGTACTCTCGGAACGCGGCTGGGTGCGCGCGGCCAGGGGCCACGACATCGATCCGGCGGGCCTGCAATACAAGTCGGGCGACGGCTACAGGCTGGCGGCGCGGGGCAAGAGCAACCAGCCGGTGATCTTCCTCGATTCGACGGGCCGGGCCTATACGCTGCCGGCGCATACGCTGCCTTCGGCCCGCGGCCAGGGCGAACCGCTTTCGGGCAAGCTCAATCCGCCTTCGGGGGCGACTTTCGAAGGCATGGCGATCGGCGATCCGCAGCAGGAAGTGCTGCTCGCGAGCGACGCGGGCTACGGGTTCGTCAGCCGCATCGAGGACCTGATGAGCAAGAACCGCAGCGGCAAGGCGGCGCTGAAGTTGCCGGAAGGCGCCAGGGTGCTGCCGGCGGCG
>CAZUSL010000214.1:0-24943 GCA_964622925.1 uncultured Pseudohongiella sp. | reverse complement strand
CTGGGCGGGCACAACTGGTATCCGATGGCATTCAGCCAGCGCACCAATCTCGTTTACATCCCGGTTACCGAGAACTTTCTCGGTTATGTCAGCGACGCCGAGTTCATCGTCGATCCGGAAGGCTGGAATACCGGAATCGATTTCGGCCGCGGCATCACTTACATGCTCGGCTTGCCCGACGCGCCGGTCAACGCCGCCTTGCTCAAGGCCTGGGATCCTGTGGCGCAGGAAGAGGTCTGGCGCGTGATGCATCCGGGCGGCTCGAGCGCCAGCGGCGTGCTGGCGACGGCGGGCGGCCTGGTGTTCCAGGGCAATCGCTCCGGTGAACTGGCTGCTTTCAACGACGCAACCGGCGAGCAACTCTGGTCGACCTTGACCCAGGCGGGCGTCATGGCGGCGCCTTCGACTTTCATGGTCGGGGACGAGCAATACGTCGCCCAGCTTGTAGGCTCTCCCGCCTTGCCCGAAGAGGGCCCCGGCGCGGCGGTGGCGACTACGGACCTTTCCACCAACAACTCGCGCCTGCTGGTATATCGCATCGGCGGTGACGCTTCGCTGCCGGAAATGCCCGATCTCGCGGAGATCGAAGCGGCGCCGGTGGAAATTCCCCAGACCGACGCTACCAACGAGATGATTGCCCAGGGCGAATCCGCCTACAACCGCAATTGCAGCGTCTGCCACGGGCCGTTCGCGGTTTCGATCCGGCTCGACACCTATCCCGACTTGCGCATGAGCGGCATGCTCGGCGATGCCGAGGCCTGGCATGGCGTCGTGATGGAAGGCGATATGGCCGACTCGGGCATGGCGTCCTGGGAGGGAATACTCGACGATTCCGACGCCGAGGCGATCCGGGCCTTCGTGATCACCATGGCGAATCTGGGGCTGTAAGCGAGGCCGGAGCGGAAAACGGGAGAGCGCGGCGGAGGAGGCATTGGAAGCGTACGAACCGAACGCCTTGTCGATCCTGCCGCCCTTGCTGGCGATCCTGCTCGCGATCGCCACGCGGCAGGTCGTCATTTCCCTGGGGATCGGCATCTGGGCGGGATTCTGCCTGTTTCATTCGCTCGATCCCCTGCGCGCCTTGCCGCTGGCGCTCGACGGCATCATCAACGTCTTTTCCGACCCGGGCGATACCCGGGTGCTCATTTTCACGCTGGTGATCGGCGGGCTGATCGCCACGATCGAACAGATGGGCGGCGTGCGCGGCTTCATCCGGCTGCTCGAAAACAGCGCCTGGGTCAACAATGGCTGGCGGGCGAAATGGCTCGCCTATTTCACCGGCATCGTCGTCTTCGTCGAGTCGAACATCACCTTGCTCGTCGCCGGGGCGATTTCGCGGCCGCTGTTCGACCATTACCGGATTTCGAGGGAAAAACTGGCCTATATCATCGATTCGACTTCGGCGCCGGTGTGTATCCTCATTCCGCTCAACGCCTGGGGCGCCATCGTGCTCGGGCTGTTGTCCTCGTCGGCTGTCGAGAACCCGATCGACGTGTTCATTACAGCGATTCCGCTCAATTTCTATGCGCTGATCGCGATTGCTTTCTGCGCGATCGCGATCTGGCGCAATCTCGATCTTGGGCCGATGCGCAAGGCCGAGCAGCGCACCGCGGGTGGAGAATTGCTCTGGCCCAACGCCACGCCCATGGTCGATCCGTCGATTCTTTCGAGCCAGGAGGCCGGCGGCGAGGCGGACCGGGCGCGTTACATGATCGCGCCGATCGCGGTCATGGTGCTGAGCATGCCGATTTCGCTGTACATCACGGGTGACGGTGATATCACCGCCGGATCGGGTTCGACCTCGGTGCTCTGGGCCGTGCTGCTCGCGCTTGCCTGTTGCTGGGCGCTCGTGCTTTTCGACCGCCGTGGCAACGTCGACGAGTTGATGCGGACTTTCCTGCGCGGGGCAGGGGGGTTGCTACCCGTGGCTGTGATTCTGTTGTTCGCGCTTGCTCTCGGGGACGTGGCGAATCTGCTGGGAACCGGAACCTATGTGGCGCAACTGGCGCGGGAGGCGATCCCGCTTTCGCTGCTTTTGCCGCTGCTGTTCATTCTGTCCGCCTTCATCGCCTTTTCCATCGGTTCGAGTTGGGGGACCTTCGCCATCATGATTCCCCTGGCGATGCAGATCGCGCTCTCGCTCGACATCAATCCGGGTTACTTTCTCGCGGCGGTGCTGTCCGGTTCGATCTTCGGCGATCACGCTTCGCCGATCAGCGACACGACAGTGGTGGCCTCGATGGCTTCCGCCACCGACCATATCGACCATGTCCGGACCCAGTTGCCTTATGCGCTCACTTGCGCAGCATTGGCGGTGCCGGCTTTCTTCCTGCTTGGCCTGATCGCTTTCTGACGCCCGGCTCAGCGCCGGGACTTGTCGAGTATCGACTTGATCGTGAACGCCGCGACCATGTAGACCATCGTGCCCATGGCCCAGCCGAACATCTCGAGTTGCCAGAGCGCATGGGAGGCGGGGTCGGCGGCGCGTCCGGCGAGGATCAGCGCAATCCACAGCAGCAGGATCAGCAACGGCGCCAGCGCCGCCCTGCGCCAGGCGCCGGTCCAGTAGCGATACGCCGCCAGCGGCAGATAAGCGCTGGCGACCATGACGAGTAATACAAGGATTGTGACGATCGACATTTCAGACCCTGGAAACAGTGGGTTATCATGCGCGCCCTATGTCCATCCAGTCAATCGGCAGCGATTACCGCAACCTGGTGGAGTTGAATTACCAACTCTACAACGGGCTGTTTCTCACCTTGCCGCTCGACGCCGTGCAACAGACCGGCGTGTTGCTGCCGCTGCTCGAAGAGGCCTGCCGCGACGGTCTCGCCGCCGGGGCCGATCCGGCGCAGATCGTCAGCGATTTCTTCGCCTCCCATCGGCCCGAATTCGACGAGGAGGAGCAGGCCGCCTTCTTGTTCAAGGTGGTGCAATACGTCGAACGGCAGATCGTGCTCGTCGACGCGCTTGAAGACGCGGCTTTCGAAAAAATTCACGATACGGTGCAGGGCAACGAACTGCATCGCCTCGCCGCCAGGGCCGGCGCCGACAACTTGCAGGACGAACTGCTCGCCTTGCTCGACCGTTTCCGCGCCAGGGTGACGCTGACTGCGCATCCGACCCAGTTCTATCCCGGCACGGTGCTCGCGATCATCACCGATCTGACCGACGCGATCCGCAAGCAGGACATCAGCCGTTCGCGCAACCTGTTGCAGCAACTCGGCAACACGCCTTTCTTCAACAAGGAGAAGCCGACGCCGCTCGACGAGGCGGTGAACCTGGGCTGGTATCTCGGCAATATCTTCTACCCGGCCATCGGGCGCATTCACGCCCGGCTCGCCGAGCAGCTCAACGGCGATTACGCGCCGAACCCGCGATTGCTGAGCGTCGGCTTCTGGCCGGGTGGCGATCGTGACGGCAACCCGTTGGTAACTGCTCCGATTACCGCCGAAGTTGCCGCCAAGTTACGCGACCTGATTCTTTCCTGTTACCACAAGGATATTCGCAAACTGAAACGCAGGCTCAGTTTCGCCGGCGTTTACGAGCGTCTCGAAGAGATCGAGCACCGCCTGCATCGCGAACTCGTGAACGAACTCGACGCCGCATATTCCTCCCCGGAACAACTCATCGCCGAACTGGAAGAAATTCGTGGGACAGTCATCGAGAATTACCAGTCGCTATACCTGAATCAGCTCGATTCCTTCCTGCTCAAGGTCCGGACTTTCGGCTTCCACTTCGCCAGTCTCGACATCCGGCAGGATTCCAGGATGCTCGCGGAGAGCCTCCGCCAAGCCGTGGAGCACAATCCAAACCAGTTTCCGCCCGATTTCGACTCGTTGGATTACAACAAAAAAGTCGATTTCCTCCTGAATTTCAAAGGGGACACCCACTGGCCGGAAACCAATTCCGAAAGGGACACCCATCGGCCGGAAGGCTCCGACGAGACGTTCGCCGATACCATGAATTCGCTGTCCCTGATGCGCGAGATCCAGCAAAACAACGGCGAACTCGCCTGCCATCGCTACATCATCAGCAACTGCCGCGGGCCGCTCGACGTCGCGACTTTGCTGGCGTTATTGCGCGGTGCCGGCTGGGACGAGCCCGCTGTCGACATCGTGCCCCTGTTCGAAACCATCGCCGATCTCAACCAGGCCGGCGAAATCATGCGTGGCCTCTATGGCGACCCGCGTTATCGCGAACATGTGCGGCGGCGCGATTGCAAGCAGACCGTCATGCTCGGCTTTTCCGACGGCACCAAGGACGGCGGCTATGTGACCGCGAACTGGTCGATCTTCAAGTCGAAGGAAGACATCACCCGGGTTTCGCGAGCGGCGGGAGTCGAAGTGCACTTCTTCGACGGCCGAGGCGGCCCGCCCGCAAGGGGCGGCGGCAGCACCTACCAGTTCTATGCCGCGCTCGGCAGAACCATCGAAAGCAACCAGATCCAGTTGACTGTGCAAGGCCAGACCATCAGCTCCCATTACGGCACCAAGGACGCCGCGGAACACAACCTGCGGCAGTTGCTGGCCGCGGGGCTCGAAAACAATCTCTACGACCAGGTGGAAAGGGAAATCGATCTGCAGCAGCGCGAATTGCTCGAGAAACTGTCGCGGATCAGTTTCGAGTGCTACCAGCAGTTCAAGTCACACCCCGAATTCCTGCCGTATCTGCAACAGATGAGCACGATGAGCTATTACGGCCAGTCGAACATCGCCAGCCGGCCGCCGCGCCGCGGTGGCGGAGGAGAAGAGGATTTCGAGGACCTGCGCGCGATTCCCTTCGTCGGCGCCTGGGGCCAACTCGGCCAGAACGTGCCTGGATTTTACGGCCTGGGAACCGCGTTGAAGCAATTGAAGGAAGCCGGCCGCCTGAAGGATCTGGAGGACCTGTACCGGCGCAACCGGTTTTTCCGCACCCTGGTCGGCAACAGCATGCAAAGCATGAGCAAGGCCAATTTCGAATTGACGGCCTACATGGCCGAACATCCCAGGTTCGGTGAATTCTGGCGCCTGATCCACGACGAATTCAGGCTCAGCCGCGAAATGGTGCTGGAAATCTCCGGCCAGCGGAAATTGCTCGAAGACAATCCCGCCAGCCGCCTCAGCATCGAACTGCGTCAGCGCATCGTGCTGCCCCTGCTCGTCATCCAGCAATTCGCCTTCATGCAGATCAACCGCGGCGGCCGCAGGAAATCCGACCGCTCCCGCTACGAAAAACTCATCGTCCGCTGCATGTTCGGCAACATCAACGCCTCCCGCAACTCGGCCTGAGGGTCAGAACTTCGTCGTCGGCAGCCAGATGTCGGCGTATTCGAAGGCTCCTTGGAGTTTTCCGTCGATTTCGGGGTCGCTTTCGCCCTGGGCCAGCAAGGCCTGCTGGATGCCCCAAAGCGCCCAGATGTTGTTCGGGTGCTCGCTGAGGTCTTGCCGGTATTCGGCGAGGGCATTATCGAAGGCTTCCATCTCCATGTAGAGCGCGCCCAGCCAGTGGCGGGGCGAGAAGGGCAGCGGTTCGGGTTCGTCGTAGTTCAGTTTGTCGTAATAGCTTGCGGCTTCCTGGAAGGCGCCGAGCGCGGCCTCGCGGTTGTCCTCGGTCCAGAAGATCTCGCCCTCGAGAATGTGCGCCATCGTGCCGATGATGTCCTTGCCGTCGTGGAAGCGGAAACGGGACGTGCTCGTGGCGGCGAGTTCCTGCAATTCTTCGGTGGTCTGCCTGGCCTTCTCTACGTCGCCGAGTTTCAGCGCCGCGTAGCCGTGGGAGAAATCGAACATGGCGCGGTTGACCTCACCCGCCGGCGGTTCCGTGACTTCCGTGATTTCCTCAAAGCGGCCGAAGCGCACCAGCGCCAGGGTCAGCATCGCGGTATTGCCGTTCAATCGCGCCAGGTCGCGCGCCGCCTGCAGCGACGCCGCGCTTTCGCCGCCCATGGAGCCCGCGTAATAGAGCATGGTCAGGTTATGGGTGGCATAGGTGGAGATGCCGAGGCCATGGGCCGCTTTCTGGTCCGAAAGCCAGGCCTTGGCGTTGGCGCGCACCGCGTCGTGCCACAGGCCCATCTCGTTCCAGGTGTGGCTCGGCATGTGGTTGATGTGGCTTGAGCCCGGAATCGTGTCGCCCAAGTAACGCGCGCAGGGGGCCGCCAGTTCCGGCGTCGGGGTGGACTCCGAGGCGTGCACGAGCAGGTGGCAGGCGCCGGGGTGGTCTATCTTGCGGTCGAGCACCGACAGCAGCACGTTGTGCAGGTGAACGGTGTTGGGATTTTCCAGCGAGCGATAGCCGCGCCGCTCTTCGAGCAGGAACAGGGCGTCGCCGTAGAGCGTGACGATATCGAGATCGTCGGGATACTTCGCGGCCAGTTCGGCCATCTCATCCCGGTAGAGTTCGTCCTGCACGCGGCGGGTTTCCGGGTCGTAGTCCTCGACGTAACGGGCCTGGATCGCCCGGATCATGTCGGCTTCCTTCGGACTCGCGTTGTCGATCTTCTCCAGCGCCTTGCGCGCCGCCGCCAGCGCCCGCGGCGCCTCGGCGGTGGTCATGGCGCCGTTGAGATACGAACCCCAGGCCCAGGCTTCGCCCCAATAGCAGATCGCGCATTCGGGGTCCGCCTGCCAGGAAGCGTGGAAGGAACGCACGGCTTCCATCTTGGCGAAGCCGTACATGAGCTGGAATCCCTGGTCGAAATAGCGCTGGGCGAGTTCGTTATCAGAGGAAATTGGGTAGTGGAAATCGCCCATGGCCTCTTCGAGCAGGGGCATGGGTTCGTTGAACGCGGCCGGGTATTCGACTTCCTGGGCAATGGCGGAAGCCTGGATAGCCAGTCCTGAACACAGGCCGAGAGCGATAAGTGAATTTTTCATGTTTTAACCTTCTCTTTGTGAGCCTCCGAGAATAGCACTTGCTCAAGGCATGGTGAACGAAACAGGCGCCGCCGGACCGAGCGGAAGGCCAAGGGACACCCATAGAATTGTCAACACCAATCCCGCGAGCAGCAGGAATACCGAATACGGCAACATCGTCGCCACCAGGCTGCCGAGGCCGAATTCCTTCTGCCAGCGTTGAGCGAAAACCAGCACCAGCGGGAAGTAGGGCATCAGCGGCGTGATGATGTTGGTGGCGCTATCGCCGACGCGATACGCCGCCGTGCTCATTTCGGGGGAAATGCCGACCAGCATCAGCATCGGCACGAGCACGGGCGCGAGCAGGGCCCACTTGGCGCTCGCCGAGCCGATGAACAGGTTGAGCACGGCGCCGAAGAGGATGATCGAGGCCATCAGCAACGTGTCGGGCATGTTCGAGCTTTCCAGCACCGCCGCGCCGTGAATCGCGAAGATCAGGCCCAGGTTCGACCAGTTGAACATCGCGACGAAATGCGCCGCGGCGAAAGAGAGCACGAGATAGTAGGCCATGTCGCCCATGGCGCCTTGCATCATGGCGACCAGGTCGCGGTGGTTCTTGACGGTTCCCGCCGCCGCGCCGTAGGCCCAGCCCGCAGCCAGGAAGATGACGAAAAAGCCGGCGACAAGGGACTGGAAGAGGGGGTTGAGGCGCGCTTCGGGAGGCGCGGACTCGTCGATCAGCGGCGTGCCGGGGCCGATGCAGAGAAACACCCAGAGCGCGACTACGCCGAGGATCGCCCAGCCGGCGCGCTTCAGGCCCGCGCGTTCGGTGTCGCTGATGCCGGTGTCCGGATCCTTGATGATGCCCGCGCTGCTGCTTTCCACGGAACCGTCGCTCGATTGCGCGAGGGGCACAAGCCGCGGCTCGATGACGCGGTCGGTGATGTACCAGATGACCGGCAGGAACACCAGGGTCATGGCGACGATGAAGAAGGCGTTGCCGGCGATATTGGCGTCCCAGGTCGGCAGGATCGTCTCGGCGGCGGCTTCGGTGATGCCGAACAGCAAGGCGTCGAGTTGTCCCGGCAGCAGATTGGCGGAAAAGCCGCCGGAAACGCCGGCGAATGCGGCGGCGATGCCGGCGATGGGATGTCTGCCGGCGGCGGCGAAAATCACTCCCGCAAGCGGGATCAGTACGACATAGGCGGCATCCGCGGCGAGATTGCCGAGCATGCCGACGAGGGCCACCGCAGGGGTCAGCAGCAACTTGGGTACGTTGCTCACGGCCGCGCTCATGGCGGATCCGAGCAGGCCCGAGCGTTCGGCGACGCCTGCGCCGAGCATGACGATCAGCACGTAGCCGAGCGGATGGAAACTGGTAAAGGTCACCGGCATTTCGACCAGCAGGCGCCTGATGTTGTCCGCCGACAGCAGGCTTTCGGCCTGGATCACTACGGCATTGCCGGCCGCGTCGACCTGGGTCGGATGCAAGGCGAAGGTGCCCATTGCGGCGGCGATCACGCTGATGGCGATGACCGCGAGGATGCAATACAGGAAGATGACGACCGGGTCGGGCAGGCGATTGCCGCCGCGTTCAATCCAGCCGAGAATGCCGCCGGTCCTGTTGTTGTCGGTGATGGAATCAGTCGTCATGGTTCGCTCCTTCGGGAATTCCCGGCATTAGCGCAAGGTTCGGAAGAATTCCCGCAAGTCGTTGAGATAGAGTTCGGGTTGCTCGAGCGCGGCGAAATGGCCGCCGCGCGGCATTACGGTCCAGTGGCGCAGGTCGTAGGCGGCTTCGGCCCAGGCCCGCGGCGCCATGTAGATTTCCGCCGGAAAGATCGCCGCTCCGGTGGGTACGTCAATGTATTCGATGGGTTTTTCCGTCGGCGTGTTGCGGTTCTCGTAATAGATCCGCGTGGACGAGGTGATCGTGCCGGTGAACCAGTAGATCGAGATGTTGGTCAGCAGGTCGTCCTTGGAGAAATGATCGTCGAGATCGCCTTCGGGGCCCTGGGGCATGTCGGTCCAGCCGTGGAATTTTTCCACGATCCAGGCCGCGACGCCCGCGGGCGAGTCGGCAAGGCCGTAACCCAGCGTTTGCGGCTTGGTGCCCTGTATTGCCTGGTAGCCGGTTTCGTTCTGCATGTAGGCGGCCCGGGCGCCGGTCAGGGCGAGTTCTTCGGGAGTCGCCAAGTTACGTTGTTCTTCGTCTTCCGGCGGTGTCGCGATAATCATGTTCGAATGCAGGCCGATCAGGCGTTCCGGGTAGTGATTGGCCAGGTGCCGGTTGATGATCGCGCCCCAGTCGCCGCCGGCGATGGCGTAGGATTCGTAGCCGAGCCGTTCCATCAGGGCGGCCAGCATGTGCGCGATTCGTTCCGGGTTGTAGCCTCGCGCTTCGGGGATGCCTGAAAACCCGAAGCCGGGCAGCGATGGCGCGACGACATGGAAGGAGTCTTCGATGTCGCCGCCGTGCGCGGCGGGGTCCACCAGCGGCGGAATGATGTCGAGAAACTCGCTGATTGATCCCGGCCAGCCATGCACGATCATCAGCGGGACCGCGTCCGGACTGGCCGAGCGCTGGTGAATGAAATGCATGTTCACGTCGTCGATTTCGGT
Source organism: uncultured Pseudohongiella sp. (assembly GCA_964622925.1). Lineage (GTDB taxonomy): Bacteria > Pseudomonadota > Gammaproteobacteria > Pseudomonadales > Pseudohongiellaceae > UBA9145. The sequence goes on along the minus strand of CAZUSL010000214.1, from coordinate 15,482 downwards.
CGTGAACTGATCGAAAACGTTGATTCGCGCCTCTTGCGCGCGCCAGTCGAATTCGTTCATCCAATACGTCAGCAACTCTTCCAGGTAGCCGCGCTCGGTGCCGTATTCCCAGGAAGTGCCGGGAATCTGGTCGGGCAAGCGCGTATTGGCAAGGCGATTCCGCAAATCATCGAGCGCGGCCTGTGGGACACCCACTTGAAAAGGAACAATCGGCATTTCATTCACCTCGTTCACCGCCTGGGGCGCCGCCTGGCCGGAAATCAGTGCAAGAAAAGCGGAAACGGCCAGCAGGCGGACCGTGCGCTTCATGTGTTCAGAAAGACGTGCGAATTTCATTACTTGCTCTCCATCTTTTTCAAGGCGACGGCTATCAATTTCATAGCCTGATCGATTTCGTCATGACTGACGTTCAGCGGCGGCAGCAGGCGGATGCTGTTGTTGCCGCCCTTGACTACGAGCAGTCCTTCCTCGCGCAATTGCGCGATGAAACGGCCCGCATTGACATGCAGGAAGACGCCGATCATCAGGCCGAGCCCGGAAACTCCGGCGATGATGCCTGGGTTGGCGGCCTGCATATCGCGCAGCGATTGCATGAACCGGTCGCCATTGGTGCGCACCTGTTCGAGAAAATCCGGGCTGCTGATTTCATCCACTACGGTGTTCGCGACTGACATCGCCAGCGGGTTGCCGCCGAAAGTGCTGCCATGGCTGCCCGCGCTCATGGGGGCGGCGACCGCTTCGCGCGCCAGACAGGCGCCGACGGGGAAGCCGCCGCCGAGACCCTTGGCGGAAGCGAGGATGTCGGGTTCCGCGCCGAGTTGCTGGTGAGCATAGAAAGTGCCCGTGCGGCCGACGCCGCATTGCACTTCATCGAACATCAGCAAGATGTTGTTTTCGTCGCATAACTGTCTGACTTGTTTCAGATAATTCGGATCGACAGGGCGGATGCCGCCTTCGCCCTGCACGGGCTCGAGAATCACGCCGGCGGTTTCCTCGGTGATCGCTGAGGCCAGGGCGTCGATATTGCCGTACTCGACCTGGTCGAAGCCTGCGTCGCCGGCGAGGAAGCCTTCGCAATGAGCGCTGTTGGCTGCCGCGGCGATCGTCGCCAGGGTGCGGCCATGGAAGGAATCGCTGAGCCCGATGATGCGTTTGCGATGGGTGTCCCCGACCCCATAATGGTAGCGACGCATCATTTTGAAGCCGCATTCGACGGCTTCGGCGCCGGAATTACAGAAAAATGCCCGGTCCGCGAAGCATAGCCCAGTCAATTTTTCCGCCAGCCGCTCGGAGGCGGGGATGCGGAACAGATTGGAAGTGTGCCAAAGCGCGCCGGCCTGGGCCGTAAGTGCCTCGACAAGGCGTGGATGGCAGTGGCCGAGGCTGTTGACGGCGATTCCCTGGGCGAAATCGAGATATTTCCTGCCGGCGTCGCACCAGACCCAGGAACCGGCGCCATGAGATAACGCCAGGTCGCGTACGCCATAGTTTTCAAGCAGGGCGGAACTCATGGAATGCCGGGGAAGTCCACATGAGACAGTTCAATGAGTGCGCTATCATGCGCTATCGCACAATTTGATTCAATTATGAACAAGTTCGACCCATTCCATTTCGTCAACGGCAACCGCGTCTGCGAGCCGATGCCCGAGGGGCTTGAAAGAGCAGTCTTCGGCCTCGGCTGCTTCTGGGGCGCTGAACGCCTGTTCTGGCAATTGCCGGGGGTTTACAGCACCGCGGTCGGCTATGCCGGAGGCGTTACTCCAAACCCCAGCTACGAAGACGTTTGCGGCGGCATGACCGGCCATGCCGAAGTGGTGCTGGTCTGGTTCGATCCCGCACAGATAAGCTATGAGCAACTGCTCGCCGAGTTCTGGGAAAACCACGATCCGACCCAGGGCATGCGCCAGGGCAATGATCGAGGCACGCAATATCGCTCGGCGATCTATACCGTATCTGACGAGCAGGACGAGGCCGCGAGGGCCAGCCTGGAACGATGCGAAGAATTGCTAGGCCAACGCGGCTTTCCGGCAATTACCACGGAAATCAAGGCGCTGGGGCAGTTTCATTATGCAGAAGATTACCACCAGCAATACCTGGCGAAGAATCCCTTCGGCTATTGCGGGCTCGCCGGAACCGGCATCTGCATGCGGCCGGAAACCTAGACATCCAGAAACTCGCGGATCTCGTCTTCCTTCGCCATGGCGTCGTGGAAACCGAGGTCGGCAAGTCGATTGCAATAGCCCTGCTCGAACAGAATCAGGCTGAGCATGGTGCTTGAACTGTCCTGCTTGATGTAACGCGCCATGCCCTTGGGTAATTCCTCGTAGTAATCGACGGCGAGCTGGTTGACGCGTTCGCTGGGGGAGATTTCGAGAAATTCGACCGGGTCGTTTCGGTCTCCTGGTTTCCGCTCCGGGCCGCCCCGGCGACGTCTCGCCATCCGGTTCATGCGCTTGAGCACGTCGAGGTCGTTTTCCAGTGTGTCGACGAAGGCGCCATTCATGATGTGGCCGAGCACCTGGTAGCTCGACGGCTCCTCGGTGAGGCTTTCGTCGCTGCCGGCCTTGCTGCGGTTGCCGCTGACGCCGATCACGAACAGCCGCCGCGCGCCGAGCCGCAAGGCCGGACTGGCGGGAGACACCTGCCGCACGGCGCCGTCGCAATAGTATTGACCTTCGATCGAAACCGCCGGGAACAACAGGGGAATCGCGCAGGACGCCATCAGGTGCTTTATGCCGAGCTTGCAGCGCCGGCCGATGCGATGGGGCCCGGTCCAGTCCTCGGTTCCCTTCACGGCCTGGTAGAAGGAAACCGAAGCGCCGGTGCCATAGGCGGATGTGGTGATGCCGAGGGCGTCGAGCAGGCCGCGGTCGATATTGCGCTGAATCTTGTCGAGTTCGAGCTTGCGTTTCAGCAATTTGCGCAGCGGCTCGTTGTCGAGAAAGGCAGAAACTCGCGAAGCGCCGCCGCCCGCGACGATCGAGAACATCAGGTTGGACACGCTGACGAACAGGTTGCCCGTCATCGGCTCGTAAACCGTGTCGCTGCTGATATTGCCCCAGATTTCCGAAAGCGAATTGACGCCGTTTTGCAGGCATTCGGCCTCGGTGGCGAGCACGGCGGCGTTCAAGGCGCCTGACGAGGTGCCGCAGATAATATCGAAGGGGTTCGGTGCCCGTTCGGGAAGCAATCTGGCCAGCGCCCGCAGCACGCCGACCTGGTAAGCCGCGCGGGCGCCGCCGCCGGAGAGAATCAAACCCGTCGGCAATTTGTCGCTCGCCGCCAAAAAACTCATAAATTCGGTATCCTGTGTCCCACACCCATGGGACACCCATCGTCACGGAAATGATGGGACACCCATCGTCACCGGGACAGAATTTCAGAGAGAGTCGCAGTTCGTGTCAAGTAAGACAGGCAAAAAAAGAGATCGGCTGGTAGTTGCGATTTCATCGCGTGCCCTGTTCGATCTCGCGGACAGTCACCGCATCTACGAGGAAGAGGGGCTGGCGGCTTACCGGGAGCACCAGATTGCCGAGGAAAACGAGCCGCTCAAGCCGGGCGTTGCCTTCAATCTCGTCAACAAGTTGTTGAAACTCAACGGTGTTCTCGACCATCCCGCGGTCGAGGTCATCCTGCTCTCGCGAAACAGCGCCGATACCGGATTGCGCATCTTCCATTCGATCCAGCACTACAAATTGTCGATAACCCGCGCCGCTTTTTGCAGCGGCAACAGTCCCTACCGCTACATCCCGGCCTTCGGCAGCCAGTTATTCCTCTCTCTCGATGGAGCGGACGTGCGCCAGGCGCTGGAACTCGGCGTCGCGGCCGCGACGATCGTACCGTCGAGGCATAGCCGAAAGTCGGACGACCATCTGAAAATCGCTTTCGACGGCGATGCCGTGCTGTTTTCGGATGAATCTGAAAAGATCTACCAGGAGCAGGGCCTGGAAAGTTTTACGCGGAATGAGAGCCGGGCCGCCAGGGAGCCCCTCGAAGGCGGTCCCTTCAAGCCGTTTCTCGCCGCCTTGCAGCAGATCCAGATGGCTTTTCCCGACGGTGAGGCGCCGATCAGCACCTGCCTGATCACCGCCCGTTCGGCGCCGGCTCACGAACGCGTAGTGCGCACCTTGCGCGCCTGGAACATCCGCATCGACGAATCGCTCTTTCTCGGCGGATTGCCCAAGGAATCCTTCCTGCAGGCCTTCGAGGCCGACATCTATTTCGACGACCATCGCGAATATTGCGATTCGGCAAGCAACCTCGTCGCCACGGGTCACGTGCCCCACGGCGTGCTGAATCCCTGACCTGGATCAGGTCTCAGACAAAAACGCTGTAATAGATTCCGAGGACACCCAGGATAAGGATCAGCACCACGCGCAGGATCTTCTCCGGCAGCAGGTGACCGACGCGAGAGCCAAGTTGTATGGCCGGCAGCGAGCCGATCAGCAGGCTCAGAAGCAGGATCGGGTCCACGAATCCGCCGCTCAGGTAGCCCAGGCCCGCAATCAGGGTCAGCGGGACAGCATGGGCGATATCGGTGCCGACGATCCGCACCGCCGACAGCCGCGAATGCAGCATGAGCAGGACCGCGGCGCCGAAAGCGCCGGCGCCGACCGAGGAAAGCGTCACGCAGACGCCGAGAAACGCGCCGGTCAGCCAGGTAAGGAAAAACGACTCGCGTTTATGCGCTCGCGGAACTTTTGGCAGTCGGTTTCGCAGTACGAGAATCAGGCAGGTGACGATAAGCATTGTGCCCAGGCTTCGGGTCAACAATTCCTCGAACAGGGCCGAATTCTGGAATTGTTCGTCGAGCAGCAGCACGTGTACGGCGATGGCGGCCGGAATGCTGCCTGCGGCGAGGTAGGCGACGATCGGCCAGGCGACATGATGGCGCCGGTGATGCGAGAAGGCCCCGCCCAGCTTGGTAATCCCCGCATAGAACAGATCGGTGCCGATGGCGACGGGCGCCGGATAACCGATGATGAGTAGAAACGGAGTCATCAGCGAACCGCCGCCCACACCGGTCACCCCGATGGCGAAACCGACCACGGCTCCCGCCAGAACCTGTATCAGAAAATCCATGTTACTTCTTGTGTAGTCCGCATTCCTTGAGGGTGGCTTCTTCCCACCACCAGCGTCCCTCGCGTTCGTGCTGGCCGGGCCCCGTGGGCCGGGTGCAAGGTTCACAGCCGATACTGGCGAAGCCCTGATCGTGCAGGGGATTATAGGGAATCTCGAGCATCCTGATCTGATTCCACACATCGCCCGAAGTCTGGTTCGCCAGCGGATTGATCTTGATCAATGGGACACCCATACTGGAGAACCGCGCATCGATCTCGAATACGTCGATTTCCCAACGGGTAGGGGACTGATCCCGACGTATTCCGCTTATCCATGCGTCGAAGCCTTCGAGATGGCGCCGCATGGGTTCGATCTTGCGAATGTCGCAACATTCCTCGTGACCGTCGCGATAAAAGCTGAATAGCCCCTTCTCGCTGACCAGGCGTTGCAGGCGTTCGGCGTCCGGATAAAGCATGTCGATCCGCAGCCCATAGGTTTCGCGTACGCGTTCGATGAACTCGTAGGTCTGTGCGTGGAGCCGGCCGGTATCGAGCGTGAAGACCCGAACATCCGGCCGCAACTTGCTCGCAAGATGCAACAGCAATACATCTTCCGCACCGCTGAAGGACAGTGCGCACTTCGGCCAGGTTTCAAAGGCGCAGGCGAGGATTTCCTGCGGCGAGGCATCCGCAAGACGCGCGTTCAATTCCGTGAAATCGGCATCGGTAGACATCGAGCAATCCTCGCGAAGGGACACCCATCGAGCTGGCCCGGAAGGGACACCCATGGAGCGGCGATTCTCGATAATTTTTCCTTCAGCGTAAAGCCCTGCCAGCAGGGTTTTGAAAGCCGGGGCTGGTATCTGCTAGATTTGCGCCCATTCGCCAGGGGGAGAAGAAGTCGTGGAAATCGCCTGTCTTGATCTCGAGGGAGTGCTCGTGCCGGAAATCTGGATCGGCGTCGCCGAGCACACCGGCATCGAAGCGCTACGCGCTACGACCCGGGATATTCCCGACTATGACGTACTCATGCGCCAGCGGCTGAGGCTGCTCGAAGAGCATGGGTTGGGCGTAGACGAAATCCAGCAGGTCATCGCGGGCATGGCGCCGCTTGAAGGCGCAAAGGACTTCCTGGATTGGCTCAGGGCGCGCTTCCAGGTAATCATTCTCTCCGACACCTTCTATGAATTTTCCCACCCCTTGATGCGTCAACTCGATTTCCCGGCGCTTTTCTGCCACCGGCTAGAAATCGGGAACGGTCGCATAACAGGTTACAGGCTGCGCCAAGAAGATCCCAAGCGCCAAAGCGTTAAAGCCCTGCACGCATTGAATTTCCGGGTTATCGCCGCGGGCGACTCCTATAACGATACAACGATGCTCGAGGAAGCCGACGCCGGCATCCTCTTCCGGGCTCCTGCCAACGTAGTCGAAGCCTTTCCCCAATACCCGTCAGTAGCCACCTTCGAAGAACTTCGAGACCAATTCCGCCGCGCCAGCGAACGCTCTATTCCCGAATGACCCTCCAGGCCTGGGTTACGCGGCGTTCTTCGTCCTGTTCCTTTCCTTGGCCGCCAATTTGTCCAGGCCGTTGAACATCGTGATCGCCTCTCGCTGAATTTCCAGCGCTAGCATTCGCCACTGTTCCTGGTTTAGCCGCAAGACAGAAAGCAAGGGCGGAGCATTTTCCGGAATGAATCCCTTCTTGTCCGCACGCGCAATCCGACCCGTCCAATCCACCAACTCAATGTAATTGCGCAGGTCGTACGGTAAAGAAGCCGGTTCTTGTTCGTCATTCATCCCGGCTCCGAACGGCATCAATTTGGGCACAGGGCGTTTTGGTGGGCTTTGTTCCGCCGACAACTGCCGAATTCGCGCCTGGATGGAAGTAAACTCCGACTCTTCCAACGTCTCACAGACTCCGGCCCGCACAGGATTGAGGTCTATATACGCCATGCACGACAACAAGGCCGCCTCGTCCAAAAGCGCCTGGGATTTGAATCGCCCTTCCCAGAATCTCCCTGTGCATTCGTCTTCCTTGTTGGCTCTGCGGGCGATGTACTCGTTCAGGCAGCGCATGAACCAGCTTATATCGGCTAATCGTTCGCGCCAGACCTCGACGATGCGGTCCAGTTGCCGGAATTCCGCCTCTGACTTCAGTTCACCGCGCAGGTAACAATGTACCAAGGGGTCGCCCTTGTACAAGTACAGCCAATGGCCGATGACTTCATCCCGGGTCCAGGAACGACTTCTGCACTGATCCACATGCAGGACTACATGGTAGTGATTGCTCATCACCGCGTAGGCGGCGATGTCGATGGCGAAGACTTCGCCGAGTAGTGTCAGGCGGTCTACCAGCCAGGGCTTTCGATGGTCGAAATTCTTGCCGGAATACTGATCTTCGCCACACAGGAAGGCCCGCCGCACGCAGCGGGAAACGCAGTGGTAGTAGGGCGTGTCGTCCAGCGACACGATTTGCGAACGGGGTCGGGTCATCCTTCGCCTGCAAGTCTTGGGGAGTTCTCGCAGGTAGGTATAGTCAAGATTTGTCAGAACGCCAGATTTTGGAGTTCTTTCGTATGGGTGTCCTTTCCGAGACGGGATGGATGTCCTTTTTGCGCTTTTTGCGAGACGCGGCTACGACATCAATCCAGGTGTGATCGGATTGAACCGGCCAGGCCAATGGCCTGGCCGAGATAGGTTCGCGGGGTGAGTTGCAGTAGTGATTGCCTGGACTGATCGGGTATATCGAGTTTTTCGACGAAAGCGCAGATGGCTCCCTCGTCCACCTTGCGACCCCGGGTAAGTTCCTTCAGTTTTTCATACGGTTCCGGCACACCATGGCGGCGCATCACCGTCTGAATCGCTTCGGCGAGGATTTCCCAGCAGTTATCGATGTCCGCGTCGATAACTTCGGCATCGAGTTCGAGCTTTTCGAGCCCCGCCCGGGTCGAACGGAAGGCGAGCAAGCTATAGCCAAGGGCGCTGCCAAGATTGCGCAAGGCCGTGGAATCGCTAAGGTCTCGCTGTAATCGAGAGACCGGAAGCTTCTCGGCCAGATGCCGTAGCAATGCATTTGCCACGCCGGCATTGCCTTCGGAATTCTCGAAATCGATAGGATTGACCTTGTGCGGCATGGTCGACGAGCCAACTTCGCCGGCAGCCGTGCGCTGCCGGAAATAGCCCATCGATATGTAGGACCAGATATCACGGTCGAGATCAAGTACGACGGTATTGAATCGGGCAAGGGCGTCGCAGACTTCGGCAATGTAGTCATGAGGCTCGATCTGAGTGGTGTAGGGATTCCAGTTTATGCCCAGATCTTCGACGAAGGTTTTGGCCAGAACTTGCCAATCGACCTCGCGATACGCCGCTATATGGGCGTTGTAATTGCCCACCGCGCCATTGATCTTGCCTAGAATTTCGGCGCTCGCAAACTGTTCTCGCTGACGTTGAAGTCTCCAGACTACATTGGCGAGTTCCTTGCCCACTGTAGTAGGTGAGGCGGGTTGACCATGGGTGCGCGAAATCATGGGCTGTTCGGCGAAGTCCTGGCTCATCGTTACCAGCCCGTCAATAAGCGTATCCATCGATGCAAGCAGCAAATCTCTGCCGTCGCGCAGCATCAGGGCATAGGCAAGGTTGTTTATGTCCTCAGAAGTACACGCGAAATGCACGAATTCAAGATGCGGGGCCAACTCAGGTTTTTGCGAAAGTTTCTCCTTGAGAAAATATTCCACGGCCTTGACGTCGTGCCGCGTAGTCGCCTCGAGTTCCTTGATGCGCGTGGCGTCGGCGATCGAAAAGTCGGCGGCAAGGTTTCGGAGAAACTCCCCGGCATCATCGCTTGGGGGTGGACACTCGGCGACGCCGGGCTCGGCTGCCAGCTTCAGCAGCCATTCGATTTCGACCTGCACCCGATAACGCATCAGGCCGAATTCGCTGAATATGGGCGCCAGTTCGGCGCATTTCTCGCGATAGCGCCCGTCAAGCGGAGAAAGCGAAAGCAGTTCGTGTTCCTGATCCATATCGCACCTCAATGCAGACAGCGTTCAATCGGCGCGCCTCCAAGGCAGCGTTCGTCCTGGTAGAACACCACATACTGGCCCGGCGTGACCGCCTTCTGCGGGTGGTCGAATTCAACCCGTAACTGCTGTTCGCCGACGCTGACGATCTCGCAACCGAAATCCGGCTGCCGGTAGCGCGTCTTGGCGCTGCAGCGCAGCGGCAGCGGCGGCGTTTCGCCGTTGATCCAGGCCGGCACGTCCGCGATCAGGCCGTTGCTTTGCAATTCCTCGTGGTCCTCGCCTTGCACGACGTAAAGTACGTTGTTCTCAAGATCCTTGCGCGCTACATACCACGGCGCTTCCGGATAATCGCGCAAACCGCCGATTCCAAGTCCCTGGCGCTGGCCGACAGTGTAATACATCAGCCCCTGGTGCCGTCCGACCTCGTCTCCCGAGGCCGTCATGATCGGTCCCGGCTGCGCCGGCAGATAGCGCTGCAGGAAGTCGCTGAACTTGCGTTCGCCGATAAAACAGATTCCGGTACTGTCCTTCTTGTCGTGTGTCGGCAGTTTCAGTTCCGCCGCCAGTTTCCGCACTTCGGGCTTGGTCATCTCGCCGAGGGGAAACAGGCAGCGGCGGATGCAGGCTTCGCTGACTTCGCAAAGAAAATAACTTTGATCCTTGTTGGAGTCGGCGCCCTTGCACAACCAGACATGGGTGTCCCTTTCCAGGCGGCGCGCGTAGTGGCCGGTTGCGATCAGGTCCGCGCCGAGTTCGAGAGCGTATTCGAGGAAAGCCTTGAACTTGATTTCGCGATTGCAGACGACGTCGGGATTCGGCGTGCGGCCCTGCCGGTATTCCTCGAGGAAATGCCGGAATACGTCGTCCCAGTATTCGGCCGCGAAATTGGCCTCGTGCAATTCGATGCCAAGCATCTCACATACCGCTCTGGCGTCGGCCAGATCAGCTTCGGCGGTGCAATATTCGGTGCCGTCGTCCTCTTCCCAGTTCTTCATGAAAAGGCCTTCCACCTGGTATCCCTGGCGCAGCAGCAAGCTGGCGGCGACCGAAGAGTCGACGCCGCCGGACATGCCCACGATTACGTGCGGGCCTTGTGAATTCGAGGTTTTCATGCAGCGCGCATTTTAACAGGTCGAGTTCCGCATGGGTGTCCCATTGTGTTCCACATGGGTGTCCCATCGTGGATAATGACGGGCTGGCGCTGGAGTGTGGGAAATGAGTGGACTGACGCATCTGGACGAGTCCGGCAATGCGCGGATGGTCGATGTCGGCGACAAGCCTGACAGCCGGCGCGTGGCGGTCGCCGGCGCCCGCGTGCGCATGAAAGCGGAAACGCTGGAATTGATCGCCGCGGGAGGACACAAGAAAGGCGACGTGCTGACCGTAGCGCGTATCGCCGGGATCCAGGCGGCAAAGAATTGTGCCACGCTCATCCCCATGTGCCATCCGCTGATGCTCAACTCGGTCGATATCTTCCTCGAACTGAACCGGGAAGCGAACTGCGTGGAGATCACGGCAACCTGCAAGATAAACGGGCCCACGGGGGTCGAGATGGAAGCCCTGACCGCCGCCGCGGTGAGCGCGCTGACGATTTACGACATGTGCAAGGCGGTCGATCGCGGCATGAGCATCGAAGGACTGTGCCTGCTGGAAAAATCCGGCGGACGCAGCGGCACGTACCAGCGCCCGGGGCAGGGCGGCTGATGTTGCAGATCCACTATTTCGCCAGCGTGCGGGAAGCTGTCGGCCGCGACCGGGAACAGATCGAAATGCCCGGAGACGTCGCCACGGTAGCCGATCTGGTCCGCCACCTGCGCACGGTCGATGCCGGCTTCGAGCGCATGATCAGCGAACAGGAACAGGTGCTCGTTGCGGTGAACCAGGCTGTCGCGGGCGACGAGGGAGCGATCGCGGACGGCGACGAAGTCGCATTCTTCCCGCCCATGAGCGGTGGCTGAAATGACGCAGATCAGCGTACAGGCCGAAGACTTCGATCTCGGCGCCGAATACCGGCGACTTTGCGCCGACGCCCCCGGCGCCGGCGCGGTAGTGACCTTCTGCGGCCTCGTGCGGGATTTCTACGATGCCGGCGGTGCCGACGAAGTCCGGGAACTGCGCCTCGAACACTACCCCGGCATGACCGAGAAAAGCATCCTCGAAATCGTCAGGCAGGCCAAGCAACGCTGGGAACTGCTCGCCGTCAGGGTCGTTCATCGGGTGGGAGTATTGCGCCCCGGCGAGCAGATCGTCTTTGCCGGCGTGGCCGGCCGCCATCGCGGCGAAACCTTCGAGGCGGCGAATTTCATCATGGACTATCTGAAAAGCGAGGCGCCGTTCTGGAAAAAGCAGATCACCCGGGGCGGTAGCCAGTGGGTGAGCGTCCGCGAGAGCGACCGGGAAGCGCTGTCGCGCTGGCAAACCGCCGGCGACCGGGCGCCGGCTCGGAAATGACAGCGTCGGCTCAGTCGCCGTCGCCGGTTTCCGCCGCGGGCTCCGAAGAATTCGGTTCCGGGTCCGGGTCGGACAATGGCTTTATATTCGCGGCGTGCAGTCCCTTGGGTCCTTCTACGGTGTCGAACGATACGAGTTGTCCGGCTTTCAGGGTCTTGTAGCCGTCCATGCCGATGGCGGAATAGTGAGCGAACAGGTCGTCGCCGCCGTCGTCCGGTAAAATGAAGCCGAATCCTTTGGCGTTGTTGAACCATTTAACCTGGCCGGTGCTCATCGTAAGCTCCAAGGTATTGATTACCGTCAAGTTTGTCGGGAGGGCGCTGGTTTTTTGGATTTGCTATACACTATCAACCTTTGAAAGTCAAAGTTTGAAAATTCTGAAATTTGGGTTATTGATAGGACGAACGGGCTTGAAATCGAATTTCCAGGACCCATACGGATGAGCAGCCTACCGCGCAATGTGGACGATGACACCGGCGGCGAACTGCAGGAACAGGTCAAGACCGGCAAGCCGAAACTGTCGCAGCCGCCGCTCTACAAGGTCGTCCTGATCAACGACGACTACACGCCGATGGATTTCGTCGTCGATGTGTTGTGCACTTTCTTTCATCTCGATGTCGAGAAGGCCACGCAGATCATGTTGAAGGTCCATACGGAAGGCAAGGGCGTATGCGGGGTATACAGCAAGGATATCGCGGAGACCAAGGCCGCCCAGGTGAACAGGTATTCGCGAGAAAGTCAGCACCCGCTGTTGTGTTCGGTTGAAGCGGATCGTTAGGCCATGTTGAGCAAGGAACTGGAAACCAATCTGAACGAAGCCTTCAGTGGCGCGAACGAGAAGCGCCACGAGTTCATGACGATCGAACATCTGCTGCTCGCGCTGCTCGACGACGAAGTGGCCTGCAACGTGCTGCGCGCCTGCGATTGCGATCTGGCGCGCCTGCGCGGAGAACTCGCGGAATACGTGGACTCCATGACGCCGCTGATTCCGGAGGCCGAGACGGCGCGCAAGACCCAGCCGACCCTCGGCTTCCAGCGCGTTATCCAGCGCGCAGTTTTTCATGTGCAATCGTCCGGCCAGCGCGAAGTCACCGGCGCCAACGTGCTCGTGGCGATTTTCGCGGAAAAGGACAGCCATGCGGCATACGTGCTCAGGCAGCAGGATATCGCCCGCATCGACGTCATCAATTACATCTCCCATGGCATTTCCAAGGTTGCGGGCGAAGGCGCCGGCGAGGAACCGCTGCGCGAGCAGCAGGGCGCCGAAGGCGGGGAAGAGCGCCGCGCTTCGCCGCTGGAAAGTTTCACCACCAATCTCAATCGCCAGGCCGAACTCAACCGCATCGATCCGCTCATCGGCCGTTCCGACGAAGTGACCCGGGTGATCCAGGTGCTGTCGCGGCGCCGCAAGAACAATCCGCTATTGGTTGGCGAGTCGGGCGTGGGCAAGACCGCCGTGGTCGAAGGTCTCGCGCGGAAGATCGTCGAAGATGACGTGCCCGAGGTATTCAAGGATTGCGTGATCTACGCGCTCGATCTGGGCGGATTGCTTGCCGGCACCAAGTACCGCGGCGATTTCGAGAAACGGTTCAAGGCCTTGCTCGGCGAGCTTGCCAAGCAGCCGAAAGCGGTGTTGTTCATCGACGAAGTGCATACCATCATCGGCGCCGGCGCGGCCTCGGGCGGCGTCATGGACGCTTCGAACCTGCTCAAGCCCGTGCTCACATCGCCCAATCTGCGTTGTATCGGCTCGACCACCTACCAGGAATATCGCGGAATCTTCGACAAGGACCGGGCGCTGTCGCGCCGCTTCCAGAAAATCGACGTGGAAGAGCCCGATGTGGAAACCACCTACCGCATCCTCAAGGGACTCAAGAGCCGCTTCGAGGAACATCATGCCCTGCGTTACACCGACAAGGCGCTGAAAGCCGCCTCCGAGCTGGCCTCGCGCTATATCACTGATCGTTACATGCCCGACAAGGCCATCGACCTGATCGACGAGGCCGGCGCCTTCCAGCGGCTGCAGCCTCAATCGCGGCGCAAGAAAGTGCTGCAGGTGGCTGATATGGAAAGAATGGTCGCCGCGATCGCCCGCATTCCGCCGAAAACCGTATCGAGTTCGGATATCGAGGCGCTGAAGAACCTGGAGTCCAATCTGAAGATGGTCGTCTTCGGCCAGGATCCGGCGATCGATACCCTGGCGACCGCGATCAAGTTGTCGCGCGCCGGACTCAACGAAGGCGAAAAGCCCATCGGCTGTTTCATGTTCGCCGGCCCGACCGGGGTGGGCAAGACCGAACTCAGCCGGCAGCTCGCGAATATCATGGGCATCGAACTCCTGCGTTTCGACATGTCCGAGTACATGGAGCGGCATACGGTCTCAAGGCTGATCGGCGCGCCGCCGGGCTATGTCGGCTTCGACCAGGGCGGCCTGCTCACCGAGGCGGTTACAAAGAACCCTCATTGCGTGCTGCTGCTCGACGAGATCGAGAAGGCGCATCCGGACGTGTTCAACCTGCTGCTGCAGGTAATGGACCATGGCACGCTCACCGACAATAACGGGCGGCACGCCGATTTCCGCAACGTCGTTCTGATCATGACCACCAACGCGGGGGCGCGGGAAATGGCCCGGGCGTCGATCGGCTTTACCGCGCAGGATCATTCCACCGATGGTATGGAAGCGATCAAGAAGGCCTTCTCGCCGGAGTTCCGCAATCGCCTCGACGCGGTGATCCAGTTCGGACCCCTGTCGCCCGAGACGATCCGCACCGTGGTCGACAAGTTCCTCGTCGAGTTGCAGGTCCAGCTCGACCCGAAGAAGGTGCAATTACATGTGGACGAGTCGGCCGTCGACTGGTTCATCCGCAATGGCTACAGCGAAACCATGGGCGCGCGGCCCATGGCCAGGCTCATCCAGGAGAAACTGAAAAAGGAACTCGCCGAGGATATTCTTTTCGGTGAATTGTCGGATGGCGGCGGCGATGTCCATGTCAGCGCCGGAGAAGGCGAGGACGACGATATCAAGCTCGATATCAGGAGCCGCAGCAAGCAGGAAGAGAAGCAGCCCAGTTGACGCTGGTGTGGTTTATTCGGCTTATCGAGCCCGATAAGTGATCCGTCCCTTTGACAGGTCGTAGGGAGTCAACTCCACTTTCACCTGGTCTCCGGTAAGGATTCTGATGTAGTTCTTGCGCATTTTGCCCGATATGTGGGCGGTTATTATGTGCCCGTTCTCCAACTTGACCCGAAACATGGTGTTGGGAAGGGTATCGATTACTTCACCCTCGATTTCGATCTGGTCTTCTTTTGCCATTCACTTCTCCTCGGCAACCGGAATGCGGCGCATTGTGCCGCATTTCCCCGGTATTCGCAAAAGCACAGGCAAAAAATTCGCCGGTTTTCGGCGCTTTTCGGACGGCTTCAGTTCAGCCTGGCCCAATTGCCGTCAAGCAGCAATTCGACAGGCCGGAAATCCTTCTTGTAGTCCATCTTGGGACAGTCCCTGATCCAGTAGCCGAGGAAAAGGTAGGGCAGGCCAGCCGCAAGCGTTCTGCGAATCTGCCAGATGATCGAATACGTGCCGAGGGATCTCCCCGGCAGGTCGGGGTCGAACCAGGTATAGACCGCGGAGATGCCCTGATCGAGCAGGTCGGCGACGCAGACGGCCGCCAGTTCGCCGTCCAGCATGAATTTCACGAACAGCGTATCCGGCGTCGCGGTGCGGATGAAGGCGTGGTATTGCTCGCGCGTGGCCGGATACATGTCGCCGTCGCCATGCCGGGCGGCGATGTACTTTCGATACAGTGCGAAACTTTCGTCATCGTCGACCAGATCGTCTTCGACCACGACCAGGTCCTTGTTGGCGTTCCAGATTCGCTTGTAGCGCCGGCGCCACTCGAAGTCCGCAACGGGGATGCGCAGGGGAATGCAGGCGCCGCAGTTTTCG
>CAZUSL010000213.1:0-10719 GCA_964622925.1 uncultured Pseudohongiella sp. | reverse complement strand
CGATATCGCCCGCCGGGAAGCCGGCCGCTGCGTGGTGATCGACGCATCGGCCGAACCGGATGCCGTGCGGGAAGCGCTGCAAGCCGCGGTAGCGGACAAGTTGCCGGAATTGCGATGAGTCTGTTCGAACAGACCTCGCGCCCGCCCTGGTCCTGGCAGGAAGCCGTCTGGCGGCGTCTGCACGAACAGAATCAATCCGGCGCCCTGGCCCACGCCTACCTTTTTATCGGCGACCGCGGCACCGGGCGCACGGAATTCGTGCGCGAATTTACCAATTTTCTTCTTTGCGACGATCCGGACGCAGGCCGGGCCTGTTATCGATGCCGCAGTTGCCGGGCAGGGGGCGTCGACCATCATCCCGACTTGTTGTTGATCTTGCCCGAGGAAGGCAAGAAGGACATCGGGGTCGGGCAGATTCGCGAATTGACTGAATTTCTCGGTCTCAACAGTTTCTCCGGGTCGGGCCGGGTTGCAGTGATCCCGCAAGCCGAAGCCCTGACGTTGTCCGCTTCGAATGCGCTCCTGAAAACCCTGGAAGAACCGGCCGCCGGGGCGACTTTGCTTTTGACTGCTTACAGCCCGGGCAGCTTGCTGCCGACCATACGCAGCCGCTGCCAATTGCTGGGCCTGCCCGGTCCGGACATTGATACCGCCACCGCCTGGCTACGCGAACGATTGCCGGACAGCCATTCCGTATCCGACGAACGGTTGCGGGAGATGATTGAGGCTTACGGCAATCGGCCGCTGGAGCTGGCGCCGGCCCTGAGCGCCGGACAGGCGCCCGGCTTCATCGCATTGCGCAAAATGTTGCTCGACCTGCTCGAAGGGAGAATCGGCATACTGCGGGCAGCGGGAGAAGCGGCGAAAATCGGAGAATCCGAAGTTTTCGAGCATCTGTCCCGGGTCTCGACTATATTGATTCGGGGGCTGGTAAACGGCGATGTGCGCGGTGCGGAAAATCGCGCACTCGCGGCGGCCTTGCCCGCGTCCGGCGAACTGGGTTTCCTGCTCGAATTTCACCGCCAGGTGACCAGGGCCAGAACACTGCTCGCCGGACCGGGCAATCCCAATCCGCAATTGTTGCTGGAAAGCATATTCCGACTTTGGCGCGGACAGGAACCACACCTGGCGGAATGATTCCGGCCGGAGCAGATCTCGAACAGGGAGCAATACCGATGCAAATCGTCAAGGGCAGGGTGCTGCCGCTGGTAATCGACAATTCCGAAACGCTCAGGGCCATCTGGATGCCGTTCATCCTGTCCGGGGCCGTTTTCGTGCCGGATGTGGAAAACGCTTGCCTGGGCGAGCCGATTTTCCTGCTTTTATTGCTACCGGGCGCTACTGAGCGAATTCCCGCCTGCGGGCAGGTAGTCTGGGTCAATCCGGCGGGAACGGCGGCGCGGCAGGGAATCGGCGTACGCTTGCAGGATACGGGTGGCGCCGCCGCCAGAACGGCTATCGAGAAATGCCTGGCGGAACTGCCTGCTGCCGAAGGCCGGGAACTATTCATCCAGGAACGATTTTGAAAAGCCTTCATTCAAAAACCTATGATTTTGACCTGTTCGTGATCGGGGCGGGCTCGGGAGGCGTACGGGCCAGCCGGGTCGCGGCCGATCTGGGCGCCAGGGTCGCGGTCGCCGAGGAACGGTATTTCGGGGGTACCTGCGTCAATGTCGGCTGTGTGCCCAAGAAACTGTTCAGTTACGCGGCGCATTACGCCGACGACTGGGAAGACTGCCGTGGTTTCGGCTGGAATCCCGGACAACGGCAATTCGACTGGCCGAGTCTGCTGGCCAACAAGGACAAGGAAATCGCCCGCCTCAACGGGATTTACCGGAACATCCTCGAAAGCCGCAAGATCCGTATTTTCAACGAACGCGCGAGACTGGCCGGGCCGAACGTCATCGAAGTGGGAGGCGAACGCGTCAGCGCGCGCTATATTCTCCTTGCCGCCGGCGGCTGGCCGTGGAAAAACCCGTTTCCAGGCAATGAGTTGGCAATTACTTCAAACGAGATTTTTCATCTCCCGGCATTGCCGGAGTCGATGCTGGTTTACGGCGGCGGCTATATCGCGACCGAGTTCGCCAGCATCCTGCATGGGCTGGGAGTCGAAGTAACGCTCGTCTATCGCGGTGACAAACTGCTGCGGGGATTCGACGAAGACGTCCGCGAATTCATAACCGCGGAGATCGGTAAACGCCTGCAACTCGAATTGAACCGGGAAATCGCGCAAATCGAGCGCGCCGACGCCGGGAATTTGCAAGTGACTCTCGATTCCGGCGTAACGGTCGACGCCGGCGAAGTGCTTTGCGCAACCGGACGTAAGCCCATGACCGGCGATCTCGGCCTGGAGAACACTGGCGTCCGGACAAGCGCCAATGGCGCCATCGAGGTCGATGACAGGTTCGAAACCGCGGAACCAGGCATTTTCGCTATCGGCGACGTCATCAGCCGGGTAACGCTGACTCCCGTGGCGCTGGCCGAAGGCCAGATCGTCGCGCGCAGGCTGTTCGGCCAGCAGGATGCGTGCATGGACTACGAGTACATTCCCAGTGCCGTGTTCTGCCACCCGAATATCGCCACCGTGGGCCGCACCGAGGCGGAAGCGAAGGCAACAGACAGGGAATACGACGTCTACCTGGCCAAGGTGCGGCAACTGAAACACACCTTGAGCGGCCGCGATGAACTTTCGCTGATCAAGTTGATCGTCGATTGTGAATCAGAGCGGGTCATCGGCCTGCACATGGTCGGACCCGACGCCGGGGAACTCGCTCAAGGATTTGCAGTCGCCATGAATTGCGGCGCCACCAAGGCCGATTTCGACCGCACAATAGGCATTCATCCGACTTTAGCGGAAGAATTCGTAACCATGCGCAATCGCCGCAAGGAACACACCACCAGGGCCTGAGCGCTGTAAGAATCTGACATAACCCCCTGAAATGGCTTGATTTTGCGAAAATTCCTAATGTCCGGTAATAAAGATTACCGGACATAATTGAGATTAATCAGTCAGGTGTAATCCCGCCGCCTGCCCTGTCTGGCCGGGAAACCATCAATGCGCTAACATCCGGGCCGGACCATCCAGCGAGGGCTGATCGATGATTCTGGTCTGGCTGGACTGGGCCATCATTGCGAGCTTTCTGATCGTTTCGCTCGCAATCGGATTCGCGCTCCGCCGCCGGGCGAGCCGCGACAGCCGCTCCTTCTTTCTCTCGAACAGAAACCTGCCATGGTGGCTGCTCGGCGTTTCCATGGTCGCCACCACCTTTTCGGTCGATACTCCCAACCTGGTTACCGAAATCGTTCGCACCAACGGCGTCGCCGGCAACTGGATCTGGTGGGCGTTTCTCATCACCGGCATGTTCACCTGCTTCCTGTACGCGCGGTTGTGGCGCCGTTCGGAGGTCTTCACGGACCTCGAATTCTACGAATTGCGTTACAGCGGCAAGGCGGCCGCGGCCGTGCGCGCCTTCCGGGCAATCTATCTCGGCGTCTTTTTCAATGTCGTGGTAATCGCCCAGGTGACCCTCGCGGCCACCAAGATCGGTGCGGTTACGCTCGGATTGAGCCCGCTGCAGACAGTGCTCGTCTGCGGCGTCGTGACCGTGACCTTCAGTGCGCTCGGCGGATTTCTCGGCGTCGTCATCACCGACCTCCTGCTGTTCTCCGTTTCGATGGTCGGCGCCGTCGCCGCGGCCTGGATAACCCTCAGCCTGCCCGAAGTGGGCGGATTGACGAACCTGCTGGACAGCCCCGGAGTCGCGTCACAGTTGAGTTTCTTTCCCGACTTGTCCAATAGGGAACTGCTCGTCTCGCTGCTGGTCATTCCGCTCGCGGTGCAATGGTGGAGCGTCTGGTATCCGGGGTCGGAACCGGGTGGCGGCGGCTACGTGGCGCAACGCATGCTGGCCGCCAGAACCGAACGCGACGCGGCCGGCGCCGTGCTGCTGTTCCAGGTGGCGCATTACGCGATCCGCCCCTGGCCATGGATCATCGTCGCGCTGGCCTCGCTGGTCGTTTTTCCGGATCTCACCGCCATTCGGACGGCCTTTCCCGAAATCGAAGCCGGAATCGTCGGCCACGACCTCGCCTATCCGGCGATGTTGACCTTCCTGCCGCACGGCCTGCTCGGGCTCGTGCTGGCGTCGCTCATGTCGGCGTACATGTCGACCGTCTCGTCGCAACTGAACTGGGGCGCGTCTTATGTCGTCAACGACTTCTACAAGCGCTTCGTGGCGCCGGAGGCGGACGAAAAAGAGCTTGTACTTGCCGGCCGGGTGACGACAGGCCTGCTCCTGCTTCTCGCCGGATGGCTGGCGCTTTACCTGGAAAGCGCCTTGCAGGCGTTCAACGTGCTGCTCACCATCGGCGCCGGAACGGGCCTGCTGTTCCTCCTGCGGTGGTTCTGGTGGCGTATCAGCGCGTACAGCGAGATCGCGGCGATGGCGGTGTCCTTCACGGCGGCGCTCTATTTTCAGTTCGCTGAATTGCCGGGCTGGAGTTCCCACGAAAAACTCATTGGAGGCATCGCGGTCACCACGCTGGGCTGGATTCTCGCCACGTATCTGTGCCCGGCCACGAACCCCGAGGTGTTGCGCGAGTTCTATCGCAAGATCAGGCCCGCCGGCCCGGGATGGAAGCCCGTACGCGAAAGCCTGGGTGCGGAAGCGCCGGCGGACGCGGACGATCGCATTCCCAGAGCCCTGCTCAACGTCCTGCTCGGCTGCATCAGCATCTACGCCTTGCTGTTCGCGATCGGCAGCGCGGTCTATGGCGAGATCGCCCGTTCCGCGATTCTCTTTGCAATCGGCGTTTCGGCGGCGATTCCGGTCGTGATCGACGTCGTTCGCACACAGTCGGCGGCCGGGCGTCCGAAAAAGGCGAATTGACAGCAATACGGCTAAAGTTGCGCCCTGCCCGTTCCGATGACCATTGTCATAGGCGTCCGAATCGAACCGGACCCGCAACCAGCACCGGAACCGCGTAGCGCGCATGCCGATCAGGAAAAGCCCGGCGCCCTTCTTCGACACGCTCGAAGAAATGCCGAATCCCTACAAGTCGCCCGTCCGCGACGTCTCGCACCTGTTGCGCGATTCGCCTGAAGACGCGGTGGCGGATTATCAATACGCCAGCGAATTCATCTACAGCTATCGCGGCAGCCCCGACACCTTCAGCACCTATCGCCGGGAAATCGAACATTTCCTGCATTGGTGCTGGCTGGTGCGGCAAAAATCGCTCAATGCCATTCTGCGCGAGGACTTCGAAGCCTACGTGGACTTCGCCCGCAGTCCGCCGGCAAGCTGGATCGGCAAGCGCAACGTCGCGCGCTACATCCTCAAGGACGGCCTGAGGACACCCAATCCCCGCTGGCGCCCCTATGTGAGTGCGGACAAGGAATACGTGCTGTCGCAAGCCGCCCTGCAATCGCTGTTCAGCGTGCTCAGCAGTTTCTTCAACTTCCTGATCCAGGAAAACTACGCCGCGGCCAATCCCGTCGCGAAAATGCGCCAGAAAAGCAAATTCCTGCGCGGCCGCCAGGGCCAGTCGCGAATCCGCCGCCTCTCGCCGCTGCAATGGGAATACGTCATCGAGGCGGCGGAAAAGATGGCCGCGGAGAAACCCGCGACCCACGAACGCACGCTTTTCATCATGAACGCGCTGTTCGCCCTGTACCTGCGCATCTCAGAACTCGTGGAAACGCCGCGCTGGCAACCGCAAATGGGCCACTTCCAGCTCGACCAGGAAGGAAACTGGTGGTTTCTCACCGTCGGCAAGGGCAACAAGGAAAGGGAAATTTCGGTCAGCGACGCCATGCTCGAAGCGCTCAAGCGTTACCGCCGCTCGCGCGGGCTGCCCCCCTTGCCCGCTCCCGGCGAAGCCAGCCCCCTGATTCACAGGAATCGCGGTGGCGGCGGCGTAACCAGCACCCGCCAGATCCGCCGCATCGTACAGGAATGTTTCGACCGCGCGGCCGCCAGGATGCGCGCCGAAGGGTTCGAAGAGGAAGCGGACCGGCTGGCGGAGGCCACGGTGCACTGGCTGCGGCATACGGGGATTTCCGAAGACGTCAAGCATCGGCCGCGCGAGCACGTGCGTGACGACGCCGGCCATGGTTCGAGCGCGATTACGGACCGCTATATCGATGTCGAACGCACCGAAAGACATGCCTCCGCCCGCCACAAGCGAATCCAGAATTAACGCAACAATCGCTGGATTCGGCTATGGCTTCCGGCTTAAGCTATGGGCTGTCCAGATTCGGTGCTTCCTGCATATGAACACGACTAAAAAGGATACCCATTGCATGGCTCTTGCCGGTTTGCGCTCCAGCGCGCTCGTATTTTTTGCCCTGTTCGCCGGCCATGGCCTGGCGCAGGACCAGTCCGCGAGCGTGGACGACGCGGAAATACAGGACGAACCCGAACTTGTCGCGCTCGATATCGACGAACTGTATGCGCCGTTGGCCCCCGAACCGATATATGGTCCCACCGCGATCGAACTGATCGACGTGCTGCAGACCAGGCACTACCTGCCCATCGAAATCGACGACGACTACTCCTCCCTGGTGTTCGACAACTACATCGACGCGCTGGACGGAGAACACCTCTATTTTCTGCGCGAGGACATCGACTATTTGAGCGCTTGGCGCTACAACATCGACGACCATCTGCGCGAAGGCAGCCTGACCCCCGGCTATGAAATCTACAATCTCTATTACAAGCGCCTGCTCGAGCGGCTGATTTACGCGATCGACCGGGTTGAAAACCATATTCCGGAAATGGATTTCACGCTCGATGAACACGTCGTCATCGACCGCGAGGACGCGCCTTATGCCGAAACCGTCGCCGAACTCGACGAAATCTGGCGGCTGCGGACCAAGAACAGCGTCCTGAGTCTGAAACTCGCGGGCGACGACAACGAAGAGATCCGCGAGAAGTTGTCCGACCGCTATCGCGAACGCCTGAACCGCATGTTGCAGACCAATTCCAAGGACGCGTTCCAGAGCTATCTGACCACGGTGGCGCGGGTTTCCGATCCGCATACCGCCTACTTCTCGCCGCAGGATTCGGAAACCTTCAATATGGGGCTGTCGCTCTCGCTGCAAGGCATCGGCGCGCAATTGACGCGGGAAGACGAATACACCGTCATCGTCGACCTGATCAAGGGCGGCCCGGCCGAGCGCAGCAACCAGCTCAGCGCGGGCGACCGCATCATCGGCATCGGCCAGGGGCCGGACGGCGAGATCGAGGACGTCGTCGGCATGCGGACCGACGACGTCGTCGCCCAGATCCGCGGCGAACAAGGCACCGTGGTGCGACTCAACGTGATTCCGGCCAATGCCGTAAACGAATCGAGCGCGACCGTCGTCAGCCTCACCCGCGACATCGTGCGGCTGGAAGATCAGTCGGCAAGATCGGAAACCATCGAAATTCCCCACAACGGCCGCGATTTCAAGGTAGGCATCATCCACCTGCCGACCTTCTATTTCGATTTCGAGGCCGCTTCCCGCGGCGAACAGGACTTCAAGAGTTCGACCCGGGACGTGCGCGCGCTGATCGAGGAACTGAAAGAGGACAGCGTCGACGCGGTGCTCGTGGACCTGCGCAATAACGGCGGCGGCAGCCTCGGCGAAGCCAACCAGCTCGTCGGCCTGTTCATCGACACCGGCGCGACGGTGCAGGTGCGCTATTCGGGTCTCGGCAACGGCTATACGCGCTCCTTCGGCGACAACGACCCCGGAGTCGCCTGGGAAGGCCCCATGGCGGTGCTCGTGAACCGGAACAGCGCTTCGGCCTCGGAAATCTTCGCCGGCGCGATCCAGGATTACCAGCGCGGCCTCGTGCTCGGCGGACAGACTTTCGGCAAGGGCACGGTGCAGGAAATCATTCCCATGGATTACGGCCAGGCGAAACTGACGCGCTCCAAGTTCTATCGCGTCTCCGGCGCCAGCACCCAGCATCGCGGCGTCGTGCCCGACATCACTTTTCCGGACATGTTCCAGGCCTACGACCATATCGGCGAAAGCAGTCTCGACGGCGCCCTGCCCTGGGATACGGTGCGGCCGGTCGAATATCGCGCGTATCACCCGATCCGGGAATTCATTCCCGAACTCGACGACCGCTTCCGGCAGCGCGCGGCCAGATCGCCCGATTTCATCCATCTGAACGACCAGATCGCCATCGCCCGGGAGCAGCAGGAACGCGAGAC
Source organism: uncultured Pseudohongiella sp. (assembly GCA_964622925.1). GTDB lineage: Bacteria > Pseudomonadota > Gammaproteobacteria > Pseudomonadales > Pseudohongiellaceae > UBA9145. The sequence goes on along the minus strand of CAZUSL010000213.1, from coordinate 2,514 downwards.
CTGGCCCCTGAACGAAGAAGCGCTCGACGCCCAGATGGAGGCCGAACGCCGCCGCAACATCGAATCCGAGAACATGCGCCGCTTCCTCAAGGGCCTGCCCCTGCTGGACATCCTCGAAGGCGATGAGGACGAGGAAAGCGACGCGGTGGAGACCGCCCAGGCCGAAATCGAAGCCGCGGAAGATGAAGATGCGCTGGCGGCCAACGACGCAGCCATTGAAGAGGATGCAGAGGTCGAGGCCGAAGCGGACGAGGAAGAAGGCGAAGGCGATTTCCTGCTCGAGGAAAGCGCACGGGTACTCGCCGATTACATCAGCCTGAGCGAAATGCAGATCAGCGCGGTAGGCGATTTCTAGCGGGAAAATGGCGGAGGGGGAGAGATTCGAACTCTCGGAGGACTTTCGCCCTCGCTGGTTTTCAAGACCAGTGCATTCAACCGCTCTGCCACCCCTCCGGCGGCGGAAATCTTACTACAATCCCAAATCCGAAAAAACGGAGCCAGCCCAAATTGCATTGCTTTCGGCTGGCTGGACGGTAAGATTATGTGAAAGCCTGACGCGTGAATTGCATTTCGCGTCGGCGCCCCAATATTGAACCTTGACCAGATTAGTCAAACGGAGGAAGAGATGAACAGAGCCGGCGCGGGAATTGAAGTAGTTCGAGGCAGGGAGTCGGTCCTTGCGGTCAACAAGGTATTGCGCAATACCTACATGCTGCTGGCCCTGACGCTGGCGTTCAGCGCGTTTACCGCCATGCTGAGCACGAACGCGCCGCCCCTGAATCCCTGGATTTTCCTGATTGGCGCCTTCGGCTTGCTTTTCATCACGCAGGCCCTGGCCAACAGTGCCTGGGGCCTGGTTTCGGTTTTCGCATTCACCGGTTTTTTCGGATATGCCTTAGGGCCAATTATCGGTTTCTACCTGTCCACCCAGGGCGGCGCCGATATCGTCATGACCGCGCTTGGCGGTACGGCGTTCATATTTTTCGGCTTGTCCGGCTATGCACTGACTTCGCGCAGGGATTTCTCCTTCATGAGAGGATTCCTCGGCGCCGGCGCTCTGGTGCTTATGGCCGCCGTAGTCATCGGCCTGATCTGGCCCATGCCTGCATTGCAACTTGCGCTGTCTTCGGCGTTCATGCTTTTCGCAAGCGCTTTGATCCTGTGGCAGACCAGTTCGATCATTCATGGCGGCGAGCGCAACTATATTCTCGCCACGATCACGCTTTACCTGTCGATCTACAACCTGTTCATGAGTTTGCTGCATTTGCTCACGGCGTTCACGGGCAACGATTGAGGACAACACGACGCAACACGAAAGCCCCGGTTCCGCCGGGGCTTTTTGTTTAGACAATCCCCGGAACAGCCTGCCTTGATCTTCACCATCGTCGTCCATGCCCAACCCTATTCCAGCGAAGCCGCCGGCACGGCGCTGCGTTTCGCCGAGGCCGTCCTGCGCGGCGGGCACGAGATCTATCGCATATTCTTCTTCGCCGACGGCGTACACAATGCGAACCGCCTGACGGTCGTTTCGCGCGACGAAGTCAATCTGCAGGACCAATGGCGGGAACTGATCGGCAAACACGATCTCGACGGTACAGTATGCGTCAGTTCGGCCATCAATCGCGGCATCGTCGACGCGGAACAGGCGGAACGCCACGAACTCGACGGCTCGTCGATGCATCCGGAATTTGCGATCGGCGGACTTGGACAATTGATCGACGCCAGCCTGAACTCGGATCGCACGGTGTCTTTCGGCTAGAACGATGGCGAAGCGCAGAAAACTGCTGTTCATCTCCCGCAGCGCGCCTTATGGCGCCGGTCGCGCCCGCGCCCTGCTCGATATGGCGCTGGCGGCTTCCGTCTACGAGCAGGACATCGAACTGCTGTTTCTCGGTGACGGCGTCTACCAGTTGCTGCGCGACCAGGACGGCGGCCGGATCGGCGAGAAAACCCTCGGCAACGCAATGGAAGCGCTCGAACTGTACGGCATCGAAAAACCCCTGGTTGAAGCCGCGGCGCTGGAAGAGCGGAGCCTGCGGACGGAGGATCTCGTCATCTCCACCGTTGCGCTAGATGCCGGCGGCATTCGCGATCTGATCGGAAAATCCGACGTGGTGTTCAACCTGTGAGTTGCCTCCACCTGCTCAACAAGAGCCCGTCCGCGGGATCGCTCGATGAATTGCGCAAGACGCTGTCGCCCGGCGACGGCCTGCTGCTGCTCGAAGACGGCGTCTATTTTCTGAATAAGCCGGAAGAACTAGCGAGCCTGCCCCAGGGCCTTTCCCTGTACTTCCTGGCCGAAGACCTGCTCGCCCGTGGATTGAATGCCCCCTTGCCCGCAAACGCCACGACAGTGGACTACGACGGCTTCGTGGCCCTGTGCGCGAGCCACGACAAAACCACAAGCTGGTTCTGAGTCATGAGCGGCAACATCACCGTCGGCGGGAGGCGCGTCGCACTCGACAAGGAAGGCTATCTTCGCAACCTGGACGACTGGAACGAAGCCGTCGCCGA
>CAZUSL010000212.1:0-42194 GCA_964622925.1 uncultured Pseudohongiella sp. | reverse complement strand
AAGCGGGGATCCCCGTCTTCAACGACGTAGGACCGGCGGATGCCGATCGGCTCCCCCGCAACGGTCACCCGCGGCAGCACCTTGAAATCCGCGCGCCATTGCGCGGGCGTGATCGTGTTCGCGACGTAGCCGCGCTGGGAGTTGTAGAACTTGACGTGCGGGTTGTTGGCGAGCAGCGCCGCGCCATAGTCGTTGCTGTCCTCGCCGTCGCCGCCGGAACTGATCGAAGAGCCGACGAATTCCGTACCGACGACGGTTGACGCCGGATCGTCGAAATCGAGTTTCAATTCCGCCGCCCAATGGGAATGGATATCGCCGGTGATCACGACCGGGTTCGGCGTGCCGATATCGGCCAGGGCCTGCAATAATTCCTGCCGCTCGAAGGGATAGCCGTCCCAGATGTCCATCGGCCAGAGTTGTTCTCCATTGTCGCCGACCGAACGCAGGCCGGCCATCATGATCTGTTGCGCCAGCACGTTCCAGCGCGCATCGGCGCTGCCGAGACTGTCGAGCAGCCATTGTTTCTGGGCCCCACCGAGCAAGGTGCGAGCAGGATCCCGGTGCTCGGCGCAACTCGGGCGGCGGCCGTCTCCGCAGGCCTGATCGCTGCGGTATTGCCGCGTGTCGAGCACGCTCATCTCCAGCAACTTGCCGAAACGCAGGCGCCGGTGAATCGGCATGTCCGGACCCTGGCGGCCTACAGGGAGCCGCACGGGCATGAACTCGTACCAGGTCTGATACGCGGCGCTGCGGCGGATCAGCAATTGTTCCGGAGTCTGCTCGTCTTCGGCGATCATCGCCGCGTAATTGTTGTCGACCTCGTGATCGTCCCAGGTCACCGCCCAGGGCGCCGATGCGTGGGCGGCCTGCAGATCCGGGTCCGAGCGATAGGTTTCGTAACGCGCGCGATAGTCCGCCAGGGTCTGGATTTCCGGCCCCTCATGACGCCGCACGAGATTTTCGCCCCAGGAACTTTCGTAGATGTAGTCGCCCAGGTGGACGATGAGATCGAACCGTTCGTCGGCCATGTGGCGGTATGCGGTGTAATAGCCGTGTTCGTATTGCTGGCAGGAGGCGAAAGCGAAACGGAAACGGTCGACTTCGTCGGCGCCGGAGGCGGCGGTGCGCGTACGGCCGGCCGGGCTGGCGATGCCGCCGATGCGCCAGCGATAGAAATATTCAGCGCCGGGGCGAAGACCGCGCACGTCGGCATGGGCGGAATGGCCGAGTTCAGGCGCCGCGGCTACGCTGCCGCTTCGCTCAATGCGTGAAAACCCGGGATCGGCGGCGACTTCGTAATCGATTTGCAGCACATCCATGTCGAGGCCGGCCTGGCGCAGCACGGCCGGGTCGAGCCGCGTCCAGAGGACCACCGAATCGGGCCCGGGATCGCCCGAGGCCACGCCGAGATAGAAGGGATCTTCCGGCAGACTGTTGACCCGGCGAGCGGCGCCATGGGCCAGCGCCGGCAGGGCGCCAAGCGCCAGCGCGGCGTACAGGCGGGTTGAATGGGCAAGAAAATGCCGCCGTGAGACACGGCGGCGAGAACTCAGGATTCGCATGGCGCAACTCCGTGATCCGATAGGCTGGTGGCGCATGTTATTCGAGGGATCACCCCCATGTGCCAGATCAGTCTAGCCGAGTTGCGCGGGCGGCGCATCCGCCGCGCTTACATGCCTCCTGTGAGCCTGGACAGTTCGAACGCCACCATCCCGACGATCAGCAGAATTTGAGCGATGGTCACCGCCGTCTTCGCAACGGGCGAGAGCCGGTTCACGAAACGGGCTATGGGCAGATAAAAATGGTGATAACGATAATTCATGGCTGTATCTCCCATTTGCTCAAACGTCCTCTTTTCCTGGAAAGTTACCTGTTAATACGGTTGAGGCGCATACTACAGTCGTAAATTTCGCATTACTTTCGATTTTCCCCGAACAGCGGCGCCGGCTCGGTCAATAACGAGCCGCCGGCGGAGCGGTCCCGTTACGCGCTTTACCGAGAATATGGGGGCGTTCACCGAATCGCCCGAACCATGGCAGGCGGCGCCGGGTAGGCTTGCCTTCACGCCGGAAAAACAGGAGGCAGCAGATGTCCGAACCTGATTCCCCGCAAAGCAGGAAAACCGTCGCCTACGTTCTCGTGGCGATAGCCGGCCTGTTGATACTCTCCAATGTCGGTCTGTTCAGTTTTATCGGTCTGACCGACCTCATCGGCACGCTGTTCCGGCTGCTCTTCAATTCGATTCCCTACATTCTGACCCTGGCGGGCATATTCTGGATCGTCCGGTCGGGCAGGCGCGAAGCTCCGACGATGGCCTGGTTGCTTACTCTTTTCGGGGTGGTTCTCATCACTTCCCAGCTCGGACTGTTCGGTCTGTCCTTCGGCGACATGCTGGCGCCCATGATCCTGCTCACCGTCGCCTTTTTCCTCGTCAACCCCCGCAATCTCCTTCCCGGCAGACTCAATACCAGTAACGAAGATCTCGATCCGGAAGATCAGGAAATCAAGCTGTTTGCCTTCATGGGAGGCGGCGAGTTGAAATACCATTCCCGGCGCCTCAGGGGCGGTGAGATCATGGCAGTCTGGGGCGGATACGATATCGATTTCTCGGATGCCGACATGGAAGGCGACTCGATGCAGTTGAACCTGTATTGCGTCATGGGCGGCGTCGAAATCACCGTGCCCGCAAACTGGAAAGTCGAGAAGAGCGGCGCCATGTGTATCATGGGCGGTTACAGCAACAAGACGCGGGATATGGCGGAAGAGTTGAACCTGCCGCCAAAGACCCTGGTTGTCACCGGACTCGCGTTGATGGGCGGAGGCGAAATCCGGAACTGAGCGATCCGGCCTCTTCGGGAATCTCATGTATCCATTATTCAGGACACCCAATCGCGTAATCGCGATGCTGGTTGGCTGGAGCCTGTTCAGCGCCGGCCTGTCGGCGCTCGTCAGCAGTATCGCCGATGTCCCGCTCGGGCGCGGACTGGTCCTGTTCGCGCCGACTTATTTTCTCTGGCTGTTGTTCCTGATCCCGAACTACTTCATGTGCCGCACCCTGCCGCTCGACAAGCGCGCATGGACGATGGTGATCGGCAACCAGTTGTGGATCATGCTGGCGATGGCGCTGCTCTGGGCGCTGCTCGGCAGAGGTTACGCGCTGGTTCTCGACTCGCTCGCCGATTCCGCCCCTTATCTGGAGCACTTTTCCGAAGGGCTGTTCACCAATCTGGTCGTTTTCGCCGGCCAGTTCGAATTTTTCGTGCTCCTGCACTACCTGCTGATCGCCCTGCAGCGCGGCCGCGACCTGGAACAGCAGGCCCTGCAACAGGAACTGTTGACGAGCAAGGCCGAACTGCGCGCCCTGCGCGCCACGATTCACCCGCATTTCCTGTTCAACGCGTTGAACGTGCTGGCCAACATCACCGATTCGGAGCCGGCCCAGGCCCGCAACTTCTGTGTGCGGCTGGCGGATTTCCTGCGTTACAGCGTGGCCTATGGCGACCGGCCGACGGCCACGCTCGGCGCAGAACTCGAACACGTGCAAAACTACCTGAGCATCGAGCGCGAACGCTTCGGCGAGCGGCTCTGCACCGATATCGAGGCGTCCGAGGAATTGCTGGACACTCCGGTGCCGTCGCTGATGCTGTTTCCGCTGGTGGAAAACGCCATCAAGCATGGCATCGACAGTTGTATCGAAGGCGGCTGCCTGAAACTGCGAGCCGGGGCGGGTGAGGGCCGGCTGCATATCGAGATCAGCAATCCGCTCGACGAACTCGGACACAAGCGTCAGGGTACCGGCATCGGGCTGATCAGCCTGCGCCAGCGGCTGAAAAATCGCTATGGAGACGAAGCCACTTTGCAGACCTGCCGTGAGGGCGATCTTTTCGTCGCCCGCATCTGCCTGCCTTTACGTAAAGCCCCCGCCGCCGTAAATTGAGCGCCATGGCGAAACGCGATCCCATACGTTGCCTGATCGTCGACGACGAACCCCATGCGCGGCAAGCACTGGAAAACGCTCTCTCCCGGCATCCGGAAGTGGAGGTGATCGGCCTGTGCGAGAACGGTCTGCAGGCCGTCAAGGCGATCAACGAGCAACATCCGCAATTGCTGTTCCTCGACGTGCAGATGCCGAAGCTCGACGGTTTCGATGTGCTCGAACTCGTGCAGGAACAGATTCCCTTCGTGATTTTCGTCACCGCCTACGACCAATACGCGGTGCAGGCGTTCGAAGCGAATGCGATCGACTATCTGCTGAAACCGGTGGACCCGAAGCGGCTCGCCCAGGCGGTCGAGAAAGTCGTCGCGCGGGTCGGCATGGAAGAGCCGCCGCGGCTCGAAAGCCTGCTGGCGGACCCGGTGCGCGAACGGGAGTTGCTGCGCCGCATCCTCGTGCGCGACGGCAGCGAAGTGCATGTACTCCCGGTGGACGCCGTCATGTACATCGAGGCGGCGGACGACTACGTCGCGATTCACACCGCGGAAGACACTCACATCAAGCTCGACCGGCTCAGCCGCCTGCAGAAGAAGCTCGATCCGCGCCAATTCTGCCGCATCCATCGGTCGTATCTGCTCAATATCAATTACCTCGCCCGCATCGAATCGGAAAGCAAGGACAGCCGCATCGCGATCCTGACCGACAGGCGCGAACTGCCGATCAGCCGCAGCGGCTACGGCAATCTGCAGAAATTGCTCTGACTGCAGGGTCCGCCCTATTCCCCTTCCACCTTGGTGAAAATCATCATGTGCTGCCAGGGCAGGAAGTCGAGGGTGTCGGTCCATTCGAGGCCGAATACGCTCATTTCGCGCACGGCCTGTTCCTCGGTCATCTTGTGCAGCGGGCGAATCGGCACCGAGGGGTCTTCGCCGCGATATTCGAGCAGGAAAATGCGCCCGCCGGGTTTCAATGCCCGATAAATCCCGTCGATCATCTCGAACGGATGGGAAAATTCGTGATAGGCGTCGACCATGATGGCGGCGTCGATGGAATTTTCGGGCAATCGCGGGTCGTCGATGGCGCCGAGAATCGTGCGGATGTTTTCGCCCCTGCCGGCTGTTTTCTGCCGTTCGATCAGGTCGAGCATTTCCTGCTGGATGTCCACCGCGAGCACTTCGCCGTCGGGCACTTTCTCGGCGATTCGGAACGAAAAATAGCCGGAACCGGCGCCGATGTCGGCGACCACTTCATCGGGCTCGAGATTCATGTTCTCGACCACCTGGTCCGGCATTTCTTCCTGGATGCGGCCAGGCCGGTTCAGCCAGTCGGCCGCCAGGTGCCCCATGACGAAGGAAATTTCCCGGCCCATGTAGAACTTGCCGATGCCGGTCGTGCGCCGCTCCGGGTCTACGACATAGCCGGGATGCTCAGCAGCCTGGGCCGCAAGCGGGAGCAGAAAGGCGATTAAAACCAGCAGCCGCGACGGGAGTTTCATCTAGTTCACCTGAGCGAGAGAGATAGCGGGATTGTAGATCAGGCGCACAAGCTTCGCGAGAGGGGTAATCTTCGAAGAAATTCGTTCTCGCGCTTGCGCCGGGACTGAAATAGAATCGGCCCGATGCTCTCCTCCCTCAAAGCAATCGGGAAGTTTCGCCTGACCTACCGTGTCCGGCGTAGCGCCGGAGTCGCTTCGAGCGTACTGCTCGGCGGTCTGACGGCGCTGCTGGCGGCAACTCCCTCTCCTGCACTTGCCCAGGAGGTCGTGATAGACAGAAACGCCGACGGGCGGATTTCGATTCGCGCCGTACGCGTGAACGAGCCGATCGAGATCGACGGCGAACTCACCGAAGCCGTGTATCGGGATATCGAGCCCATCTCCGATTTCATTCAGCAGATTCCCGACGAAGGCGCGCCGGCGAGCGAGCGTACCGAAGTCTGGGTCTTTTTCGACGACGACAATCTGTACGTCACCGCGAAAAACTACGAATCGGTGCCCGAAGTCGACTGGGTCGCCAACGAAATGCGGCGCGACACGAGCCAGCTCCGCACCAACGATTCGTTCTCGGTGATGCTCGACACCTATCTCGACCGGCGCAACGGCGTCGCCTTCCTCGTCTCGCCCATCGGGGGATTTTCCGATTTCGCGATCTCCAACGAAGGCGACCGCGGACGCGGTGTCAATTTCGACTGGAACATCGTCTGGGACTCGCGCGTCGGGCGTTTCGACGGCGGCTGGACCGTGGAAATGGAAATCCCCTTTCGTTCGCTGCGTTACGAGCCGGGCGAGGAGCAACTCTGGGGAATCCAGTTCCGCAGGATCATCCGTCGCCTGAACGAGGCTTCCTACCTGACCGAACTGCCGATCTCGGCGGCCCTGGGTAACAGCCTGGTCGCCGGCATGTGGCGCATCTCCGAGGCGGGCAACCTGGAAGAACTCCAGGTGCCGCCGCGCAATTTCAATCTCGAAATCAAGCCCTATGGGCTCGGCACGCTGACGACGAACCGGCGGGCGACGCCGCCCGTCGACAACGAGGCCGAACAGCAATACGGCGTCGATGTGAAATTCGGCATTACCAACAATCTCACCGCCGATTTCACCTATAACACCGATTTCGCCCAGGTCGAAGTCGACGAACGCCAGGTCAACCTGACGCGATTCAATCTCTTCTTCCCGGAAAAACGCGATTTCTTTCTCGAAGGCCGGGGAAACTTCGACTTCGTCCAGCCCCGCAATCTCGACATCCCGACGATGTTCTTCAGCCGCCGCATCGGGCTCGAACAGGGCCAGGTCGTTCCCATCGACGCGGGCGCCCGACTGACAGGAAAAATCGGCAATGTCGACGTCGGCGCGCTCAACATCAATACCGACGGCAGCGACCTGCCCGGCATCGAATCGACGAGCTTTTCGGTCCTGCGCCTCAAGCAGGACGTTTTCGGCCGCAGCACCGTCGGCGTCATGCTCACCGACCGCTCGAATTCCCTGGCAGGTGACGGCTCGAACCAGCTATATGGCATCGACGGTTCCTTCGACTTCCTCGACGACTATTCCATCGACACTTATTTCGCCAAAACCGAAAGCCCGGGCCTGTCCGACCAGGACCAGAGCTACATGGGCAACTTCGACTACAACGGCGACCGTTACGGACTGACCGCGGGCTACCTCGTCGTCGAGAAGAACTTCAATCCCGAAATCGGCTTCAAGCGGCGCAACAATTTCAAGCAGATGCAAAGTTCCGCGCGCTTCAGCCCCCGGCCGGCCTCAATCGACTGGATTCGCCGCTTCAATTTCCAGGCGCTGACCCAGTCCTACTGGTCGGCCGACCTGGACGAACTCGAGACGCGCCAGCACCAGTTGATCTTCAATACCGAGTTCGAAAACAGCGACCAGTTCCAGATCTCGATCAGCGACGATTTCGAGATGCTGACCCGGCCCTTCGCTATCGCGCGAGGCGTCACCCTGCAACCCGGCGACTACGACTTCACCAACTACGAAGTCTTCTACCGGCTCGGCGCACAGCGCCGCTTCAGCGGCCGGTTTTCCATTCGTCTCGGCGATTTCTGGAGCGGTGAGAACACCGCTTTCGGCTACGATTTCGGCAGGATCGAAATCTCGCCGCAGCTATCCATCGAACCCGGTTACCTGATCAACCAGGTGAAACTGCCCGAAGGCGAATTCCGCACCGAACTCGGCCGGGCCCGCGTCACTTACACCTTCTCGCCGCGCATGTATTTCAGCGGACTCGTGCAATACGACTCCAACGCGAGCTCCTTCAGCACCAACTTCCGTTTCCGCTGGGAATGGGCCCCGGGCAGCGAACTCTTCCTCGTCTACAGCGACGACCGCGACACCAGCCCCTTCGGCGACCCCAGATCCTTCGAACTCCGCAACCGCGGCTGGGCCATCAAGTTCAACAGACTTTTCCAGATTTGAGTTGGGCGGCTCAGGTGTGGACCTGGCGACGATAATTGCTGCCAGCACGATCATGTACTACATCGCCAAGCAGGTTGTCGATGTAGTTCCTCGGTGAAACTACCGAGTGAGTTGCCGGGGGATTACTCAACAGAAGCTTGTCGCCGGTTACGAGAGTGCATCCATATTCCGATGCCAGCAGGCGCCACAAATGGCTGTCGTTAGAATCCGGCGCTTCTTCGGCTGGTACGGGTTCGCGCCACATCGCGTTCGCCACGATTTCCGCAAGTACAGCATCGATCTCTTTTTCGGCTAGCCGGTGCAACCCGGCGAGCTTGGGACGTCGAAGGACTTTGGCATACTCGACAAGGAGTTCCTCGGACATCAGGTAAGGAATCTTTCCCGTGAGCATGCCGTCCGGAATCCTTGCGACGGGGCTGTCGGCGTCGGTCGTGATCAACCCGGAAACGAAGATATTGGTATCAATGACCGCGGGCTTGAACATTTTTCAATCCGAACCGGAATCAGGCCTGCGCTTCCCGGCGTAGCTGTCGGACTTCACGCACGGCCAGTTCAAGAGCCTCATCGGATTGCAATCCGGCCGCTGCCCGCGCTTTGCTTACAATTTCCATGGCGCTGTCAAAAGTACGTATACCGCGCAAGCGCAAGCTTTCCTCGATTATCGAACTTATGGAACGCCGCTGGCGCGCTGCGGTTTCCTTCAGCGCCCGGTGCAACTGATCGTCAAGCGTGATTGTCAGGCGAGACATTGCCGCCACCTCCAATCTGGTGTGTTGGTGCTTTTGCACTTTAGCATCAACATTGATCCCGAACAAACTCTTGCGCGGAATTTGCGATGAAAACTGCTTTACCGGTTTAGCCAGCGGCTTGCGCGGTCGAGCAGCGCCGTCATGTCCAATCGCGTCTGCGGCAACTGCTCCGGCGGCAGGTCGAGATGATTGAGGGGAATTTCGCCTCGATATTGCGAGAAAACCGGCTGCAGCATTTCCAGCGGATAACGCTGAATGCCGCGCCCGGCGCGGAACTCGGCGATGGGGATTTCGGCTTCGATCACGGCCTCGTAGTTACCTGTGGCCTGGGCCAGCACCGCGCCATCGGGGCCGACGATCAGCGAATTGCCGCCTTGCGAAGCCGCCGGGCTGTCGTCCGGAAAAATAATGTTGCACATGGCGGAATACATGTTGTTGTAGCGGGCGATGGCCTTGACGTCGGTTTCCGAAAAAAGCGTCGCTGTGCGGAACATGATTTCGACGCCGCGCATGGCGAAGGCGGCGAAAACGAACGGGTCCAATTGCACCGTGCTGACCGCGATATTGCCGAACTCGGTTCGCAACACCGGGATCAGTTGCTCTTCGCCGTAACGGTCCAGATAGCGGTCGTAGACACTTTCCACGGTTGTCGTCGGAATATCGCCGGGTTCCGCGCCGAATCGCTTGATGTTCCGCGACTTCCAGTATTCGGCGGCGATTTCGCCCTGGCGGTCTATGACCGTATTGATGCTTAGAATATGCCCCGGCCATTCGTCGTCCCGAGCGTAGCTGCCGAAGATGATATAGCTGTCGCACGACCGTGCGAGTTCGCCGAGCCGATCGGTTTCCGGCCCCGGAATGCGGATCGTGTAGTCAAGCTTTTCGTCGCGTGGCGCGCGGGAGTAGCCGGTTAGCGGAAACTCGTTGAAGAGGATGAAATCGGGCTTGCCGCCTTCGGAGCAGGCGATTTCGATCCAACGTTCCATCCGCCGCAGATTTTCCGCCAGGCCGGCTTGCGGGTCGGCAAAATCTTCCATGTTCCGGACGAGGTTCTGGACCACCTTCACCACAACCATGTCTTTCTCCAATGGTGTGGTTTCGTAACCGCCGCCGGCATCGACCAGCAGTGGCCACTGCCGTGTCTCATCTTCGGCGCATGCGGCAAGCAACAAGCCGAGGACGGCGGGAAGAATCAGCGATCGCAACGCAAATTTCATCGGTTTCACCCTGGCGCGGGATATGGACCGATTGTAGAACAGCCGGTCAAACCGCGCCATGCGGGCGCCTCGTCCAAGCCCCCGGTGGTATCATCCGCCGCGATATTAATTGCAGGCACCGACAAGGAACTGATTCAAATGAGCAAAATTCTGCAAGGCATCCGGGTGCTCGATTTCGGGCGTTACATCGCCGGGCCGTATTGCGCCACCCTGCTCGGGGACATGGGCGCTGAAGTGATTCGAATCGAGAAGGTTGACGGCTCGGAGGATCGCTATCTGTCGCCGGTGACCGAGAATGGGGATGGGGCTCTGTTCCTGCAACTTGCCCGTAACAAGCAATCGATGACGCTCAATCCCATGAAGCCGGAAGGACGCGAAATCGTGAAGAAGCTCGTGGCCACCGCCGATGTAGTGGTCGCCAATCTGCCGCCGGACACCTTGCGGGCCATGGGTCTTGATTACGACAGTCTTTGTACGGTCAAGCCCGACATCATCCTGACCATGATTTCCGCCTTCGGCCGGGGCGGGCCTTACGCAAATCGGGTCGGCTTCGATGGTCTCGGCCAGGCGATGTCCGGCTGCATGTATCTCACCGGCACGCCCGAGCAGCCCGTGCGCGCCTGGGGGCCATGGGTCGATTTCGGCACCGCCAGCCTGTCGGCCTTCGGTACGATGGCGGCGTTGTACGAAAGGGCGAAGACCGGCAAGGGCCAGATCGTCGAAGGTTCGCTGTTCAATACTGCCCTGACGATCATGAACGGCACGCTGATTGAGCAGCACGCCATCAAGCCGGACCGCGTAGCGAGCCTGAATCGCGCCCAGACCGCCGCGCCGGCGGACACTTTCCGCACCAGGGACGGCTGGGTACTCGTGCAATCCGTCGGCGGGCCGCTGTTCAAGCGCTGGGCCGACCTCATGGGCGAAGACCATTGGCTCGACGACCCGCGTTTCAAGGACGACATTTCCCGGGGCGACAACGGCCATCTGATCAGCGAACGGCTGGCCCGCTGGTGCGCCGAACGCACCAGCGAGGAAGTGCTGGCCGAAATGGAAGCAGCGCGGTTGCCCGCGGGACCGGTGCTGTCGCCGCAGGAAGTGCTGGAAGACCCGCATATCGTAGCCCGGGGCATATTCCAGGCCACGGAATATCCGGGGCTGAAGGGATCGGCGCCGCTGATGAAGACGCCGGTGGAGTTGTCGGAAACGCCTGGCGAGATCCGGGAGCGGCCGCCGACTCTCGGCGAACACACGGATCGAATCATGCGCGAACTCGGTTTCGGCGACGAAGACATCGACGCATTGCGGGCAAAACGGGTAATCTGAAACACTCAAATCGACCCATTTCGAAATGGAACCGCCACCATGACCAGATCGCAGACCAGACGCGAATTCCTGCAAACCACGAGCGCCCTGGTGCTTGGCGCAGCCGGCATGTCGGCCGCCGAGGCGCAACAGCAACTCGCCGAGCCCGGGCAGGACGAGTCTTATTGGGAGATGGTCCGGGCCCAGTTCTCGTTTTCCGAGGACGCCGTGCCCATGAACGCGGCCAATCTGTGCCCTTCGTTTCGGGCCGTGGCGGAAAACGTATCCTTGCTTACCGCCGACATCGACCGCGATTGCTCCTTCAACAATCGCGCCAGGTTCGGCGACCTGCTGGAAGAGACTCGCGTGCGCGTTGCCGCGCAATTGAACGTCTCGGCGGACGAAGTGGCGCTGGTGCGCAATACGTCCGAGGCCAACAACATCATCAATGGCGGGCTGCCCTTGCAATCCGGCGACGACGTACTCGTCTGGGACCAGAATCATCCGACCAACAACGTCGCCTGGGAGGTGCGCGCGGCGCGCTACGACTTACAGGTACGCAAGGTGGGCACGCCGGAAGCGCCGCAATCGGCGCAGGAATTGATCGACGCTTTCGCCGATGAATTCCGCGACAACACCGCGGTACTCGCGATCACGCATGTTTCCAACGTCAGCGGCATCAAGCTGCCGGTGAAGGAGCTGACGCGCCTTGCCCATGAGCGCGGCATCCACGTACATCTCGACGGCGCCCAGACCTGGGGCGCCATGGCCGTGGACCTGCGCAACCTGGATGTCGATTCATACTCCGCCAGCGCCCACAAGTGGTATATGGGGCCAAAGGAAGTGGGCCTGCTTTATGTCAAGGAGTCGCGCATCGGCGACATCTGGCCTTCGGTCGTCGCGCCGGGCTGGGGCAACGGCCCGCAGACCGGCCTGGTCGGGGCGCGCAAGTTCGAATCGCTGGGCCAGCGCGACGACTCGGCACTCGCCGGACTCGGCGTAGCCGCGGGAATTCATGATCTGATCGGCCCCAGGCGCATCGAGCGACGCATCGCGCAACTCGCGCAACATCTCAAGCAGGGCATCGCCGATGCCGGATTCGACCTGTTGACGCCAATGGCTCCCGAGTTCAGCCATGGCGTTTGCATCATGAAACTCGACTCGGCGCAGCGCGGCGAATTCGTTGATCGACTGTATCGGGAACATGGCATCGCCGGCGCAGCCACCGGCGGCTTGCGCCTATGCCCGACGGTCTATAACACCCTGGAGCATGTCGACCGGGCCGTGGCCGGAGTGAAGACACTGCTCGGTTGACGAGTTTCGAAGCAGGCCACATCATCAAATCCAAAGTTTTACGCCAGCCCTAGCACTTACGAACAAATCCATGCCAAGAGGAAACAGCGCTTTTAGGACCTAAGCGGAAGTTTTGCGCGAAAACTATTGTCATCAAACATTGCCGGATATACTGCATGCCGCAGATCCGATGACAATTCCATGGAGCGGTCGAGGTCGCCGTCAAATACGTAGAGCATGACAGCAGAAAGTGAAATCGAAAAGGCGCTTCTCGACAAACTCGCCGAGCTGAAATACACACGGCGCGACGACATCCGCGACAAGGCAGCGCTTGAGCGAAATTTCCGCGAGAAATTCGAGGCCCTGAACCGGGTCAGCCTTTCCGACGCTGAGTATGCCCGGCTGCGGGATGAAATCGTCGTTGCGGATGCATTTGTCGCCGCTCAGACGTTACGTGAGCGTAATACCTTCCAACGCGACGACGGCACACCGCTTCAATTCACGTTGGTGAACACCGGCGACTGGTGCAAGAACGACTACGAAGTCGTCAGCCAACTGCGCATCAACACGGACAACAGCCACCACCGCTACGACGTGATCCTGCTCGTCAACGGATTGCCGGTGGTGCAGGTCGAACTCAAGGCGCTTTCCATTAGCCCACGCCGAGCCATGGAACAGATCGTCAACTACAAGAACGACCCAGGCAACGGCTACACCAACTCCCTACTGTGCTTCATGCAGATCTTTATCGTCAGCAATCGTAGCGATACCTGGTATTTCGCTAACAATCAGAGCAAACACTTTGCTTTTCACGCCGACGAGAGGTTTCTGCCGGTTTACCAATTGGCGGGTAAAGATAACCAGAAAATCACGCATCTCGATGATTTTGCCGGGAGTTTTCTGGAAAAGTGCGCACTCGGCGAGATGATCGGCCGCTACATGGTACTGGTGGCAAGCGAGCAAAAGCTGCTGATCATGCGCCCGTACCAGATTTATGCGGTCAAGGCGATTGTCGAGTGTATCCGCCAGAACCGCGGTAATGGCTATATCTGGCACACCACAGGCAGCGGCAAGACCTTGACGTCCTTCAAGGCATCTACGCTGCTGAAGGACAACCCCGATATAACCAAGTGCCTGTTTGTGGTGGACCGCAAGGATCTCGACCGGCACACTCGCATGGAGTTCAATAAGTTTCAGAAAGGCTGCGTGGAGGAAAATACCAACACCGAATCTCTGGTGCGGCGCCTGCTGTCAGAAGACTACGCCGACAAGGTGATTGTCACTACCATTCAGAAGCTGGGCCTTGCGCTCGGAGTCAACGGAAAACACGGCAAGTCCGGTCGACCGAATAGTAAACGCGCTTACAGGGAGCGCTTGGAGCCCCTGCGTGATCAGCGCGTGGTCTTCATCTTCGATGAGTGCCACCGCTCGCAATTTGGAGATAACCACCGAGCGATCAAGACGTTCTTCCCCAAGGCGCAGTTATTCGGCTTTACCGGCACGCCCATTTTCGAAGACAACGCTTCCTACAGACAGGTTGACGGGACCATGGCCTCGTATCGGACCACAGAGGATGTTTTCCAGAATCGACTGCACGACTACACCATCACACACGCCATTGACGATGGCAACGTGCTGCGCTTCCATATCGATTACTTCAAGCCGGAAGGCAGCGACGCTGATAGCGCGGGGGCTGCTACCAAAGTCGGGTCGGCTGCGCAGCTCGATGAAATCCAAGCCCGAAAAGCCGTGGTCGAAGCCATCCTGGACAAACACGACGCCGCGACCACCGACCGACGCTTCAACGCCATCCTCGCCACATCCTCGATCAATGACGCCATCGCCTACTACGCGCTGTTCGACGAGGTGCAGAAAGAACGCCAAGCTGCGGGCACAATCTTTGAGCCGCTGAATGTGGCCTGCGTTTTCTCGCCTCCCGCCGTCGGCGACAAGGACGTGGAGCAACTTCAGGAGGACTTGCCCAATGAACGGGCCGACAACGAACGAGAGCCACAGAAAAAGAAACAGGCGCTCAGCGCCATAATCGCGGACTACAACAGTCAGTATGGCACCAATCACAGCATTAACGAGTTCGATGGCTACTTCGGGGACGTGCAACAACGCATCAAGGACCACAAATATTCCAACCAGGACTTGCCGCGAGAGAAAAAGATCGACGTAACGATCGTCGTGGACATGTTGCTGACCGGCTTCGACTCGCAATACCTAAATACTCTATATGTGGACAAGAACTTAAAGCACCACAGCCTGATTCAGGCTTTTTCGCGCACCAACCGCGTACTAAACGACACCAAGCCCTGGGGCAATATCCTTGATTTCCGAGAACAGCAGAAACAGGTGGATGAAGCTGTAGCCCTTTTCTCCGGGAGCCATGAAGGTTCTCCCAGGGAAATCTGGCTGGTGGACCCAGCTCCGAAAGTGATCGAAAAACTGGAAACCGTCGTGGCCGGGCTGCAAGAATTCATGCAAAGTCAGGGTCTGCGCTGCACCCCGGAGGAAGTCGCCAATCTTAAGGGCGACACTGCCCGAGCGGGTTTCGTAAACCACTTCAAGGAAGTACAGCGCCTGATGACGCAGATCGACCAGTACACCGACCTCAACGAGCAACAGCGGCAGAACGTTAAAAATCTGTTGCCGAAAGAGCAATTGCAGGGTTTCCGTAGCGTGTATCTGGAAACAGCCAAACGGCTGAAGAAGCACCAAATGCCAAGGAGCGGAGAAGCTGAAGACGAAGCCCGTCAGCTTGACTTTGAGTTTGTGCTGTTTTCCTCAGCGCTGATCGATTACGACTACATCATGGAATTGATCGCCCGCTATAGCCAAGACGAACCTAAACGGCAGAGAATGACTCGCGATCAACTAGTAAGTCTGCTTAGTTCCAGCGCCAATCTGATGGACGAACGCGACGACATAGTCGCTTACATCGACACTCTCACACCTGGCGAAGGGCTGAGCAACCAAGCTATTCGTGAAGGTTTTGAAGCATTTAAAGCGCGACGGTTCGTGAATGAACTGGCGGAATTGGCGGCAGATCACGGACTGAAAGCGAGTGCCCTGCAAGAATTCGTGGAAGCAACATTGAAGCGCATGATTTTTGATGGCCAGCAACTCACGGAATTGCTGGAGCCGCTTAAATTGGGCTGGAAGGCCAGAACACAGAAAGAGTTGGCGCTGATGGAAGATTTGGTGCCGTTTTTGAAAAGGAAGGCTCAAGGGCGTGAGATTTCCGGATTAGCTGTGTATGAGTGAGGCAATGATTCAATCCAAAATTCCCAGACTGCGCTTCCCTGAGTTTCGGGACGCGGAGGAGTGGGAGCCAAGGGAACTTGGGCGAATCGGGGAATTCGTTGGAGGTGGTACACCCGATACGTCTGTTCCAGAGTATTGGGGGGGAGACATTCTATGGTTTACGCCGACTGAAATAAAGGAACGCTACCTTTCTAAAAGCAAACGGACAATTACTATCAAGGGGCTAAGTAACTCATCAGCAACCCTTCTACCTAAAGGAACTTTGCTTATTTCGACGCGAGCCACCATTGGCGACATAGGTATCGCCAATAATCCCTGTGCAACAAATCAAGGATTCCAGTCTCTTATTGTTCATGAAGATGAAGTGAATTTGTTTTGGTACTATTGGTTTTTGCAGCACAAGAATGAGCTAATAAATAGGTCTTCTGGCTCAACTTTTCTTGAAATTAACAAAGCAGAATTAAACCGAATTCCAACTCTTCGCCCTGATAAATCGGAACAGCAAAAAATCGCGGCATGTCTGTCTTCACTTGACGACCTGATTGACGCACAAGCCTGGAAGCTTAATGATCTTGGGAGTTACAAGAAAGGGCTGATGCAACAATTGTTCCCACAGGAAGGAGAGAACATACCTCGGATTCGCTTTCCCGAATTCGGAGATGCGGGGCCTTGGAAAATGAAGCGGCTAGGGAAAATAGCCTCTTTTTCTAAAGGAAAAGGCATTTCCAAATCTGATGTTGTAGATGGTGGCAAACTACCATGTATTAGGTATGGCGAACTTTATACGCATTACGGCGAAATGATTGAAGAAATTATCTCCTATACGAACATTTCCAAAGAGAATCTAGTATTAAGTAAAAAAAATGACGTGATCATCCCTGCATCAGGTGAGACGCAAGAAGACATAGCTAAAGCAAGCTGTATCGAAAGAAGCGGCATTGCTCTGGGAGGCGATTTGAACATTATTCGTTCGCAAGCAGATGGGGCTTTTTTGTCTTACTACCTGAATAGCGCGAAAAAGAATGATATAGCAACGATGGCGCAGGGAATTTCTGTGATCCATCTGTACCCGAATCAATTGAGAAACTTGGTTGTCAGTTTACCTCGAAAATCTGAGCAGAGAAAAATCGCCGCGTGCCTAAAATCCGCGGATCAGTTAATCAACACCACGGCCCAGCAATTGGAAGCGCTTAAACAACACAAAAATGCCCTCATGCAGCAACTCTTCCCCGCAGTCTAAGGGGTCATGTAATGAGCATACGGGAATCGTTCCACACGCTAAAGGATGTCGCTGAGCATTTACGAAACAGGCTCAGTAGTAAAAGGCATCTGCTACTCTTTGCCTACAACGGTATCGGCAAAACACGCCTGTCCATGGCTTTCAGGAAACTAGGCAAGGATGGTGGCGAGCGGGATACGCTGTACTACAATGCATTCACTGAGGATCTGTTCACTTGGGATAACGATCTAGAGAACGACAACCAACGAGTGCTGCGCATAAACAGCGATTCCAAGTTTGTTGCCGGTATCCGGGAGCAGGAAATGGAGAGTCGAATCCGAGAGTTTTTGCCTCGCTATGCTGATTTCGACTTCGTCATTGATTACGAGAACTGGACAGTCGCATTCAATCGTGATACCAGCGAGGGTGAACTCACGGAAAACATCGACCATATCAAGGTATCCCGCGGCGAAGAGAATCTCTTTGTCTGGTGTTTCTTTCTCGCCGTAGCAAAACTCGCTATCGACGGGGAGAACGTCTATTCGTGGGTGAAGTACTTGTACATCGACGACCCCATCTCGTCCTTGGATGATAACAACGCAATTGCTGTCGCAGCTCACTTGGCAGACATGCTAAAGCGTTCCGACGGTGGCGTGAAGGCAATAGTCTCATCACATCATGCTCTAT
The DNA here is from genome assembly GCA_964622925.1 of uncultured Pseudohongiella sp. GTDB lineage: Bacteria > Pseudomonadota > Gammaproteobacteria > Pseudomonadales > Pseudohongiellaceae > UBA9145. The sequence goes on along the minus strand of CAZUSL010000212.1, from coordinate 24,592 downwards.
TCTTTAATGTTTTGTGCAATGCGTTGAGCAATGCGGAAAAGTACTTTATGAGCAGACTCAGGGAAGGCGACTACACACTGAAAAGTACAGGTGACACTCCGGCATTCCTCCATGTCGCCTTGCTCTTGCAACTCCATGAAGCTGCGGAGTCCGGCGAGGTCTACACTTATCATTTCAATATCTTGCGCAACGTCTTGGAGAAGACTGCGGCGTTTCACGGATATCGACGTTTTTCCGACTGCATCCCGCAAGACGAGAACGATCCAGACGGTATTGTTCACCGTCGGATTGTCAACCTATTAAGCCATGGCAACTACTCGTTGTTCGAGCCTCAGGAAATGGTTCCGGACAACAAGCAGCATTTTCAACGCATCCTCGATAATTTTATGGATAATTTCCGGTTTAACCCCGACCTATTCCCACAGCAGAAAAAGGAGGCCCAAACGCAATGACCGAAGAACAACTGAATAAGCTGGGCAACACCCTGTGGGACATCGCCAATCAGTTGCGTGGCGCCATGAATGCCGACGACTTCCGCGACTACATGCTGTCCTTTCTGTTTCTTCGCTATCTGTCGGACAACTACGAGACGGCTGCAAAAAGGGAGCTCGGTAGTGATTATCCTCAACTGAATGAAGACGACCGCCGCGCACCCTTATTGGTCTGGTACATGGCAGCCAATGCGGAAGAACGGAAGCTCTTTGAAGACCAGATGCGCCGCAAGACGCACTACGTTATTCAGCCGGAATATCTATGGAGCGGCATCGCCGAACTGGCGAGGACGCAGAACAAACAGCTACTTAACATTCTGGGGCAAGGTTTCAGGCACATCGAAAATGAATCCTTCGCCAGCAGCTTTCAAGGCCTGTTCTCGGAGATCAATCTCAATTCCGAAAAACTGGGCAGAAAGTACGAAGAGCGCAACAGCAAGCTCTGCACCGTAATCTCCAAAATCGCAGCAGGTATAGCTGAATTTTCAACCGACAGCGACATACTCGGAGACGCCTATGAATTCCTGATCGGCCAATTTGCGGCGGGTTCCGGCAAGAAGGCAGGTGAGTTTTATACGCCGCAGCAAGTTTCCAGTGTGCTATCTGGAATCGTCGCACTTGATGGCCAGAATCCCGCCAGCGGGAGAAGGAGACAACTCGACAAGGTATTCGATTTCGCCTGTGGTTCAGGTTCGCTACTGCTGAATGTCCGCAAGCAATTCGGGCCCCACGGCATCAGCAGAATCTACGGCCAGGAGAAGAACATCACGACCTACAACCTAGCGCGCATGAATATGCTGCTGCACGGATTGAAGGATACCGAGTTTGCAATCCATCACGGTGATTCCCTGCTGAACGATTGGGATATCTTGAACGAGATGAATCCGGCAAAAAAACTGACATTCGACGCGGTGGTGGCGAATCCACCATTCAGCTATCGTTGGGAACCGAATGAAACGTTGGCCGAAGACTTCCGTTTTAAAAGTCACGGCCTTGCGCCCAAATCAGCGGCGGACTTCGCTTTCTTGTTGCACGGTTTTCACTTTCTCGACGATGCTGGTGTCATGGCGATCGTTCTTCCTCATGGCGTGCTGTTCCGCAGCGGCGCCGAACAAAAAGTCCGCACCAAGTTGCTTAAAGATGGGCACATAGACACCGTCATTGGCCTGCCGGCCAAGCTGTTCTTCTCCACCGGTATTCCTGTCTGCGTTTTGGTGCTGAAGAAGTGCAAGAGGACCGACGACGTGTTGTTCATCAATGCCAGTGAGCATTACGAGAAAGGCAAGCGTCAAAACCGGCTGCTACGAGAACACATTGGCAAGATTGTCGAAACCTACCAATACCGCAAAGAAGAAGAGCGTTACTCACGCCGCGTATCAATAGCAGAAATCGAAGAAAACGATTGTAACCTCAACCTGTCGCGGTACGTCAGTACAGCGGTTCCCGATCCCGAAATCGATCTCAAAGCGGTCAATTACAATCTGCGGCAAATCAACGAACAAGTGGAGCAGGTTGCGGAAGAGCATAATAAATACCTTGTGGAATTAGGACTGCCACCTGTGTGATGGATAGCATCGTACCAAATGACTCTAAAACGTTTTGTTTTCGACTCTACTATTCCGAACCATCCAAATAAGGTATTCAACTCCCAAATTAGTAATATGAATTTGGCCATCCGTTTCAGTTATGAGCGACTCAGCGTGCAAATATTTGAGATATTTTTCTACATCCCACCCGCTAAATTCCTTCGGATACATTTTCTGGATTTGTGAGAAGTATGCGCTGGCGAATTCTAAAGATATACCACTTACTTTCTGTTCGTTTAAACTTTTTAAAAAACGAATTTGACTGCCGAATATGTGGCCATGAATTCTTTCCAAGTTCAATAGTAGCTGCGTACCTGCAAGATGTTTAATCAGTACCCGCTCTGTGTCTCCATCTACAGACAACTTGCGATCCTTTAATGCTTGCATAATTCCGGTCTCAATGTCATTGATAATAGCGGAATTGCCAACAACGTCGAGTAGCTGTTGAACAGCATTTTCACTATCAGGAGAAGTCCCACTTTGTGTATTGCGTGATGGCGATGTCGAAATTCCGTATCGAGTGACTTGTGTGATTCTCGCAATTAGTCCAGATATGGCGTTTCGAAACAAAATTATGAACACTAGGGCAAACAAAAATGCCAGATGCGGCCATTCCAAGAAATCTAAAACTCGTCCTATTGAATCCATAGCCTCTAGCTGTCGAACGCTCTCCTTTCCTGTACTTACAAATGGTTGAACGAACTGGTCAAAAAAGCTTTTCATTTGTCGACGATTATAACCACGTGACAGTGTCGATGAACCCGTGGTCGGAATGCAAGCGTTTCTTGGTTGACGATTCAGGGCGCCGCCCGCATCAGCGCTTCCCAGAATGCGTTGTTGAAGGACGCGAACTGATTGCCGCCCGCCGAGCCGAGCCGCACCACGACTAGGTTCATGCTGGACGCCACGTAGAGCTTGCGATCAAGCGCGCCCTGGGCCGCCACGAGATCGGATGGCGCCGCAGGAATCAACTGGCCTTCGACCCGATTCCTGCCGACGCCGGCACCGCGCGTAAATTCTTCGCCATTCAGCCACCACAGATAACCATAGGCAGGATTGTCCTGTTGTGACGGGGATAGCATCTCCGCCAGATAGTCCTGATCGGCAAGAATGGTTTCGCCGTTCCAGTCGCCGCTGGCCTGCACCATCAGGCCGAATCGGGCCAGATCCCGCGCATTGGTGGAAAAGCCGAGATTGATATTGGCCGCGGACCAGGGCCGGATCGTCCAGGACGAGTTTTCCATACCGAGGCGCCCGGTAAGCCATCGCTCGGTGAGTTCATTGGCTTCCATGCCCGTGACAGCGGACAGCACGTGCATGATCCTGTGGTAGGCAGGCGTGTTGTATCGCCACAACTCGCCAAGCGGCGCCTCGTATTCCAGATGGCTCGTCAGCCCGCTGGTCATGCTCATCAGGTTCCGGATCGTAACGCCCTGCTCCTGCTCCACGCTCGCCTGGCTCCAACCGGCCCCGAGATGTTGGTTCACGGAATCGTCAATAGTCAGAATTCCCTGCTCCCGGGCGATGCCGACTAGCACGGCGACGACGCTTTTCTGCACCGAAGCGACTTCCTCGATCGGATGACCTTCGGTATCCTCACCCTGGCGCATGTTGATATAGCCTTGGGGCACGTCCTGCGGCTCCCAATAGCGCTCGGCCATGATGCGCCCGCCATGCAGGATCAGTACGGCGCTGGAATTGCGTTCTCCGGCCACCTCCAGCGCCGCTTCGAGCGTGGCGGAATCCCAGCCGACCTCTTCCGGGCTGATGGTTTCCCAGTTCGCGTCGCCCGCAGGGAAATACAGGTTCGAATCCGGCGTCGGCGTGCAGGCGGCCGCCAGCGACAGGAAACCGGTCAGAGCGCAATTCCCGATGATAGGATGGACTTTCCCGAATCGGTTCATTTGCTTTCGATTATAACCGCGTGAACGAGTTTCGCATCCAGGACGTCTTCGCCAGCTATGACCGGCTTGCCGGCGAGATCGTGCCGGACTACGAAAGCCTGACCTTTGAGGAAGTTCATCCGGAGACACTCGATCTCTTGCCGCCTCCGTCGGCCGCGATCCTGGATGTGGGGGCCGGCACCGGCCGCGATGCCGCCTGGTTCGCGCGGCAAGGTCACGAAGTAGTCGCCGTCGAGCCCTCGCGGGAATTGCGCCGGGCCGGTCAGGAGTTGCACGAATCGCCCGCGATTACCTGGATCGATGATTGTCTGCCAGATCTGAACCTGGTGTGTAAGGCGGGATCTGCGTTTGACCTGATCTGGCTCAGCGCCATGTGGATGCATGTGCCGCCCGGTGACCGGGCTCGCGCTTTTCGCACCCTCGCTTCATTGTTGAAGCCCGGCGGCGGCATGATGTTCAGCTTGCGGCTCGGGCCGTTGCCGCCGGAGCGGCCGATGGCGCCGGTAAGCGCCGGCGAAATCAGGGATCTGGCCAGGGATTCAGGCCTTGAAACAGTCCGTGTTTCCCGTCACGAAGACGCCGCCGGACGGCCGGAAATTTCCTGGGATATGGTCTGGCTGCGACGTCCCGGGACAGGCGGCTAGAGATCGAGGCCGTCCAGAAACTCCAGCATCGCCGCGTTGGTCTCCCCGGGCGCTTCCTGTTGCACCCAATGGCCGATTTCGGGAATCAGCACCACGCCGCGCAGATCGTCGGTCACCCGCGACATCATCGCGGTCAATTGCTCGGCGCTCGCCCCGCCGATGACCACGTCCCTGGAACCGGCGATGAAAACCGTCGGCACGGTAACGCGGTCGCTTTCGTATTCCAGGCTGATTTCCCAGTTGCGATGGAAGTTGCGGTAGTAATTCACGCCGCCGCGAAATCCCGCCTGTTCCAACTGGCCCACGACGTAATCGAGGTCTTCCTGCCTCAGCCAGTCGGGCAATCCGAGCGGCGCGCCGAGGCGGCCGATCCAGCCGCCCGCCGAACGCAGCGGATCGGTGATCGTCGGTGCTGCGCGAGGCGAGCTCGGCGACAGGTACAGCCGACTGATCAAGCCGCGCGGATCGCTGTCGTATTCCGCCTCGGCCACTCCGCCCGGCTCGTTGTGATACAGGATGTAGAAGAAATTGTCGCCGAATGCTTCTCGCCATCCATCCATTGGCGAACGCTGAGCGGTGCCGCCATAAGGGACGCTCATGGCGATCAGCCCGTCGAAGCGATCGGGATAGCGCACAACCGCATGCCAGGCGATGATCGCGCCCCAGTCGTGCCCTGCCATGACCGCGGTCTCCTCGCCGAGGGCGTCGAGAATGCCGACCATGTCGTCGGTCAGATTGATGATGTCATAGTCGTCCACGTCAGGCGGCGCATCGGTTTCCCCGTAGCCACGCATGTCCGGCGCCACGGCGCGATAGCCGGCTTCTGCGAGCGCGGTCAACTGATGTCGCCAGTTGTACCAGGACTCGGGCCAGCCATGCGCCATCAGCACCAGCGGCCCGGAATCGCCCGCCTCGAAAATGCGCATGCGGATGCCGTTGCTTTCAATGAGCCGGCTGGTGACGCCCGCCACCGGAGATTGCGAATTCATGCTGTCGTCTCCCTGTTGCGCCTGCAGGACGCCAGCCGCCAGCAGCAACGCCAGGGCCATCGGCGGCAAGTATCTGGTCATGGGGAAGCCTCCCGAAAATCCGGGGCAAAGCCTAACACGGGAGGGCGGGTTTCGATATATGCCCCTTACGATTGGGCATGGTCCGTGACTGCCTGGTGGCCTTTGGGAGTCAGGTGGTATACGCCGCGGGGGGTTTCGGCGACTCGTTCGAACCAGCCGTAGTAGTCCTTGAGGAAGATCTGGCCGGCTTTGGCTACGCCGGTGGCTTTGGCGACCCTGGCCGCGCGGGAGGGACCGTTTTCGTCGAGATAGCCGGCACAGCGCAGGGCGTCCTGGCGATAGGCGGTCATGATCTTGCGGCGGGTCGAGCCGCCTGTGTTGGGGTCGCCGACGCGTTGCTGGAACTCGCGCAGAAGCCGGCCTAGCGCGGGCTTGCGCTTGCGCGGGCGATACTCGGCCGGGTCGAGCAGCGCTTCGACGAAGCGTGCGGGCGCCGGCCGCACGGTCAACAGCCCGAGACCGAGCCGGCGGCACAGGGCAAGGGCCTCTCTCCGGCGTACGCCACGACCGGCGAAAGGCGGAACCGCCAGATAGACGTTGTCGGTCAGCCGTTGCCGGTCGATGCCCTGCAGCACCAGCGGCAGCGAGAATTTCGTCTTCAGTTCGACGATCAGCGGCGCCTCGTCGCCGCGGACCGCCACCACATCGCAGCCCTTGATCTCGGCCTTGACTTCATAGCCCTGGGCTTCCAGAAAGGCCTTCACCGGCCCATAGAGTTCGGTTTCGTACATGGCCCCGCTTTTCCTTCGATTGCTAAAAGAGTTATTCTGCCGCCGGAATCCCGACTTTAAGACAGAAGGAGATTTACGTGCCGGGCAAGTACGACGTTCCCTATATGCAGCGCACCCGGGATTTCTACCGGGCCCAGGGATATGAGAAAGACTACGTGTGGGCTCACCACGACGAAACGCCTTTCACGCCACTGCCGAAACCCCTGCGTGAATGCCGCCTGGGACTGATCACGACTGCGATGCCGGATACGGTCGAAGGCCGCTCGAAGCGCCAGGTTTACGCCTCGATGACGACGCCGACGCCGCATTCGATGTACACCGACGAATTGTCCTGGCAGAAGACCGTCACGCATACCAATGACCTCGGCAGCTTCCTGCCGATCAATCATCTGCGCAGCACGGCGCGGGCGGGCGTTTTCGAGAGCCTTTCCGGCCGGTTTTATTCGGTGCCGACGGAATACAGCAAGCGCAATACCGTCGAAAAGGACGCACCGAGGATTCTCGAGTTATGCCGCGAAGACCAGATCGACGTGGCCATGCTCGTACCCTTGTGACCCGTCTGCCACCAGACCGTGAGTCTGGTCAGCCGGCGCCTGGAAGAGAATGGAATTCCCACCGTGATCATCGGCAGCGCGCTTGACGTGGTGGAACATTGCGGCGTCGCCCGCTATCTGCATACCGATTTTCCGCTCGGCAATCCCTGCGGCGATCCCGGTAATATCTTCGGTCAGATCGGCATCGTGCGCCGGGCGCTGAAGTTGCTTGAAGAGGCTGAAGGTCCGGAAACGACCTGGCGCACGAGCCTCGGCTGGCGCGGCGGCGACGAATGGCGCGACGATTACGCCAAAGTGGACGACAGCAATCGCGAGGAATTGCGGCTGCGCGGTGAAAAGCGGCGGCAGCAACAAATCGCCGCGAAGGCCTCCGGTGAAACGAGAGCGCCGATGATTTCCGAAGCCTGACGCGGCGCCTGCCGCCGAATTCAGCGAGGTAAAGTATGAAAGTCCTGTTGAAATACCTGATTCCCAGCATGGCGGCCCTGCTCTGGACCGCCGCGGCGCCAGCCCAGGACGGCGGGCTCTACAACACCGTGAAGGCCAAGCTCGAAGCCGGCGAACAGGTGCTTGGCGGCACCGTGTCGACGGCCGATCCGGAAATCTATTGCGCCATGGCCGGCGCGGGCTTCGATTTCATCTGGATCGAAATGCAGCACAGCCATCTCAATTATACCGACGTGGCGCGCATGATCTTCGCCTGCCGCGACGCACCGGCGATTCCCTTCATTCGCGTCCCCGACGCGACCGAAGGCGATATTCAGAAAGCGACCGACATCGGCGCCCTCGGGATCATCGTGCCCATGGTCGACACCGCGGAGAAAATGGAAAACGCCGTGCGTTTCGCCAAGTATCCGCCGGAGGGACGCCGCAGCCAGGGCGGCGGCCAATATGGCGCGATCTGGGGCGGCGGCTATCGGCAGAGCGCCAATGACAACATCATGGTCATCGCCATGATCGAAACCGTGGAAGGCGTGGAAGCCGCGAATGAAATCGCAGCGGTCGAAGGCGTCGACGTGGTATTCGTCGCCAGTTCCGACCTCGGCAGTTTCAGCGGCGCAAGGCAGGGCGATCCGTATTACGAAGGGTTGGTGGACGAGGTGGTCGGCGCGACGAGCGGCGCGGGCAAATATCTCGGCGGGCCCTCGGCTTGGATGACGTCCCGGGAAGGCTACAATTTCTTCCAGGCGCCCGGCACCAACGCGATCATTCGCGCCGGAGCGAGGGTGATGCTTGAAGACGCCGACCCCTGCCGCTTCCTCCCCTCGGGCGCGACCCCGGTCCAGGGCGAGGATCCCTGCCCCTGAGAATCAGCGCGGGACGCGGTTGCCGGCGACCCAGACGCTGTCGATAAGGCGTGTGTTGGCGATATCCTGCGCGGGATTGCCGTCGAGCACGATGAAGTCGCCCCAATTGCCGGGCTCAAGCGTGCCGATCTCGCTTTGACCGATGCACCGCGCCGCCTCGCCGGTGGCGGCGCGAATCGCGTCGAGCGGGCTCATACCGGCATCCACCATCATCTGCATTTCCTCGTGCTCGAAATAGCCCTGGAAACGCGCCGGCGGGCCGGTGTCGGTGCCCATGGCGACGCGCACGCCCGCATCGTGCAATAGCCCCACGTTGACGAGCGCGTTCGGCAAGTCCGCCTTGTATTGCCGGGAAGCGGCGCTGTTGCGAATCCCCGAGCGATATTCGGGCGTGCTCAGTTCGGCGAGCACCGCCGGATCGGCTTCGGCGAGGAAAAAGGGGTCGGAGAAGAAATCGGGCTCGGTCTCGTACACGAATGTAGAAACATCGCGCATCATCGTGGGAATGTAGCAGGCGTCGTTCTCGATCATCAGTTCGATGAAGTCCCGGTCGACCTCGACGTCGCGCACCGAATGGGCGATGATTTTGGCGCCGGCCTCAAGCACCATGCGCGCGTCTTCCAGGTAGTAAATGTGCACCGCCACGGGCAGGCGGCGACTTGCGGCCAGATCCATCAACGACTGGAACACCTCCGGCGCCAGCGTCGGCAACTGGCCGAGTTCGGAATCGATCCGCGTCTTGATGTAATCGGCGCCGAGGTCGGCGTTGGCGTTCAACTGGCTGCGAATCTCCGGCAGAGTCTCGCCGTTTACCACGCTGCCGGCGACATACAGCCGCGCCCGGTCGAGCCCGGCATGAAATTGTTCGTTGCGCACCTGGAAGCCCGGCGCCTCATCGCCGCCGAGGCTGAGTACGGTGGTTATTCCGTAACGCGCATAGAGGCCAAGCTGGTCGAGTACGTTCTCGCGGCTGTAGTGGCCGGTTTCCAGACCAAGCGTATCGCCGACATGCCCGTGAGTGTTGATCATGCCCGGCATGATCGTCTTGCCGCTGACGTCGATGCGGTCGGCATCCGCGGGGATGCTTACTTCCGAGGCCGGGCCGATGCTGCGCACGCGCCCGTCGGTAACGACGAGTACGCCGTCGGCCAGCGGCGCGGCCGCGGTGCCGTCGATGATCGTGGCGCCGGTGAAGGCGATGCTGCCCTCGTTGGCGGCCGCGGGGCCGGTCAGGATGATGGAGGTCAGCAGGAGCAGCGCGGGGAAGCGGCGAAACTTCATGAATCTGCCTCGATTGACTGTTAATTGTCTGTCCGGAAAGGACATTTTGAATAATGGCGCACCCGAGAGGATTCGAACCTCTGACCACCTGGTTCGTAGCCAGGTACTCTATCCAGCTGAGCTACGGGTGCGTTGTCGCGATGCTTCCGCTGCCGGGTTCCCGGCCGCGGGAAGTGGCAGATTCTACTAGAAACAGCCGCGCCATGTCAGTGTCGGGACTGTAGTAACATTGATCGGGACATGAATCCCGGAATTCCAGTAAAAGCGATCGTTGCCGCCGCCAGCCTCGCCCTGCTGTCGCTTCCCGCCGCGGCCGACTATGAAGACGGCTTGAACGCCGCGCTTTCGGGGGACTTCGAAACCGCCTTTCGCGAGTTTACGATCGCGGCCGAAGAGGGTCTCGATCTGGCGCAATACAATCTCGGCATCTTGTATTTCACCGGCCAGGGCGTCGAGCAGGATTATGAGGCGGCCTTCCGCTGGACCGAAGCCGCCGCCTTGCAGGGCCACGCCGCCGCCCAGCTCAATCTCGGCAGCCTGTATTACTTCGGCAACGGCGTGCCGGAGGATCGGGACCAGGCCGTGGAATGGTATGGAAACTCGGCCAGGGCGGGCAATGCCTCGGCGGCCTACACCCTGGCCGCGATGTACCGGGACGGCGATCATGTCGACCGCGACCCGGTGCTCGCCCACGCCTGGGCGGCCTGGGCCGCACGCTACGACCATCCTGAAGCCGGCGCCATGATGGAAGAGTTGGAAAACCGCATGCGGCCCGAACAGCTCAGCGAGGCGCGTCGCACCTTCGCCCGCTGGCAGATCCAATAAGCCGAAAAGATTCTGCGACAAAATGGCAGGATTGCCATTTTGGACGTTGCAAAGCGACGCCCCGCAGGGGTGAGGGGCATGGATGCCCTGAATCACTCCGCTTCGCTCCGCGCAGAATGACAGTGTGTGGAGGTTCCGCCTGCGCGCGGAATGACGGTGTATTCAGTTGGCGGCAGTCCCGGCGTCGAGCCTTGCCTGGGCGTCGCGGCGCAGCAATTCGAGCCAGGCGGTCCAGCTTTCCGGATCGACGAAGGGATGCGGATCGCCGTCCCGGCGCTCCTGCAACATCTCGTATCTGGCGAAAACATCACCGGAACCGGGATGATTGGGAACGTTCACTTCGACATCCGGAATGGAAAGCAAACGGCCTACGCTATCGATGTACATTCCCAACCGGTCCGCGCCCTCGAAGTTCAGGCCGGCGCCGCCGAACATCACCGCGGTGTGCGGGTAGCCGCTGTCATAGACCGTGAAAACGGTGCTGAGCACGCCCAGGGTGTGGCCCGGCGTCTGCAGAAACTGGAGCCGGGTCCGGCCCAGATTCAGCGTATCGCCATTGCCCAGGGAGAGGTGCCGCATCGGGCGCGGATAGTCGCGGAAATCCGGCTCTCCTTCGCTCAATTGCCAGTCGGCTTCGGTCATCAGCACGACCGCGCCGAACTCCTGCTGAAAGCGCCGGGCGCCGCCGATGTGGTCGTAATGTGCGTGGCTGACGATCAGGTAACGGATGTCGTCGGGATCGAAGCCGAGTTCGCGGATGCCGTCAACGGCGATGTCGACCAGGTCTCCGTAAAGCGAATCGAACAGTATCAGGCCCTGATCGGTTTCCAGCAACCAGGCGGAAACCCAGCGCGCGCCGACGTAATAGAGATTGTCGAAGACCTGAAACGGGGCGACTCGCTGCAACTCGGGGTCATCCTGCGCAGCGATGTCCTGGGCCAGAACCTGATGCATGCCGAGCAGGCACGCCAGCAGCAAAGCTGGCCGGATGGCCGCCTTTAGTCTCATTTCCATTCCCCGGCGAAGGACTTATAATCTGCGTCCGCGGCAAACGCCGTTATATACGATATCACTGGCATAAGGAACCGCCGTCCCATTGCTTACGTAAAAGATTCCTTGGGGGAGGAGATCACCATGCGTATTGGAGCGCCAAAAGAGAGCAAGAATCACGAATACCGGGTCGGGCTCGATGTCGAATCCGTCGCGGCCCTGACCGCCGACGGCCATGAAGTCTGGGTCGAAACCGGCGCGGGGGCGGGCATCGGCGAAAGCGACGCGGATTACGAACAGGCCGGCGCGCGAATCGCCGCCGATGCGGCCGAACTTTTCGATGCCGTCGACCTGATCGTCAAGGTAAAGGAACCGAACAGCGCCGAACGCGCCCTTCTGCAGCCGCGGCATACGCTGTTCGGCTACCTGCATCTGGCCTCGGACCCGGAACAGACCGACGATCTGATGGCGAGCGGCGCGCTTTGCATCGCCTTCGAGACGGTTACCGACGACCAGGGCGCCCTGCCGCTGCTGATCCCGATGTCTGAGATCGCCGGGCGCATGTCGGTGCAGGCTGCGGCAAGCTTCCTGCAAAAGCGGCAGGGCGGCATGGGGCTGTTGCTTAGCGGCGCCACCGGCGTCGAACCGGGCAAGGTCGCCGTCATCGGCGGTGGCACGGTGGGCAGCAACGCGGCCCGCATCGCGCTCGGACTCGGCGCCCGGGTCGCCATCGTCGAGAAGTTTCCCGCGCGGCGGGAACAGTTGCGGGAAATGTTCGGGCCGGAACTGGAATGCGTCGATTCGACGCCGGAAAACATCGAGCGGCTGGTGGTCGAAGCCGACCTGGTCGTCGGCGCCCTGCTCGTGCCGGGCGGAAAACTGGAACCGCTTGTTTCCGAATCCCTCGTCATGAAGATGAAGCCGGGCGCCGTGATTGCGGATGTCTGCATCGATCAGGGAGGATGTGTGGAAACCTCCCGGCCGACTACCCACGACGAACCGACTTTCATCAAGCATGAAGTCGTGCATTATTGCGTCGCCAATATTCCCGGCAGCGTGCCGGTCACGTCGACCAAGGCGCTGTGCCGGGCCACCCTGCCCTATGTCCGCAAGCTGGCGAACGAGGGCGTCAGACAGGCGCTTGAGGGGGATGTGCATCTCCGACGGGGCATGAATGTCTGCCGCGGCCACATTACCTACGAGGCCGTGGCGGAGGCGCTCGGCAGGTTGTTCGTCACGCCTGAAAACGCCCTGGAAAAACTCCTGGATTAGGCTCTTTCCCGGAAACCGTACAGCCGTTCGGGATTGTCGACGAGAATCTTCTGTTGCAACCCGGCATCGTCGGTCCATTTGCAAAACAGGTCCAGCAGCTTCGCCGGGTCGGGTTCGTTACCGTCCATGCGAATGAACGGCCAGTCGGAACCCCAGACGAGCTGATCCGAATTCGCTTCCACCAGCGCGTCGTGGAACGGCCGCAGATCCTCGTATTCCGGCGCTTTGGTCGAGCAGCGGCAAACCGAGAGCTTGACGTGGATTCGTCCTTCCCGAACCAGCCCGAGCATCGTCTGGAAATGCCTGTCGGCCACTCCCGAGCGAACGTCCGGCATTCCCATGTGTTCGAAAATGACCGGGATGTCGTTCTGCAGGATCACGTCCAGGCTGGCGATGAGCCGCGGCAACGGCGCCCATACATCGACGGCCCAGTTACAGGCCGCGATGCGTGAGGCAAGCCGTGGTATCTCGTCGAATTCCACCGCGCCGGGGCGAGGTGAGCCGTCCGGGAGCGGCGCTTCGACGAAACGAAGCGCCCTGACTCCGGCCTGGTCCAACTTGCCGAAGGTCTCGTCGGCCGCTCCGGTGCGCAAGCCGCCTACCGCCCGCAGCCGGTCTCCCGCGTGATCCAGCGCATGGAGCAAATCCGTATTGTCGCAGCCCTGCTGCGTCGGCTGCACGAGTACGCCGCGTCCCGGGCCGGTCCTGTCCAGCACGTCCAGGTAGGTCTCGATGGGCGCCAGGGGCATCGGAAACTCGGGCGGGTGTTGCAGCGGAAACCGGTCGAAGGGACCGAACACGTGATTGTGGGTATCGCAAATGTTCTCGATTTGCGTCTGCGCGCGATGCGCGGGTAGTACGGCGGGAACCTGGTCCATATCTCATTCAGCCTTGTTCGTCATCCACGATCTCCGTCGCCTTGCTGGAAGGGCGTGCGCTGAAGATCTTGTGCCATCGGCGCAGATTCGGATTGGAATCACGCCAGTCAATTTCGGGAAACCGGAAATCCAGGTAATCGAGAACGATGCCTGACGTGATCTGGCCGATCCCGTAATCCTCATCCCTGAAATCCCCGGCTCGCCGATCGAGCCAGGCCAGGGAGTGCTGAATCCTGGCGGCGGAACTCTCGCAGAATGCGCGCCAGCGTTGCGCTTCCGGTTTCGTTTTCTCGTAGCGCCAATTCAGCAGGATATCCAGTGTTCCATCGGTAACGCCGTGCAGTTCCAGTTCGCGCCATCTCGATTCGCCGCGGGGCGGAATCAGCTTCCGTCCGTTATGCCTCGAATCAAGGTAATCGCAAATGGCGAACGAGCCCGTAAGAACGACGCCATCGTCAAGCGCCAATACCGGAATGCGCCCGACCGGCGAATCCTCGACGACGTCGGGGTTGACGATCGTGCGGCCCACGACGGACCTGACGGTTGTAATCTCGTCGGCCTGTCCGGTTTCGTGCGCGACAATCATGACCTTGCGGACGAATGGGGACCTGGAAGACCAATGCAGCTTCACGTCAGCTTCCGCATTGATGAAACACGATGGCGCACACCAGTCAGGCCGGCTGCAACCTGGGGCTCTGCTGCGCTTTCAACAGCAGCACGGCGGCCATCGCGATCAGCAGGGGAATGCCGAAAGCGTAAAAACACTGGGCGCCGGTCCATCCCTGGGCGAGCAGGAAACCCGCGGCCGACGGGCCGATGATTCCGCCGAAGCGGCCGACGCCGATCGCCCACCCCATGCCGGTATTGCGAACGATCGTGCTGTAGATGTTCGGGGCGATGCTGTATACGCCGATGATCGAACCGAAGATGAAGTAACCGATCACGAATCCCAGTACGAGCATTACGCCGAGATTGCCGTCCAGCAGGCCGAACAGGGCCATGAAAACCGCGCATAGCAGCATGTAGAAGGCGGTCAGGCGGTGGCCGGAGAATCGCGCGGTCAGATAGCCCAGCGTCACTCCGCCGACGATGCCGCCGATGTTCATCAAAACGCCGCCGGAAATGCCCTGTTCGGTGCGCAATCCCGCCTCGGTCAGCAAGGTGGGAGTCCAACTCAGGACGAAATAGAAACTGAGCATTACCATGAAAAACGCGCACCAGAGCAGCAAGGTCGAAGTCCGCAGCGGGGCGGAAACGAGTTCGAGCACGCCGACTCCGGCGGCTTCGCCGGTGCGCTGCGATGCCGGCAATTCGGCGACCTGGTCCATGCCCAGCTTATCGAGCAGTTGATTCACCTTTTCGAGGGCGTTTCGGGGCTTGCGCTCGATCAGGTATTCGAGCGATTCGGGCAGGTATCTGAGCACTGGCGGAATCATCAGGATCGTACACGCAGCCCCGAATACGTAAACCGAGCGCCAGCCGTAAGCGACGATCAGGAACGCCGCGATGGTTCCGCCGATCGTGGCGCCCACCGGATAGCCCGACTGCACCATGCTGATGGCGAATCCCTGCCGCTTGTGGGAAGAATATTCCGCCGTGATTGTCGTAATGCTCGCCAGCATGCCGCCGATGCCGATTCCAGTCACGACCCGGGCGCTGGCGAGGCTCGACATCGACCAGGTGAACGCCGAAGCTAGCATGCCGCCGCTGATGATCACCAGGCAAACAAGAATCGTGTTGCGGCGGCCGATCCTGTCCGCAATCGGCGCCAGGAAAAGCGACCCCGCGGCCATTCCGAACAGACCCGAACTGAGCAGAATCCCCACGGATTGAGGTTGAAGCGACCATTCGGCGGCGATCGACGACGCGGTGAACGCCATGACGAGTACGTCGAATCCGTCGATCATGTTGATGACCACGCAGATCGTCACGGCAAGGATTTGCACCGGCCGCATGGGGCCTTCCTTCATGCTCGCAACGATGTCCGTGGTCACTTTCGTTCCTTCGCCTACGCGCTAGTAACTGCGCGGCAAGCCTAACACATGCTCGGCGACGTAGTTCAGGATCATTTCCTGGGTGATGGGCGCGAGTTTCATGAGCCGGGCCTCGCGCCAGTAGCGCTCGACGTGATATTCCCGGGCGTAGCCGAAGCCGCCATGGGTCTGCAGCGCCACGTCGGCCGCATTGAATCCGGCTTCCGCCGCCAGCCATTTCGCCATGTTCGCTTCCTTGCCGCAGGGCCGGTCGTGATCGATCAGCCAAGCCGCCTTCGCCACCATCAGCGCGGCGGCTTCGAGCTGGGTGCGCGCCTGGGCCAGCGGAAAGGAGATGCCCTGGTTCTTGCCGATGGGGCGGTCGAATACCGTTCGCTCGTTGGCGTAATCCACCGCCCTGCGCAACGCGGCGCGGCCGATGCCGACAGCCTCCGAGGCAACGAGAATGCGTTCTGCGTTGAGCCCGTCGAGCAAGTGATAGAAACCCTTGCCCTCTTCGCCGATACGGTCGGCAACCGCCACGGGCAGATCGTCGTATACAACCTCGCAGGTCGTGACGGCATTGCGGCCGAGCTTGGGAATCGGCGAAATGCTGACCTCGGGCCGCTGCAACTCGGCGAAAAGCAGGGTCATGCCGTCGGTCTTGCGCTCGACTTCTTCCCTGGGCGTGGTGCGCACGAGCAGCACGACGCGTTCGCAATGTGTGGCCTTGGTCGTCCAGACCTTGCGTCCGCGCACGATGTATTCATCGCCTTCTCGGCGGGCGAAAGTTCGGATTGAGGTGGTGTCGGTGCCGGCGTCTGGCTCGGTGACGCCGAAGGCCACATGCAGCGAGCCGCTGGCGATATCGGGCAGATACTTTTCGCGCATTGCGTCGGAACCGTGCTTGACCAGCGGATGAATGCCGAACATCGACAGATGCACCGGCGAGGCGCCGTTCATGGCCGCACCCGAAGCGGCGATTTCTTCGAGCAGGATGGCGGCGTCGCGGATGCCGCGGCCGGCGCCGCCCCAGCGTTCGGGAATGGCGGTGCCGATCCAGCCCGCTTCGGCGACGAGATCGTAGAACTCCTGCGGGAACTCGCCGAGCCGGTCGCGTTCTTCCCAATACTCGTCCGGAAAGCGGCTGCAAAGGTTTGCGACCGACTCGCGGATCATGCGTTGTTCTTCGCTTTCGATAAAATCCACGGTCAATCTTCCGTCTGCCTGCCGGCTCGCGCCAGGATTCGGCGCGCGCGTTTCAGGTGCGGCACATCGACCATTTGTCCCTTGAAACGAAAGGCGATGCGTCCCTGGCGTATGTGTTCGTCGGCGGCGGCCAGCAGTTCCTCGGCTTCGGCAACTTCTGCCGGATTCGGCGTGAACATCTCGTTCACAATATCAATCTGATCGGGATGGATAGTCAATTTGCCGGTGAATCCCATCGCCGCCGCGCGCCGGCATTCTTCCCGAAACCCTTTCAGGTCACGGACATCGGCGTAGATCGTGTCGATCGGCTGCTTGCCGGCCGCCGCCGCTGCGAGCAAGGCAAGCGAGCGCACGAGGCTGAATACTTCGAGGTATTCGCCGGACGCGTCCCGGATCGCGCTGGCGCCGAGTTCGGCGGAGAGATCTTCCGAACCCCAGGTCAAACCGTCTACGCGCGGATGAGCGGCCAATTCCGGCAGATGAAAGGCCGAACCGGGCGTCTCGGTCCCGATCAGCAACAGCTTGACCGAGCCCAATGCCAGTCCGGTGCGCCGCTCCTGTTCCGCAACCAGGCCATCTACGGACTCGACATCACTTGCCCGAGTCACTTTCGGCACGACGAGACCATCGGGCGAAGCGGCAATGACGGCGGCAATGTCGGCTTCTCCCCAGGGCGAACCGAGTGGGTTGATCCGGACCAGCTTCTGTCTGCCGCCGAAGTCCGCTTGCCGCAACCAATCGCAAACGGCTTCCCGAGCTACGGCCTTGCCTTCAGGCGTCACCGAATCCTCGAGATCGAGAATCAGTGCGTCGGCCGCAAGGCCAAGCGATTTTTCGAACATGCGTTCGTCGCCGCCGGGAACGAAATGAACGCTGCGCCGGCGGATCGACTCTGCGGATTCCGTATCGGTAGCCATTGCCGTCAGTCTTCCGCCGGCAACCGCAGCATCATGCCCTTGCGCAGGCACTGGCAGACGATTTCGTCGCGCTGGTTGCGGCCGATGTGTTCGAACCAGACGATGCCGCGGTCGGGTTTGGTCTTCGATTCGCGCTTGTCGGTGATTCGCGTCTGGACGCGGATCGTATCGCCGATGAAAACGGGGTTGGGGAACTCGACCTGTTCCATGCCGAGATTGCCGATTGTCGTGCCCAATGTGGTGTCGCCTACGGAAAGGCCGATCACCAGGCCGAGAGTGAACAGGCTGTTGACCAGGCGCTGGCCGTGCTGCGAGGAGGCGGCGAACTCGGCGTCGATGTGCAACGGCTGGGGATTGTGCGTCATCGCGGAAAACAGCAGGTTGTCCGCTTCGGTAATCGTGCGATGCGGCAGGTGGTCGAACACCGTGCCGATTTCCAGTTCTTCGAAATACTTGCCGGACATAGATCGGGAATCCTGCTATTTTCCGGGCGGTTACCCGTCCGACCGCAGGCATTATGACAGATACCGCGGGCAAATTTGACGCATGGCTCGGCAAGACCGAATCCTGTACCGAAGTCATCGGCCCGAATCCGCTGCGCGGCTTCGCCGCCCTGCTCGACCGTCCGCAAACGCCGGCTGGTGCAGGCTCGCCCCTGCCGCCGCTCTGGCACTGGTTCTATTTCCTTGAAATGACGCCGCAGCGCGACATCGCCCGGGACGGACATGCCAGGAAAGGCGGATTCCTGCCGCCCATCGAACTGCCGCGGCGCATGTGGGCCGGCAGCAGGTTTCGTTTCCATCACCCGCTGCGCATAGGCGAAACCGTCACCAGGCGTTCGCGTATCGACGGCATCAAGTTCAAGCAGGGCCGCAGTGGTCAACTCGCTTTTGTCGAAGTGGGCCACGAATACGACAGTCCGGCAGGCCTCGCTTTCAGCGAACAGCACGATATCGTCTATCGCGAAGCGCGCGCCGCCGATGCTTCGACCCAGCCGCCAGAGCCTGCGCCGGGCGATGCCGATTTCGAGCGCGAAACCCGGGCCGACGCCATCGTCCTGTTTCGCTATTCCGCCCTCACTTTCAACGCGCATCGAATTCATTACGACCGCGACTACGTGCGCGACGTCGAAGATTATCGCGGCTTGCTCGTGCATGGGCCCTTGCTGGCGACACTGTTGATAGACGAGTTGTTGCTGCGATTTCCCGGCAGGCCGCTACTCGAATATTCGTTTCGCGTCACGCATCCCGTGTTCGATACGCAATCGTTCAGCTTGTGCGGTCGCGAACCCGATGCGACGGGACGCACCGATCTCTGGATTGCCAATGAAGAAGGCGCGGAGTGTCTGCGCGGCGAAGCGCGGATGGCGCCGCCTGCATGAACCAGCCTCCGCTTACCGGCATAACCGTTCTCTCGCTCGAACACGCCATCGCGGCGCCGCTTTGCACCCGGCAACTCGCCGAACTCGGCGCCAGGGTCATCAAGGTCGAACGGCGTGAAACCGGAGACTTCGCGCGCCATTACGACGACCGGGTCGAGGGACTGTGTTCGCATTTCGTCTGGACCAACCGCTCGAAGGAAAGCCTCACCCTCGACATAAAGCAGCCCGCGGCGGCGGAAATCCTCAAGCGCCTGCTGGCCCGGACCGACGTCCTCGTGCAGAACCTCGCCCCCGCCGCAGCCGAACGAATCGGGCTTTCATATGCAAAGCTGTCACTTGACTATCCCCGGCTGATCGTTTGCGACATCAGCGGTTACGGCGACGACGGCCCCTGGCGCGACAAGAAGGCCTACGACCTGCTCATGCAGGCGGAAGCGGGCTTTCTCTCGGTCACCGGGGACGGCGAAGACATGGTCAAGAGCGGCATTTCCATCGCCGACATCGCCGCCGCCAGCCAGGCCCACGCCGCCATCCTGGCGGCGCTGATCCAGCGGGGCAGAACCGGCAAGGGTTCGCATATCGCCATTTCCCTGCTCGAAGCCATGACCGAATGGATGGGATTCCCGCTCTATTACGCCTACGCGGACAATCCCCCGCCGCCGCGCAACGGGGCCGACCACGCGAGCATCTACCCTTATGGCGTATTTCCCGCCGGCGACGGCAAGACGCTGCTGCTCGGCATCCAGAACGAACGCGAATGGAAGGCTTTCTGCGCGGAAATCCTGGGACACCCATCATTGGCGGAAGACGCGAGATTCGCCGGCAATGCCGCCCGCTCGCAAAATCGCGGCGAATTGCGTGAACTGATCGTGCAGGCCTTCGAGAAACTGGACTCCACTGCGCTGGCCGCCAGGCTCGACGCCGCAGGCATCGCCTGGGCCGACGTCAACGACATGGCCGCCGTATGGGAACATCCGCAACTCAAGGCATTGGGCCGCTTCATCGAAGTCGAAAGCCCAGCGGGCCCGATCAGAGCCCTGAAGCCACCCGGCAACGACAGTTCATACGAGCCGCGGATCGGCCCGGTCCCCGTGGTCGGCGAGCACACCGCATCCATCCTGCGCGAACTCGGCTATTCCGAACCCGAAATCAGGGAATTGAGCCAAAATAAGGTGATCTAATCCGCCGGCGAGGTAATCGGGTAGACCGCGCCCTCGAAAATGGTTCCCCAGATTTCGATGTCGCGCAAGGTCTGGACCGGAACCTCGAAGGGATCGACTTCCAGGATCGTGAAATCCGCTTTCTTGCCGGCGACGATGCTGCCGATTTCATCTTCGAGTCCCATGGCGAAAGCCGCATCGATCGTCACCGCGCGCAAGGCCTCCTCGACGCTGATGCGCTCCTCCGGCGCCATGAGCGTCTCATCGGCCGTAATCCGGTTCGCGGCTACCCATGCAAGCCACAAGGGCGAAGCCGGCGCCATCGTGAAATCCGAATGCAGGGAAGTGGGAATGCCGTTGCGCACCATCGCCCCGATGCGCGACATCTGCGACGCGCGGTCGTAGCCCAGCCCGCTTTCCGCGTACTTGTCGCCGAGCGCCCACAGGTAATTCGGCTGCGCCGAAATCACCACGCCGAGCGCCGCGGCCCTGCGAAGCTGCTCGTTGGTGGATATGCCGACGTGATGCAAGGTGAAACGATGATCGAACCTGGGCCTCTCCTGGAGCATCCTGTCGAGGATATCGAGCACCACGTCGAGCCCTTCGTCGCCGTTGACGTGCACATGGACCTGGTAGCCGTCGTTCCAATAGGGGCGAATCGCCGTCTCCAGCGCTTCGGGGGCCATCATCCACCTGCCTTCGTGCCCGTCCGTATAGCCGGGGTACTTCATCCGCATGTTGAGCGCGAAGAATCCGCCGTCGGCGAAGAACTTCACGTGCCGGCCCGAAAAAACCTTCAGAAAACTGACCTCGGCGAATTCATCGACATCGGACTTGGGCGGCGGCGTCAGCATCAATCCCGGCGAAGCGACCATGAACATCCTGAAAGGCGTTCGCGAGTCGCCGAAGTGGTCCTGGTAAACCTGGGCTTCCCGCTGCAAGCCGAGATAACCGCCGACGCCCATATCGCCGATGGTCGTTATGCCGCCAGCGTGAACGGCCTCGCGCAGGGCGTCGAGCCCGGCGCGCAATCGTTCGGGATCGAAGAAATACGGCACCAGCCGCTCGAGCGCGACATCGACTCCGCTTTCGGAAAAGAAACCCTCTCCCAGTTCGATGTCCGGATGGACTCCGATATCGTCGGTGTTGAGCCCGAGCCAGTCCAGCGCCGCGGTGTTCATGACGATTTCGTGGAACGAGCGCTGGATCAGGACGATCGGCTTGCCTAAGGAGATTTCATCGAGTTCCGGCCGCATGACCTCGCCATGCCAGGACGCGTGATAGCCCCAACTGAGCAGCGGCGCCGCAGGGTCGGCATTCGCCGCGAGCTCCTCCTCCAGGCGCCGGACAAAGCCTTCATGGGTGCGCGTGGCAGGCACCTGCATATCGCCCACCTGCCATTCCTGCGGCGTGATCCAGACCGTGTTGAGGACAATCGACGCCAGGAACGGATGCAGGTGATTGTCGATCAGGCCGGGCACGATCACCTTGTCCGCGAACCGCTCGTCGACATTGACTTCGCGCCCCGCCGCCCAGACATCGAAATCCCCGACGTCTCCAACTGCCACGATCCGCCCCTCGCTCACCGCAACCGCCGAGGCGCGGGGCAGCGAAGGATCCATGGTTATGACCGTCCCGGCCGGATAGATCGTCAGTGGCTCAAGTTGGGCGCCGACCATCGGCGGAAGAATCGACAACACCAATGCCATGACCGCCCCATTCAAAATCTTTCTCATGCCAGGCCTCCAGCGCCGCCCCACTTCGCATACCCGATCAATGGTCGCACACGCCCACCCCAAATCACAGACACCTTCATTCAAAGCACCAGACCGCCTGTGATACCATTTCCCGCCCCACGGAGAGATGGCCGAGCGGCTGAAGGCGCGCCCCTGCTAAGGGCGTATAGGTTAAACCCTATCGAGGGTTCGAATCCCTCTCTCTCCGCCATATTTAGAAGGTAATACACTGATAAATATGAATTTTTTGCAGAAAAAAATCATGAAGTACCAAATAAAGTACCCTTTGAAAATCAGGAAGGTTCAGCGGATAATCGGATCGAAAGCGGAGTGGTCAACTGACCATCGTGGTCGGTGCTGACGTGGATTCCGTGAGCGCCGCCACTCACCAGGTAACCGCATGACAGATTCAGAACCGAGACCGCACGAATTGGCGCTGAAACTGGCCGTGCTGGAGGAACGCATGAAGACAATGCAAGCGGAATACAAGACCGATATTGCCCATCTTGCCGCCGAAATGCACAAGCGCGACAGACAAATGATAATTACCATCGTCGCCACTGTGATCGGATCAATCAGTATCGCGGTTGCGGTGCTGGCCGCCGTGCTGTCCGGGTAGCGCGGCTGGAAGCTGTCTCGAATGCGGTCAAGCCGGAAAAGCCGAGAAAAGGCGGATAGTAGAAAATGGATACAGAATCAGCGAAAGCGGCGATTTCCAGCGGCAGAAACTGGATGCAAACGGCAATCCTGTTGATCGTGTTGTTTGTATTGAACGGTTTTGACGGCAGCCGATCCGATAGCATCCAGGCCAGCATTTCCGAATTGAGCGAGCGAATGGCCGGGCTTGAGGCTACCGTACAGGGAATTGACCGGCGGCTTGACGGCATTGAAGGAAAGCTGCTCAGGCTGGAAAACCATATCTTCAAGATCGAACCGCAAAACTAAGCCCCTATATGCACACACTGGCCCGGACGCTGATTTTTCTGGCGCTTGCCGCCCCGACTGCGGTCCCGGCTCAAGACTTGGACGGATTCAGTAATCCGCTTGAAGGATTAGGGCGGGAATGTCTGGCCGATGATTCTGAGTGCTTTGAACTGTTCAACCGTTGCGAACCGATAGACGTAGCTGTAGGCGTGTCAGACAATGAAATTAGGTTAACGGAAGAGCGGGTTAGAACCGCTATCGAAAGCCGCCTGCGGGCGGCTCGCCTTTATGACTTGAACGTCGGCCCCTATCTTCTGGTTACCGTGGGCCTTGTGGCAGAAGAATTTCCATCTGAAATGAATATTTTCACAGTATCAGCAGAGTTCAGAAAATGGATGCTCGATGAACTTACAGGCCATACGATGCTATCCGGTCGTTGGGAAGTGCAAAATTTCGGACAAACAGACGACGCGGGTTTTATCCTTCAAATCATTTCTGAACAGATGGATAGATTCATCAACGACTATCTGCGCGTTAACGGGCCTGCCTGCGATTAGCGATTGAGCATAGATGAATCCATACCGAAACAAGACTTGTCAGAATTGCCAGTTCGCCGAACCGTTCCAGTCGGAGAATTACCACGGCACAAGCACCGGCAATCTTGTCATGTGTCGCCGGAATCCGCCTTTCGTGGTAGTCGATGGAAATGGGAAGCTTGCGACTAAATGGCCGATAGTCCCGTCTTCGTCATGGTGTGGTGAATGGAAAGCGCAGTAGCCGGGCTGGGCATCTGGCAGGTAGTGGTCTTTGCGCTCGCTGTAGCGCTGATTTTCTTGCCGTATATCATGCTGCCCGCAGATCATCCTAACAGGACATGCGGCCTGCTGATTCTCTGTCTTGTGGCGGGCATAGTCCCAATTTTTGGCTGGTTGGTTTGGTTGGGCTTGGTAATCTGGGCAGGTACGCGGCGGGCGGAAGGAACTGCGAGATGTCCGTATTGCAAGACACCTGTCCGGCCAGGCGCAAGCGTGTGTTTGCGCTGTAATCGCGAATGGGGAAGGAACGCCACAGAAAGCCCGTAGCGCCCCTTTTCCACTCCCGGACTTCTAGCAGCGCTGAAACGGCCTATCAGAGTTGCAGCTTGACGCGCAAATACTCCATGCCCCGATCCCCTTTCACGGCGTTACAGTGACCGCAAAGAAGCTGCAAATTCTCGATATGATCCGTCCCGCCCTTGCGCCGGGCGATAATGTGATCGACGGTCAAATTTTGCGGCTTGAAATGCTCGCGGCAGCCGTTGCAATGCCCGCCCTGTTCGCCGTATAGCGCCTTGCCGTGCGAACGATACGGCGGCAGCTTGCCTAGATCGGTTCGCTGCGGCAGGTCGGTGCGGTGGACTACGTCCGGCCTTTGCGGCTGAACTCCGCTGTACTCGTACACCGCCCAATCAAGCCGGACTACGACCAGTTCGGCAGCCTTGTGGCTAATGTCGATGCCTACCCACTGTCGGCGCAATTGCTCGGCTGCCACGCACGTTGTGGCGCAGCCTGCAAAGGGATCAAAGACGACATCCCCCTCGTTAGACGAAGAGCGGATCACCCTGCGAAGCAGCTTCTCCGGCTTCTGCGTCGGATAGCCGGTTCGCTCTCGCGCCTGCGAGTTGACATACGGAATGTTCCACACGTCCCGCATGGTCACGAAGTTGTAGACGCCGCCCTCGTCCTCAAAGAACTCCGCTTCCCCGCCCCCATAGTTGGTC
>CAZUSL010000211.1:0-43466 GCA_964622925.1 uncultured Pseudohongiella sp. | reverse complement strand
GCTTCTTCGATCAATTTGCGGTCGAGCAGGTAATCCTGGGTGTTGCGCCAGGGAGCCTGGTTCTTCTGTTTCGGGAACAGGTGCATGGCGCGCTGCATGTAGCCGGGATTGAAGTCGTCGATCCAGTCGAGTTCGGGCAGGCCCGTTTCTTCCTCGCGCAACACGGGCTCGCATTGCCGGGCGCCCCTGGCGTCCATGGTGTTGAGCAACTTGCAGAACCAGCGGGAATTCAGGTCGGCGCGCAAGGTCCAGGAGGCGTTGACGTAGCCGAAGGTGTAAGCCAGATTCGGCACGCCTGACAGCATCATCCCGTGGTAATTGAACGAGCGGGTAGGCTCGATCTTCTCGCCGTCGCGGTAGAGGCTGACGCCGCCGAACAACTGCAAGTTCAGGCCGGTCGCCGTAACGAGTATGTCGGCTTCGACGGTTTCGCCGTCTCGCATCCTCACGCCTGTTTCAGTGATGCTTTCGATCCCGCCGGTGACGACATCGGCCTTGCCTTCCCGAATCGCCAGGAACAGGTCGTTGTCGGGCACCAGGCACAGGCGTTGGGTCCAGGGTTCGTAATCCGGCGTGAAATGTTTCTCCACGTCATAATCTTCCCCGAGCACCTTGCGAACGCGCTTGAGCAGGTAGTCCCTGATCTTCTCGGGCTTCTCCCGCGACCGCTGGTAAACCATGTCCTGCAGGCGTACGAAGCGCCAGCGATTGATCCTGCCGGCCCAGCGCGCGGGCAGCAGCGCATTGAGCAGGGCCGCGATGCGGTCCTTGCCGGGGCGGGAAATGATGTAGCTCGGCGAGCGCTGGATCATGGTCACCTTCGCGGCTTTTTGCACCAGCGCCGGAATGAGCGTTACCGCGGTGGCGCCGCTGCCGATCACCGCCATGCGCTTGCCCGAATAATCCAGATCTTCCGGCCAATGTTGCGGATGAACGACTGGACCGCCGAATTGCTCCAGGCCGGGAAGATCGGGCGTGTAGCCTTTTTCGTAGTCGTAATAGCCGCAGCACATGAACAGGAAACGCGCCCTGATTTCTGACTCCCGGCCCTCACCGTCAACCACAGATGCGGTCCAGACGGCGGATTCGCTGTCCCAGGCAGCCGAGGTCACTCGGTGTCCGAACCGGATACGGTTGCGAACGCCGTATTCGTCGACCGTTTCCCGTAAATAGTCGCGAATGTCGTCCGCGTCGGAAATCACTTGCGGATTGGTCCAGGGCTTGAAACTGAATCCGAAGGTGTACATGTCGCTGTCGGAGCGGATTCCGGGAAAGCGAAACAGATCCCAGGTGCCGCCGATTTCGTTCCGGGCTTCGAGAATGGCGTATCTCTTGCCGGGGCATTCGCGCTCCAGATGGCATGCGGCGCTGATGCCGGAAATCCCGGCGCCGACGATAAGGACTTCAAGCAAGGAGGAGTCAGGTGCAGCAGCGTTCATGTTAAATCCTCAAGCGGCCAGAAACCCTTCCAGCCGGCCGCGAATGATCTCGTCGGCCTCGTTCATGATGCGGTCGATGAGTTCCTTGACCGTGGGAATGTCGTGGATCAGGCCGACGACCATGCCGCAGGACCAGGCGCCGGCGTCCATTTCGCCTTCGAGCATGACTCGCGGGTAGACGCCGACGACCTCTTCCATGATGTCCTCGAAGCTGATTTCGCTGCCGAGATCCTTTTCCTTCTCGAGCAGTTTTTCCACTGCGGCATTCGACAGCACGCGTTCGGTATTGCGCAGGGGGCGCATGATCAGCCGGGTCTGCAACTCGTCGGCCTCGACGATGGCCTGCTTGACGTTTTCGTGGATCGGCGCCTCCTGGGTTGCCATGAAGCGGGTGCCCATGTTCATGCCGTCGGCGCCCATGGCGAGCGAAGCGACGAGGGAGCGGGCGTCGGCCTGGCCGCCGGAGGAGACGAAGGGTATTTCGAGTTCATCCGCCGCGCGGGGCAGCAGGATCATGTTCGGCACGTCGTCTTCGCCCGGGTGGCCGCCGCATTCGAAGCCGTCGATGCTCGCGGCGTCGCAGCCGATGCGCTGGGCCTTGAGCGCGTGCCGCACCGAAGTGCATTTGTGGATCACCTTGATGCCCGCGTCTTTCAGGTAGGGCAGCACCTGTTGCGGATTGTTGCCCGCGGTCTCCACGACTTTCACGCCGCTGTCGATTATGACCTTGACGATGGCCGGATAATCGACCGACTTGACGGTTGGCAGAAAGGTCAGATTGACGCCAATGGGCTTGTCGGTCAATTCCCGCGCGCGGGCGATCTCGTTGGCGAGATCGGCGGGGGTTTTCTGTGTCAACGCGGTGATGATGCCGAGTCCGCCGGCCTCTGAAACCGCCGCGGCAAGTTCGGCGAAGCCGACGTAATGCATGCCGCCCTGGATGATGGGATGCTCGATTCCGAGCAATTCGGTGATTCGTGTCTTCATGGCCCTCTCTCTATCTCTATGCTCCGCAAGCCGGTGCGAATGCTCTCATTCTACGCCGCCGTTGTCATCCTCCCCCTGCGTTTGATATTGGGGAAAGCATGCGGCACTCTTGTGGCCGCTTTGACAAGACAGATTGACGGAGAACGGGCATGACGTATCGGGCGCCATTGAAGGAGATGCGGTTCTTTTTGCGCGAGTTGGCGGGAGTGGATGAAGTCTGCGGCAAACCGCCGTTCGAGGACGCCAGCCCGGAACTCGTTCCCGCCATTCTGGAAGAGGCCGCGAAACTTGCCGAAAACGTGCTTGCCCCGCTGAACGGCGCCGGCGAGGAAGACCCGCCCAGGCTCGTCGGCGGGCAAGTGCGGGAGACCGCGGGATTCGCCGAAGCCTACCGGCAGTTCGCCGAGGGAGGCTGGAGCGCCTGTTCCGCGAATCCCCGCTTCGGTGGAATGGGTCTGCCACACGCAATCAACAGCGCGGCATCCGAAATGTGGGCGGCCGCCAACCTCAGCTTTTCCATCTGCCCCATCCTCAGCATGGCCGCCATCGAAGCGCTCGAATCTCACGGCGATGCGGAGTTGCAGGAGAAATTTCTCGAGAACATGGTGAGCGGCCGCTGGACCGGCACGATGAATCTCACCGAGCCCCAGGCCGGATCCGACCTGGCGGCAGTTCGCACCCGGGCGGTGCCCGAGGGCGATCATTATCGAATTTTCGGACAAAAGATTTTCATCTCATGGGGAGACCACGAAATGGCGGAAAACATCGTCCATCTCGTACTTGCCCGAATCGAGGGTGCGCCCGAGGGTGTGCAAGGCATCTCCCTGTTTCTCGTGCCGAAGTACTTGCCTGGGGAAGGCGGCGCACCCGGCGAACGCAACGATCTTGGCCCCATCGCACTGGAAAAGAAGATGGGCATCCATGGCAGCGCCACTTGCGCCATGGTCTACGGCGAAGAAGGGAAGGGCGCCGCCGGCTGGCTGATCGGCGAGGAGAACAAGGGCTTGTCCTACATGTTCACGATGATGAACAGCGCGCGATTGCATGTCGGCCTCGAAGGCGTCGGCCTGAGCGAGTTGGCCACGCAGAAGGCCGTCGCATTCGCCGCCGAAAGAGTGCAGGGGAGGCCGCTCGGCCGGCGCGACGGCGCGATCATTCACCATCCGGACGTGCGCCGCATGGTCATGTTCATGAAATCCATGACCGAAGCCGCCCGCGCCATCAGCTATATGGCCGCCGGCGCCCTGGATCGTTCGATGACCGGCGAGGACGGCGCGAGAGCCAGGTACGAACTCCTGATTCCGATCGCCAAGGGCTGGAATACCGAAGTCGCCCAGGATGTCGCGTCGCTGTGCCTGCAGGTACATGGCGGCATGGGTTACGTCGAGGAAACCGGCGCGGCGCAGATCGTCCGCGACGCCAGGATCATGACCATTTACGAGGGCACGACCGCAATCCACGCGAACGATTTTATCGGCCGCAAGACGCAACGCGACGGCGGCGCCGAACTGTCACGGCTGTTGCTGGAAGCCGGTGAAACCTGCGCCCGTGCCGCAAAGTCCGACCGGCTCGCCAATGCGGCGGGCTTCGTCGGCGCAAGCGTGTCGCATGCACAGGAATTGACGCAATGGCTACTGAAGGAAGGCGATGAAACCAGGGCCGCCGCCGCGGTCAATTTTCTCATGGGCTGCGGGACGCTGATCGGCGCCTGGCTGCTGCTCAAGTCTGCGCTGGCCGCGGAAGCGGCCATGGAGCAGGACCCCCATTTCCATCAGTCCCGCATCCGCATCTGCAATTTCTACGCCGCCCAGGTCCTGCCCCGGGCCGAGGCCTGTTTCAGCGCCGTCCGCCGCGCCTCCCTGCCCGATCAATGGCTTACCGACATGGCGCTCGGCATCTGAAGGGGTTACTCTGACCGCTTCAGAGACGTCGGCGGGGCAGGCAATTGATCGTATTTCGCTATCTCGCAAGACAGGTGTTGCAGGCCACTGCCGTGGTCGCGCTGATCCTGCTTGCCGTGGCGGTGATTTCGCGCTTCATGCAATACCTCGGCGAGGCCGCGAGCGGGCAGAAGGCGGCGGACGCCCTGTTCCTGATCATGCTTTATCGCCTGCCGGAGTTTCTGCTCGTCATCCTGCCGCTCGCTCTGTTGCTCGGCATCGTCCTGTCCTATGGCCGCATGTATGCCGAGAACGAGATGGTCAGCCTCATGGGAGCCGGCATCGGCCAGACCCGCCTGACGCGGATCACTCTCGGCATCGCGGCCGTGGCGATGGCGCTCATGGGCGTCCTGAGCCTGGGCGCGGCGCCTTGGGGCATGCGTCACGCCGAAGCTATCGTGCAGGGCCAGGAAGAGCTGACCGAGCTCGACCTGATCGTGGCCGGGCAGTTCCGCAGTTTCAGCCAAGGTTTCAATAACGCCGGCCGCGTCACCTGGACCGAACGCACGAGCAACGCGGATAACGGCGACCGCGAATTGCGGAACGTTTTCGTGGCGGTTTCGGGAGAAGGCGCCGAGTCCGGCGCCGCGCCGGTGATCGTCTTCGCCGAAAGCGCCCGCCCGATGATCGACGAGGCGACGGGCGCCCGCTTCATGCGCATGGAAAACGTTGCCCAATACGACGGCGTGCCGGGCAGCGCCGAGTTCAGCGTGGGCCGGTTCGACGCCCAGTCCATCCTCTTGCCCCAACCCGTGGAATTCGAGGAAACCCTTGAGCAATCGACGATCGCGACCCTGGATCTCATCGGCTCGGCGGACCCGGTTCACGCCGGCGAACTGCACTGGCGGCTGTCGCTGATCATGCTCGCTCCGGTGCTCGGCGTGCTCGCGGTGCCCATGAGCCGCGTGCAGCCGCGCCAGGGCCGTTACATCAAGCTCGTGCCCGCCGCGTTTCTGTACGTTGTCTATTTCGCCTTGCTCGAATTCTGCCGCGACGCGGTGCAGGACGGCGGTTCTCCCTACGCGTTCTGGCTGGTGCACGCGGTATTTCTCGCATTGGGACTGATCGCGATTCGCCAGGGCCGAATGTCCAGGAGGCTTTTTTGGAAACCGGGCACATGAAACGCCTCGACCGGCTCGTGCGCAACTCGATGATCCTGGCGACCGCCGGGGCGATCGTCGTCATCGTCTCCCTGGACATGACCTTCTCCCTGATCGACCAGATCCAGGACACCAACGAAGGCTATTCGACGCTCGACGCGATGATTTTCGTGCTCTGGACTGCGCCGGCAAGCATCCATGAACTGCTGCCGTTCGCCGCTCTCGGCGGCGCCCTGATCGGGCTCGGCATCCTCGCTTCGAGCAATGAACTCGTCGTCATGCAAAGTGCGGGGGTTTCGGTCGGGCGAATCGTTTACGCCGTTCTCAAGCCTACTCTGGCAATCATGCTGCTCGGCCTGCTGCTTGGGGAATACATCGCGCCGCCGCTCGAGCGAGAGGCGCAGAGCAATCGCGCGGCCTTGCGCAGCGCCGGCGGCGCGGCGGATTTCGCGCAGGGCGCCTGGTACAAGACCGGCGACGAGTTCGTTCACATCAACGCCATCAGCCCCGACGGCGCCTCGCTCATCGGCGTGAGCCGCTATCGAACCGACGGCGGCAGACAGTTGCTGGCGGCGAGTTTCGCCGAAACCGCCGAATTCGTCGCGGATGCGGACGAACCGTACTGGCGCCTGCGCGATGTGCGCGAAAGTGCGCTCGAAGGCGATCGCGTAGTCACCGGCGGCCGGAACGAACAGGAATGGCGCGTGGATCTGTCGCCGAACCTGCTTGGCGTCTTGCTCGTCGAGCCGGATCAGCAATCCATTTCAGGACTCTACCGCATGGCCGGCTTCCTGGCCGCGGAAGGTCTCGACAGCGCCGCGCATTTCCTCGCCTTCTGGAAAAAGCTGCTGCAGCCGCTGTCGACACTGGTACTCGTGCTTGTCGCAGTGTTTTTCGTCTTCGGCCCGCTACGCGAGGCGACCATGGGCTACCGCGTATTCGTGGCCCTATCCGTGGGCCTGATTTTCACGATCGTACAACGCGTCGTGGAGCCCGTAAGCCTCTTGTTCGGACTCCCACCCCTCCTCGCCGCCGCCACACCAATCCTGCTCTGCGCCATTCTCGGCTGGACGCTGCTGCGCCGCATAAACTGAAGAGATCGGGACTTTAGCTAATCGCCGGAATCCCGTATGCTTCGCCTTTGTTCAAGCGCAATCGACATTGGAGGTTAACCGATGACATTCCGTTTCCTGTTCGCCGCCCTGACCCTCGCCGTCAGCGTTCCGGCCATAGCCCAGGTACCTATCATTCAGCCCGGCCTGCCGGGACAGCCGAGCCGCCAGATCAGCGCCGAGGAGGCGTCCGATCTCGCCGGACTGCAATTTTCCGAAGCCGACGTGCGATTCATGCAAGGCATGATCTCGCATCACCGCCAGGCCATGGAAATGAGCGCCCTGGTGGATGACCGCAGCAACCGCGAGGCCGTGGAGGCCCTCGCCGAGCGCATTTCTCTTTCCCAGGAAGACGAAATTTCCATGATGGCCGGCTGGCTCGAAGACCGCGGTCTCGAAGCGCCCGCCGCCGACGCCCATCACGATTCCGACTACGATCTCATGCCGGGCATGCTTTCCATGGAAGAAATGGCGCAACTCGAAGCGGCCGAAGGCTTCGAATTCGATTCACTGTTTCTGAATTTCATGATCGACCATCATGAAGGCGCATTGATGATGGTCGACAACCTGCTCGATCAGCCGGGTTCTGCCCAGGACTCGGAACTGTATCGCTTCACCACCGACGTCACCTCGGACCAGACCAGCGAGATCGAGCGCATGATCACCATGCTGTCCGGCTTCTCGCCCGACCCCCGCGTTGCGCTGACCCCGGGCTTCCGCGACGCCGGCGAAGCCGCGCTGAACATGCGCCTGGTAGCGTCGCTGCCCAAGCCGGACGGCTTCTTCGACCCGGCCAACCCCAGCGGGCTCCCTAATCGCGACGACCGCGACCAGGAGGAAACCCTGGCTCCGGACCCCGATACGCCTGATGATGCTGAACCCGAGCCGGTCAGCGATCCGGCGGCCGCCCAGAACGTGCAGGAAACGCCGGTTGCCGAAGACGAGGAAGACGACGAAGACTCCGAGCCGCGACCCTCGCTGCTCAATTTCGGCAACACCGATCTTGTATTCACCGGCAATGTGCTCGTCGCCGGCAACTATCACGGCTATAACGCCTACGACATCAGCAATCCGACCGTGCCGCAATTGCTCAGTTCGGTCGTCTGTCCGGGCGGGCAGGGCGACGTTTCCATCGTCGGCGATCTGCTGATCATGTCGGTGGAGCAGACCCGCGGCCGGCTCGACTGCGGCCTGCAAGGCGTCGCCGAACCGGAAAGCGATGAGCGTTTCCGCGGCATCCGCATCTTCGACGTGAGCGATTTCCGCATGCCGATGCAGGTGGGCGCGGTGCAGACCTGCCGCGGCTCGCATACGCATACCGTGGTCACCGACCCCGATGACGCGGGCAATATCTATGTCTACGGTTCCGGCACGAGTTTCGTCCGCGACGAGGAAGAACTTGCCGGCTGCTCGGACGAATCGCCGTTCGAGAATCCCGAATCCTCGCTCTATCGCATCGACGTGATCAGGATTCCCGTGGACGCCCCGGGCGAGGCCGCCATCGTCAACCGCCCGTTCATCTTTTCCGACCCCGAAACCGGCGTGGCGGCGGGACTCTGGGAAGGCGGCGATCACGGCCCGGACACCCAGGAAACGCGCACGACGAACCAGTGCCACGACATCACCGCCTTTCCCGAAATCGGACTGGCGGCCGGCGCCTGCTCGGGCAACGGCATCCTGCTCGACATTTCCGACGCGGAGAATCCCGAACGGGTCGACGAAGTCATCGATCCCGGCTTCGCTTACTGGCATTCCGCGACATTCAACAACGATGGCACCAAGGTCATCTTCACCGACGAATGGGGCGGCGGCGGCCGGCCCCGTTGCCGCGCTTCGGATCCGCTGAACTGGGGCGCCGATGCGATTTACGACATCGTCGACGGCCAGATGGAATATCGCAGCCATTACAAGATGGCGGCGCCACAGACCGAAACCGAGAACTGCGTGGCCCATAACGGCTCGCTCGTGCCCGTGCCCGGCCGCGACATTTTCGTTCAGGCCTGGTATCAGGGCGGCGTTTCCGTGGTCGATTTCACCGATTCCGCGAATCCGGTGGAGATCGCCTTCTTCGACCGCGGCCCCATTGACGAGGAAGAACTGATTTCCGGGGGCTACTGGTCAACGTACTTTTACAACGGCTACATCTACGGAACCGAGATTGCCCGCGGCCTGGACGTGCTGCAATTGCAGCCGAGCGATTTCCTGACCGAGAACGAAATCGCCGCGGCCTCGCTGCCCCATGGCACGGTGACCTTCAACGCCCAGCAGCAGACGATGTTCCGCTGGCCGGCGGAACCCGTGGTCGCCCGCGCCTATCTCGACCAGTTGGCGCGCAGCGAATCGCTGTCCACCGCGCAGCGGCAGGATCTGAGCGAAGCGCTCGATGAGGCCCAGGACGCCCTCGACAGCGGTGCGGACAACAATGCCGTGGCCGGCCGGCTGGAAGACCTGGCGGAGGAATACGAATCAGCCTCGGCTTCCGGCGTCGATGCCAGCCGTCTGGCGGCGCTGGCCGACACCCTGACTGGAATCGCCGACCGCCTGTAGCGTTGTTTTCCAGTCACAACTACCCGGATAGGGCTCTCCATTAGCGAGGAAGTTGAACATGCGAATTTTCGCCAGGATTTCAGTAATCGCGCTGACGCTGTCGAGTGTCGCCGCGATGGCCCAGGATGCCTATGAACCGCCGCGCACGTCTTCCGGTCACCCGGATTTCCACGGCT
The DNA here is from genome assembly GCA_964622925.1 of uncultured Pseudohongiella sp. Lineage (GTDB taxonomy): Bacteria > Pseudomonadota > Gammaproteobacteria > Pseudomonadales > Pseudohongiellaceae > UBA9145. Next base: position 34,165 of record CAZUSL010000211.1, on the reverse strand, counting down.
ACTGGACAAACGCTTCGCTGACCACCTTGCAGCGCGCCGCCAATTACGAGGAATTCGGCCTGGTGATCCCGGACGAACGACTCGCCGACGTGACGGCGAACAATCACCAGAACGTGCGCCAGGCCACCGACGACAACCAGGTGCAAGGGCAATTGCCCGACGGCAGCGATCTGGCCAGGGGCCGCGGCTACAACGCCTTCTGGGTCGATCCGGGCTCCCGTTTCGGCGTCATCGACGGCCAGGCCCGCACTTCCTGGATCACGTATCCGGAGAACGGCCGCATTCCCTTTTCCGAGCAGGGCAACCAGTTGCGCCGCGATTTTCGGGCGCAATTCTCCGGCAATCACGGGCCCGAAGGCCGCTCCCTCGGCGAGCGATGCATCATCGGTTTCGGCGGCACCGGCGGGCCGCTGATGAACAACGTGCTCTACAACAACCTCTACCAGATCGTGCAGACCGACGACTATCTGATGATCCTCGTCGAAATGGTCCACGACGTTCGCATCATCCCCATCGGCGGCGAACATCGCCGTCCCGAGGCCCACGCGCCCTGGTTCGGAGATTCGGTGGCGAACTGGGACGGCGACACGCTGGTGGTGGAAACGATCAACCTGCATCCGCTGCAGGCGCCACAAAACGCGGCGCCGATTACGGAGCAGGGCAGAATCGTCGAGCGCCTGACGCGCATCGCCGACGACCAGATCCTGTTTGAGTTCAGCGTCACCGACCCGGTGTATTACACCCAGGAATGGGGCGGCGAAATCGTCTTCAACGCTACCGACACCATGCCCTACGAGTACGCCTGCCACGAAGGCAATTACGGACTCGAAGGTATCCTCGCCGGCGCCCGCCGCCTGGAGTTGCTCGGAGAGGACTAGGGCAAAGCTCGCCCGCTTCAGTGCGTCAGCGAGTAGATCAGGTAATTTATGCCCAGTTGGTAGGCGGCGTTGGCGTAGCGCGTGGGGTACCACTGGTCGTAGGTGTGCTCCCAGCCGTCCCCCATGTCCGAATTCCAGTTGATCAGCACCATGACCCGGCCGTGATCGTCGAGAATCGCGTGATTGCTCGCCACGTCGATGCCGGCCTGGCCGAATCCCTGGCGCCCGCCGCGGCCCGGAATCATCTGCGGACCGTCGATGTCGAAGAAGGTGCGGAATATCTCGTGGTTCGGCTGCAGTTCAACGAGTTCCCGGTCCGGGAAGAGCAGCGAGAAATCCCGATAGAAGGCGTCCCATTGGCGTTCGCCCCAGAAGTCGTCGATCAGCAGGAAGCCGCCGCGCAGCAGATATTCGCGCAGGTTCTCAACCTCCCGCGGCGACAGGGAAAGGCCGCCGTTGCGGCCCATTTCCAGCGCGTACAGAAAGGGGTAATCGAAAATTTCCTCGTCGTCGAAGCGCAGGACGATCGGTTCGCTCATGACGCGCACGTTGGTCAGCCGGGCCACGCCGCGCAGGAAGTTCTCGTCCGAAGCGGGGAAGTCGGTCAGCCAGGGCCCGCCGTACCAGCCCCCGTCGTAATAGCTGTCGTATTGCACGCGGACGAAGGCGAACTCGCCGGCTATGTCGTACAGGTCGGAATCGTCGATCCCGAACCTGGCCTGGCCGGCGGCGTTGCCCGCAAACAGGGCCAGCGAGACGATTGTGAGGGCGAGAAACCGGTTCATGGACGATCCTGGAACGCCATCCTGACCAGACAGTTTGTATCGACAGAATCGAGAGATCAAGTTATTGTGAACGCATGAAGTACGCTGATCTGATACAAGCGTCGGCGAAACGGCTTTGGCTTTCGATTTGCGCGGCGGGGTTGGCGATTTCCGCTACTGCCGTCAACGCCGCCGAGGACAGCGACTGGGTCGGGCAGATGCAGGCCCAGGAACAAGCCCTGGCGGAACTGGAATCCCTGAACGGCCCCTTCGATCCTTCCCTGATCGAACCCCTGCAGGCCATGATCCGGCTGCTCGAAGAGCAATCCGAACATGAGCGCATCGCGGAATTGCAGGAGCGTCAGTTGGCTCTGATGCGCACCAATCTCGGCCTGGAAAATCCGCAATTGATCCCCTTGCTGGAGGACATGGTTCTGACCCGGATCGCCATCGGCGAATTCGACGGCGTCACGGACAACCTGCAAATGATTCGCAATGTGAGCGCCAACGTCGAAGATCCCGAAGTCCTGCTGCGGGCGATCGACGTGCTGGCTCACTGGTACCTGACCGGCGGCGCCGGCGACGGCAGCCGCCGGCGGGCGACGAATTTCTTCGAAGCCCGGGAACTGATCGAGGATCTCGAAGACGCGGCCGTGGAACTCTATGGCGAAGACAGCCCGGAGCTGGTTCCCTGGCTCTATTCGAGCGCCATGAATGCATACCAACTCGTCGGCTTGCTCAATTCCGGGGAAGGTTCGAGCGGACCGACGATCCGCGAACTCGTGAGACACGACGGCGGCACGAGATTGCGTACGTCCGCGCGCGGATTTTCCCTGAATCCGTTGTGGTCCCGTACGGTTACGCCGGTGATCGAAGAGGGCGAACTGGTGGGCGAACTATACCTGCGCGGAGGCATCGGCAAGATCGACGACATGGCCGACATCTTCGAGGCGGAAGGTAATCTCGAAGGCCAGGCCATGGCCATGATTTACCGGTCCGACTTCCAGTTGCTGATGAATAGGGGCACGGCGTTCAGCCGTTATCGCGAAGCGCAGGAGTTATTACTGGAAGCGGGCCTTCCCGCCGAGCGCATCGATTTGTTTTTCAGCCGCCCGCAACTCGTGCCGGTCAGCCGCTTCCACCTCACGCTGGAAGAAGCCATCGCGCACCAGGAAGCAGAACTGGCGTTGTGGCGCCCCGAACAGGAAGACGCCATCTACGTCGCGCCGTTCACCGCCTGGGACGAGTCTTCGCCCAATGTGCGCGAACCGGTTTCGGACAACGCCTTCTGGGAATACGAAAACAACTACCACCAGGTGGATCTCGAATTCAACATCAACAGCCGCGGCGGCGTTTCCTCGGTCGATATCATCGCCGCCGACCCGGATGACCGAAGATCACGCCGTCTGGCGCGCAATGCAGCACGCGAGCTGCGCTTCCGCCCCGCAATCGTGGAAGGCCGCGGCCAGCGCCTGCGCGACGTGCAGATGCGAGTCCTGCTGCCACGCAGAGAGGATTGAGCGGTCATGTCCGGGGCGAGTTGAGTCGTTTTGTAACAATTCATTACTGGATTCTCGGGCAAACGGGCCTATAGTTGTCGATTCCGCGCCGATAGAACTGAAATCGGGGGTTCGTTCGTATACCTCAGGTATCGAACGTCGGAATTTCATGGATCAAACAAGCCCAATCACGAGAAGAGCCAGGTGCTGACGACATGTTGCGAGTATTGCTTCCGGTAGGGATATTGGCGGGCTGCGTCCTGTTTGCCGCCTGGCTGGTGCTCAATCCGACCCAGCTCGACGAAGCTTCCCCGGAGATCGTTCCGGTCGCCGTGCGCGTCATGGAAGTCCGCTCCGAACCGACGAAATTGTTCGTGGAATCCCAGGGCAAGGTGCAGGCTGCGCGGACAGTGAATCTGTCGACTCCGGTCGCGGGCACCGTGGCCTGGATCTCGCCCAAACTCGAAGCGGGTGGATATGTCACCTTAGCCGAGCCCTTGCTGCGGCTCGACAGCAGCGATTACGAAATCGCGCTCGCCCGCAGCGAAGCCGCGCTGGAACAGGCGATCGCCGAAGAATTGCACGCCCGCTCGGAATACGAGCGCCTGCGCGAACTCGGCGAGCGCCGCCTCGCAAGCGAGTCCCAGATTCAGAACGCCGAACGCCTGGCCAATGTTACGGCCGCACGCATCAATGAAATCGAAACGCAACTCCGGCAGGCCCGGATCGACCTTGAGCGGACCGAGGTGCGGGCGCCGTTCGACGCTATCGTGCAGTCACGGCAGGTGGAACTCGGCCAATACGCCAACCGGGCGCAGAACATAGCCGTGATGTATGGCGCCGAGGAAGTCGAAGTGCGGCTGCCGCTGGCGATCCGCCAGTTGGGCTATCTCGACGTGCCGCTTGATTTCCGCGGCGAACTCGACCGCCGGGTCGCTCCGGTCGTGCGTCTGGAAGGACTCTATGGCGGACAAAGACACGTCTGGTTCGGCCGCATGGTGCGCACCGAGGCCACCATCGATCCGGACAGCAATACCGTTCAGTCCATCGTTCGCGTGACCCAGCCGCAAGAAGGCGACAAGAACGCCATTCCCTTGCCCATCGGCCTGTTCGTGGAAGCTTCCATCAGCGGCCGCGAGATCGACGACATCATCGCCCTGCCGCGGGCGGTGATCCGCAACAACAACCAGGTGCTCGTGGTCGATGCCGAAAACAAGATGTATTACCGCGAAGTGGAGATCTTCCGCTTCGAGGAAGAGCGGGTGCTGATCAGCGGCGGCCTCGCGCCGGGCGAAATCGTCTGCATCTCGCCGATCCAGGCAGTGGTCAACGGCATGGCCGTGCAGCCCGTTCGGGAAATGATCTGAGACCGCGCCGATGCGCACTCCCATAAGCTGGTTCGTCAGGAATCCCGTAGCATCCAACTTGCTGATGTGGATTTTCCTCGTCGGCGGCCTGCTTTCCTACCTCAATCTCAACCAGGAAGAGTTTCCCGACATTGACGTCGGCGTGATCCAGGTCAGCGTTCCCTATCTCGGCGCCACGCCCGAGGAATCCGAAACCGGCGTCTGTCTGCGCATCGAGGAAGCCCTCGAAGGCACCGAAGGCATGCAGCGTCTCACGACAACGGCGCGGGAAGGCGGTTGCGACGCGACGGTGGAGTTAACGAGCGAAGCCGACCTCAACCGTTCGCTGAACGACGTCAAGGGCAAGGTCGACGCCATTACCACCTTCCCCGCGGAAACCGAAAAACCCATCGTGCGCGCTTTCAGCAGCAGCGGCAACGTGATGACCATCGCCCTGGTTTCCGACGCCGACGATCACTTCCTGAAAAACGTCGCCGAAGACGTCCGCAACGATCTCATCGACCTTGAAGAAGTATCCATCGTCAATATCGAATATCTGCGGCCGCTGGAGATTTCCATCGAAGTCTCCGAATACACCTTGCGCCAATACGGGCTGACGCTGGACCAGGTTTCCCGCGCCATCGCCCAGGCCTCGCTCGACCTGCCGGGGGGCACGATCCGCGCCGACTCCGGCGAAATACTCCTGCGCACCAAGGGGCAGGTCTATAGCGGCGACGAATACCGCGACATCGTCGTGCGCTCGTATCCCGACGGTACGCAATTGCGCCTCGGCGATATCGCCACCGTGCAGGACGACTTCGAGGAAGGCTATCTCGACGCCAGAATCGACGGGGTCAACGCGGCGATCATCGATGTATTGCGGGTCGGCGAGGAAGACATCGTGCGGGCGGCGCGGCAGGTACGCGGCTGGATGGACGAAAACGCCGGCGATCTGCCCCAGGGCGTGCGTCTCGAAGTATTGATGGACGCCGCGGTCGCGACCCAGGACCGGATCGGCACCGTGGCGCGCAACGCCTACACGGGCCTGATGCTCGTACTCATCATTCTTGCGCTCTTCCTGCGTTTCAAGGTCGCCATCTGGGTCGCCGCCGGCATTCCCATCGCCATTTCCGGGGCGCTGGCGCTGTTTCCCACGGCCGGCCTGACCATCAGTTCGTTGACGGTGATGGGCTTCATCCTGGTGCTCGGCATCGTGGTAGACGACGCCATTGTCGTGGGGGAGAGGATCCACGCCTTCGAGCGGAGGGGCTTTTCCAAGGAGGAAGCCGCTATCGAAGGCACCGTGGAAGTTTCCGTGCCTGTGATATTCGGCGTATTGACCACGATCGCGGCGTTTCTGCCGATCCTGCTGCTCGGCGGGCAGATGGGTTCGTTCTTCAATGCCATCGGCGGGGTTGTCGTTTTCTGCCTGATCGCCAGCCTGGTCGAGTCCCAGTTGATCCTGCCGGGGCATATCAGCCATCGCAAGACCGAGGGCTATCTGCTTGAGAACAGCCTGTTCGTGCGCAAATGGCAGGCGTTCCAGGGCGCTATCGCAGAAGGCATGGAATATTTCGCCGAACACGGATATCGCCGGGCGCTCAAGCGCGTGCTCGAATACCGTTATGTTTCCTGGGCGCTCGCTACCGGCGTCATCATGATCACGCTGGCGCTGGTCATGAGCGGACGGGTCATCTTCCAGTTCATGCCGGCGGTGGAAGGCGACGTACTGTTCGCCTCGGTGGAAATGCCGCCCGGCGTACCGGTGCAGGTGACCCAGGACGCGATCGGGCGGGTCGAAGCCGCGGCGATCGAACTCGCCGCTGAAGTGGAAGCCGAACTCGACCTCTTGCAGGAGCAGGGCGATGCTCCGCGGTCCACCGAAAGCGCGGTCAATAACATCATGACCATCGTCGGCGGCCGGGCGCCGCGAGGCGGGCCGGGCAGCGCCGGCAGCGCGCCGAGCATTGGCTCGAGCAATATCGCCGAAGTCGTCATGTATCTGACGCCGTTCTTTGAGCGCGGCCAGATCAGTTCCGAAAACATCCGTGACCGCTGGCGCGACAAGGTCGGCACCATCCCCGACGCACTCGAACTCACTTTCGTTTCAGACGTGTTTTCGGCGGGAGACGCCCTGAATTTCCGGCTCGAAGGCCGCAACGAGGAAAACCTCCAGGTTGCGTCAAACCAATTGAAGGAAGAACTTGCCAAGTATCCCGGCGTGTTCGATATCACCGATTCCTTCCGTGCGGGCAAGCAGGAAGTGCAGATCAGCATTCTCGAACGTGGCAAGACTCTTGGACTGACGCTGAACGACATCGCCATGCAGGTGCGGCAGGCGTTCTACGGCGCCGAATCCCAACGTATCCAGCGCGGCACCGACGATATCCGCGTGATGGTGCGTTATCCGGAAGAAGAACGCCGATCGCTGGGCAATCTCGAATCCCTGATGATCCGCACTCCCACCGGCGCCGAAGTGCCGTTTCTCAGCGTTGCCGATTTCACCCTCGGCAACAGTTATTCGTCGATCAATCGCCAGAACGGCAGGCGCATCATCACCGTGCGCGCCGATGTGGACCGCACCGTGGTGACGCCGGATGAGATCCGCGCCGAAATGACCGCCCTTTTCGCACGGGATTGGGAACGGAATCTCGATGTGTCCATGGTGCTCGGCGGCGAAGGCGAGCGGCAACTCGAATCCATCGCCGAGATTCTCAACCTCGTGCCGCTGGCCCTGCTGATCATCTTCAGCCTGCTGGCAATACCGCTGAAGTCCTATGCCCAGCCGCTGGTCATCATGAGCGTGATTCCGTTCGGCGCCATCGGCGCAATCTGCGGCCATTACATCATGGGGGCCGACCTGGTGTTCTTCTCCCTGCTCGGCATCATCGCGCTCAGCGGAGTAGTGGTAAACGCGAGCCTCGTGCTCGTGGTGACGGTAAACCGGCTGCGCGCCGACGGCATGGGCATGGTGAACGCGGTCGCCAAGGCCGGCGAATTGCGCTTCCGACCGATCATCCTGACTTCGATCACGACCTTTTTCGGCCTGGTGCCGCTGATCTTCTCGGCGAATCCGACCACCTTCTTCATCGTGCCGATGGCGATATCGCTCGCCTTCGGCGTGCTCTTCGCCACTATCATCACGCTGTTCCTGGTGCCGAGCCTGTATCTGATCCTGCATGACATCGTCGGTCACACGGACACCAGGGAAGAAAGGAAGCTGGCCTACCAGAGTTGAACGGAATCAGTCTGTTACAGCCAGCCGAATGGGAACGACCGTAATGTCCTGCCAGACATTGCCCTTGACATAGGGATCCTGGTCAATCCATTCATCCAGCGCTTCCCGGGAGTCGAATTCGACATAAATCGTCGAACCGATCATCTGGCCGTTATCGTCCAGGATCGCGCCGCCGGCAATGATGTTGCCGGCTGCCCTGGCATCCTTGACACGATCCAGGTGGGCAGGCCTGACCGCCTTGCGGCGGTCAGGTGCTTCCGGATCGGTGCCGTCGTAAGCGGTAACCATGAATTGCATCGGTTGCTTCCTTGCTAGAGCGGATTTTCCCGCGCGACGAATTTGGTCAGGCCGGAACCGGCGGTAGGCCGGGAAATCGGTCCTTCCGCGCCGTAGATATTGCCGTCGGCGTCGACCGCGACGCCTTCGCCCATGGCCCCTTCCCAGCGGCCGTCAATGGCGTAATGCGGCGGGACGAATGCGGTGACTTCGTCACGGCTGGCATGGCCGATGCGAATGCCCGTGCGCCAGTCCGGATTGCGCGTCGGGCTGGACTCGGAATCGATGGCGTAGAGATTGTCCTCGTCATCGATGAACAGGCCGCTGATGCGGCTGAACTGATAGTAGGAGTCCAGATAGTTGCCGTCCTGGTCGTAAATCTCGATGCGGTGATTGCCCCGGTCGGCGATGAACAGGCGGCCCTGGGAGTCCATTTCAATCCCATGCGGCGTTCGGAACTGCCCCTGGCCTGAACCGATCTCGCCCCATTCCATGATGAAATTTCCGTCGCTGTCGAACTTCATGATTCGCGCCGTGGAGTCGGGCGGAGGGTTTTCGTTCTGGCCGCTATGCCCGTCGGAAACGAAGATATCGCCATTGGGCGCGACCAGCACGTCGCAGGGTTCGTTGAGCTGACCGGGGCCGGAACCGGGCTGGCCCGCGACGCCGAGCGTCATCAGCACTTCGCCTTCGGGGCTGAACTTGAATACCTGGTGGCCCTTGGTGCCTTCCTCGTTGCCCTGGGAGTCGGTCACCCAGACGTTGCCTTCGTCATCGACATGGATGCCATGGGGCAGTACGAAGAGGCCGGCGCCGAAGCTGGCGAGGACTTCGCCGGTGAAGCGGTCGATCTTGAGAATCGGATCGACGAGGTTGTCGTCGCAGCCGCCGGCGAGGGCGAAGCCGCCGCAGCGGTCATAGGCCCAGACGTGGCCGTCGGGTCCGATATCGACGCCCGCCGTCGAGCCCCATACACGGTCGTCGGGAAGGGTTACCCATTCCTTGATGACGATGGGGGTGGGGTTCGGCAGCGGCTCGTTTGCCGGGTCGGTTACGTCGGACTGGCCATAGGCCGTTATCGATACGAGACTGGCCGCGATCGCCAGGCTCAGGGGTCGAAGCGTCTTTCTCATGATTTACTCCCGGTAAGAAAAAATCGAGGTTAGCACGCCGCACGAATGCCGTCTAAGCCTCGTACATGGCCGTGCCGCCCACTACGGTGCGGACGATCCGGATTTCCTTGAGGCGGTCCGGATCGACGTCATGGGGATCCTCGGCGAGGACGACGAAGTCGGCGAGTTTGCCCGCTGTCACGCTGCCCTTGATGTTCTCCTCGAAGGAAGCGTAAGCGCCGCCCATGGTGCAGATGCGCAGGGCCTGGTCCACCGTGATGCGCTGGTTCGGACCCCAGACGCGGCCGTCGAAGTCCTTGCGCGTGACCATGCTTTGCAGGGCCATCAACGGCTCATAGGGCCCCGGCGTGTAATCCGAAGCCGGCGCCACATGGATGCCGTAATCGAGGAAGGACTTGTGGGCGAACATGTTCTGCATCTTCTCTTCGCCGTAGTCCACCCACTTGTTGCCGTGATAATGCACGTAGGTGTAGAAGGGCGTGGGGACCACGCCAAGGTCGCGGATGCGCTCGAGCAGGGTCGGATTCACCAGCGAGCAATGTTCGATGCGATGGCGCGGATTGTTTCGCGGCCAGAGATTCTGCACGCGTTCGTAGGCGTTGAGGACCATGGCGATCGTCAGGTCGCCGTTGGCGTGAATGCCGATCTGCCAGCCGTTGCGATGGGCGTCCTCCACGACTTCGTGAATCTCCTCCTGGGACATCGTGAGAATGCCGTAGTCGTCGGGCCGGCCTTCGTAGGGCGTGCTCATGTACATCGTGCGCTCTGAAGCCGAGCCGTCGGCGCTGTACTTCACCGCGCCGATGCGCAGCACCTCGTCGCCGAAACCGGTGCGCACGCCCGTATTGACCAGGTCGGGATAGAGTTGGCCGCGCGGGAACAGGTACATGCGAAAACGCAGGCCGCCTTCGTCGCGGGCGTCCTGGTAGGCGATCAGATCGTTGCGGCCCGCGCCGGTCTGATGCACCGAGGTAAGCCCCGCCGCCGTCATCAGTTCGGAAATCAGCTTGACGCCGTCGCGGCGCTGCTCCCTCGTCGAATCGGTGGAAATCAGTTCGTTGAATATATAGCGGGCGCGCTCGGCCACGAGTCCGGTGAGCACGCCATCGGCGTCGCGGAAGAATCTGCCGCCGGGAGGATCCGGCGTTTCGGCCGTCACGCCCGCAAGGGCGAGTGCGAGACTGTTATAGACGCCGGTATGGCCGCCGCGATGGCCGACGACGACCGGGTGGTCGGGCACGACCTCGTCGATATCGAAGCGGTTGATCGGCCGGCCTTCGGCCAGCTTGGTGTCGTCGTACTTGAAAGCGCGCACCCATTCGCCTTGCGGCGTTATGGACGCCCGCTCGGCAAGCGCCTGCTGGATTTCCGCGATCGAACGCCGGTCGGCGTTGACCTGGACGAGTTCGTTGACGCCCGCGCCCGAGGGATGGGAATGGGCGTCGATGAATCCCGGCACCACGGTCATGTCTTCGACATCGACGATCTCCGTGCCCGGCCCCGCGAGATTGCGGATGTCCTCGTTCGAGCCCACGGCAACGAAGCGGTCGCCCTTGACCGCGAAAGCCTCGGCCCGCGGCTGTGCGTCATCCTGGGTGAAGACCCTGCCATTGACGACGACGTAGTCCGGCGCGGCAGTGCTGTCCGGCGTCTGCTGAGCGAGGATTTCCCTGGTCGGCAGGCCGATGCCCGCTACCGCCAGGGCAGTACTGGAACCGAGGAACTTTCTTCTGGATATGCGCGCCATGGAACGACTCCCGGGAAAATGGATACGATGCGGCAACTATATCGCCGGAATCGGGCGGGAGCAAAACTTAGAAACGCAAGGCTACGCTTGCGCGAATGCTGCGCGGCTCCAGCGGGCGGAAATGAATGTCCTCGATGCCGCCGGGGGGTTCGCCCGGAAGTCTCGAAGCGTAGAAATAGGAAATATCGGCATCGTGCGAATCGAACGCGTTGAATGCTTCCAGCCTGAATTCAAGCGCGCCGGTGCGATACGCGAGACCCGCGAGCGTCAGCCAGGAATCTTCCGAGCGCACGGAATCATCCTCGATCAGAGGCGCGTCGCCCAGATAGCGCGCCTTGAACGAGGCGCTGAGACCGTTGTTCCAGACTGCATTGGCGCCGAACACGAAGGTTTGATCGCTGGCGCCCGGCACATGTGTCCCACCCCCTTCGTCGATCTTGAACGCGGCATCGGTCCAGGTGTAGGCGCCATGCAACGAGAGCCAGGCGTTCGCCTGCCAGAACGAATTGAGTTCGATTCCGGTGCGTTCCGAGGCGCCCCTGGGTTCGGTGGAGCCGGAGTCGCCGACGAAGGAGAGTTCTGAATCGATATCGAGGCTGAAAGCGACCAGGGTTGCATTGAACTGTTCGCCGATTTCAAAGCGCAGCCCCAGTTCGGCGCCCTCGGACCTGGGCAGTACTTCCTGTGTGACTCCAAACGTACCGTCTTCCAGCACTTCCCGAAAAGTCGCCCCGCGTACGTCATTGGAGTGAAAGCCGCGGCCCCAGCTTGCATACGCTTCAAGGTTGTCCGCCAGCCGATAAGCGAAGTTGAATTTGGGATTGACCAGGCTGGCGTTGCCGGCGCCGCTATGCTCGGTTTGCAGTGCGCCAACGTCGAAGTCGTAGTGATCCCCGCGCAAGCCGATGTTGCCGCGCAGGCGTTCCGTGAGAGAGATTTCCACTTCTCCGTATGCGCCCAGGGACAACTCGTCCACGGCGTCCTGTCTGTTCGCGGCGAGCCGCTGTCTGCCGACGGTCTTGTACAGGCCGACCTCGTCGATTGCGTCGAATCGAAGGTCCGCGCCCCAGCGCCAGGTTGCGGGCAGGTTCCGAATCTGACTTTCGAAAGCGCCGTCGACCCATGCTCCCCGGACATTGCGATTGTCGGTCTGCTCGAATTCATCGCCCATATCCGGATCGTCGAGCAGGAAGGTGAAGTTGTGAAAGAGCGAGAAGTCGTAATCGATGGCATAACCGCCGAATCGCCAGTCGCCGAAATCCACATCGCCGCTGATTGCATAACGTTTCGTGCCGCCGCCGACGTCATCGTCGATCGAGCCGAGACGGGTGATCAGGCCCGAGTCGACCGCACGCAGGGGAATCTGATCCGTGGCGCGCCAGTCGCCGTCATAACCCTGGGCGGCGAGGCGCGCCCTGGCGCCGGCGAGATCGAAGGCATAGCTCAGATAGAACTTGTATTGCTCCAGGTCTTCGTGGCGGTCCCAGGGGCCGTCGTAAAAGTTGACGTCCGCCGCTGCCGTAAACACGCCGTCGCCGATTTCCGCGCTGCCCGCGAGCAGGCCGTTGCGATAGCCGTGTTCCCCGGCCGTAATCTGCGCTATGGATTCCGGCAGACGCTCATACAGCGAAAAGTCGATGCTGCCGGCGGAAGAGAAGTCGCCGGCGCTTGCGAAGTAAGGTCCCTTGCGGTAAGTCGAGGTTTCGACCAGTTCCGGGATAAGAAAATTCAGGTCCAGATAGCCCTGACCGTGGCCGTGAGTGCGCATGTTGAGCGGGACGCCGTCGATATGCGCCGCGAAGTCGCTGCCGTGATCGAGGTTCAGGCCGCGCAGATAATACTGGTTCGCCTTGCCGGTGCCGGAATGCTGGGTCGCCACCATGCCGGGCACGGCCTCGGCCATTTCGCCTGCGCGCAGCAGCGGCGGGAGTTGGATATCGGCATAGCCGACCTGGCCTTCGGAAGCGGTACGCGCGATGCCGATCTGCTGCTGCGCGCGGCCGAAAACCACGACTTCCTGAATATTCTGTTCTTCCTGCGGGGGCGCGGCCGGAACCTGATTGGCCGCGAGTGCCAGAACCAGCGATCCGGCGAAGATTTTTCCGATCATTGGAGAAGAAACTGCAAGATTCGTACTACCGGGGAAGCGCGGCATGTTATTGCAAGCCATTCTCACTTGCAAGTTGCCGTCAGGCCTATGTTGGTGACGGTTATGGGCTGTGGGGTTATCATCATGCCAATTCCGGCACAGGACGCGCTCATGTTCGAAAAATACGCGATGATCACCTTGTATTTCGGCGTGCTGGTCACGCTCGGCTGGCTTGCCGCGCGGCGCATCCGCAACATGAGCGACTTCGTGGTCGGCGGCAAACGCCTAGGCTACTGGGTGGCGGCGTTCTCCGCCCAGGCCACCGGCGAATCGGCTTGGCTGCTGCTCGGCGTTACCGGCATGGGCGCCATGGTGGGCTTTTCGGCGTACTGGATCGTCGTCGGCGAAGTCATCGGCGTGGCCCTGGCCTGGTTTGTCATGGCGCCGCGCTTCAAGCGACTTACGGACGAATACGAATCGCTTACCGTCATCGACTATCTGGTCAGCCGCTTCGGGTCATCGACGCGGACCTTGCGCGTGATTTCGGCGATTTCCCTCTGTTTCTTCGTTCTCATCTATATCTCGGCGCAGATCGACGCCACCGGTTCCGCCTTCGCCTCCTTTCTGGACTGGGATTACATGACGGGGGCAATTGTCGGATTTCTGTTTGTGGCCGCCTATTGCATCGCCGGCGGTTTTCTCGCCGCGGCATGGACCGACATGTTCCAGGGTTCGATCATGTTGCTTTGCCTGGTGTTGCTGCCGGTAGTGGCCTGGTTTTCCCTGAGCGGTTCGGATGCGATCTACGCCGGCCTGCAAGCGATCGACCCGGGCCTGGTCAGCTTCTGGGGCGCAGGCGGGCCTTCCCTGATGAGTTTCTTCCTGATCCTGGGCATGGGGCTCATCGGCCTCGGTTTTCTCGGTTCTCCCCAGGTTTTCGCGCGGCTGATCGCAATCCGCAGCAGCGACCAGATCGATCGCGGCAAATGGGTAGCGTTGCTTTTCACATTCCTGGTGGGCTTCAGCGCGGTCAGCATCGGTATTCTGGGCCGCTACCTGTTCACCGAGGCCGGCGTGCAGCCGGACGCGGTGCTCGGCAACGGCGCCCAGGACGTGTTGCCGGAAATGGTCGAATACACTTTCCCGCCCTGGATCGTCGGACTATATGTCGCCGCCGTGCTCGCGGCGATCATGTCCACGGTTTCCTCGCTGCTCGTCATGGCCGCGGGTTCGCTGACGCACGATCTGTATGCGCGCGTGATCAATCCGGGGCTCCGCGACGCCGACGCCGCCAGGCTGTGCCGGATCGTGACCCTGGCGATGGCGGCGCTGGCGCTGGGACTCGCCGTCACGGTTTCGGTGCTATCGCCCGAGCGGACGATTTTCTGGTTCGTGATCTTCGGCTGGTCGGGGATCGCGGCGACCTTCTGTCCGATGATCATCCTCTCGCTGTTCTGGCCGAAATTCACCGAGCGGGCGGCGATCGCATCGATGGTGGCGGGACTTTCCATGACCATCGTCAGCAAGTTCGTCCTGCAGGAACTTGACGGTGCGGGAGAGTATTTCGTCGCACTGGAAACAATGCCGCCTTCTTTCCTTTTTGCCTTGCTGGTAGGCTGGGCTGTAGCGTTGATCTGGCCTTCCGGCCGGCCACCGTAAAGTGAGTCGAACGACATGAAATTGAACCGTGCGGAACTCGAAGCCCACTGGATGCCGTTCAGCGGCAACCGTCAGTTCAAGGACAACCCGCGGCTGCTGCAGTCGGCCCAGGGCGTCTACTATTTCGACGTGGACGGACGGCGCATCTTCGACGGCCTGTCGGGCCTGTGGACCTGCGGCGCCGGCCATGCCCGGCGCGAGATCGTTGACACGGTCAGCCGCCAGTTGGCCGAACTCGATTATTCACCGGGCTTCCAGTACGGGCACCCGCTTTCCTTTCAACTGGCCAACAAGCTGGTGGAATTCATGCCAGACGGGCTCGACCATGTGTTTTTCACCGATTCCGGTTCGGAAACCGTCGATACCGCCCTGAAGATCGCCCGCGCCTGGTGGGCGCTCAAGGGCCATTCCGGCAAGACCCGCTTCATCGGCCGCCACAAGGGCTACCATGGCGTCAACTTCGGCGGCGTAGCCGTGGGCGGCATCGGCTTCAACCGCAAGCTGTTCGGGCCGGCCGTGGACGCCGACCATATCTCCCATACCATGACCGAAGAAAACCGCTTCAGCCGGGGCATGCCCGAATCGGGCGCGCATCTCGCCGAAGAGGTGCTCGACCTGATCGTATTGCACGATGCGAGCAACATCGCGGCGGTAATCGTCGAACCCATGTCCGGCACGGCAGGAGTGATTCCTCCGCCCAAAGGGTATCTGAACCGGCTGCGGGAAATCTGCGACGAGCACGATATCCTGCTGATCTTCGACGAAGTCATCACCGGGCTCGGGCGCATGGGCTCCCGTACCGGCGCGGAAGAGTTCGGCGTCACGCCCGACATCATGGTTCTGGCCAAGCAGATCACCAATGGCTGCATTCCCATGGGCGCGGCGGTGGTGCGCGGCGAGATCTACGAAACCTTCATGGAACACGGCGGCCCGGATTACATGGTCGAGTTTCCCCATGGCTATACCTATTCGGCCCATCCGGTAGCCTGCGCCGCCGGAATCGCGGCGCTCGATCTGCTCGTCGACGACGATCTCGTGGCCAATGTGCGGAAACTGGCGCCCGTGCTCGAAGATGAGGTCCATGACCTGCGCGGCCATCCGCTGGTCGCCGATATCCGCAACTACGGCCTGGCGGCGGGAGTGAGCATCGTCCACCATCCCGGCGAACCCATGCGGCGGCCTTTCGAGATCGGCCTGAAATGCCTGGAGAAAGGTTTCTACGTTCGCTGGGGCGGAGATACGATCCAGTTGGCCCCGCCTTTCGTTTCGACTCCGGAACAGATCACCGCCCTGGTGAACGCGGTGGGAGAAAGCCTTGATGAAATCGGCTGAGCGGCGGGATTCCGTGGTGGCCGAAACACCCGAATCCGCGGCCGCGTCATTGCCCGTAACCGGACACTTCATTGCAGGAAAGGAAGTGGCCGGATCGGGCGGCATGCAGGATGTGTTCGATCCCGCGGCCGGAGTGGCCGCCGGCCGGGTGCGCATGGCCGACCGCGCCACGGTGGAGCAGGCCATCGCCGCGGCAGGCGCGGCGGCGCCGGACTGGGCCGCGACGCCGCCTCACCGGCGCGCACGCATCATGTTCCGCTTCCGCGAGTTGCTCGAACAACATGCCGATGAAATCTGCCGGGTCATCACCAGGGAACACGGCAAGGTGCTCAACGACGCCCGCGGCGAATTGCAGCGCGGCATCGAAGTGGTGGAATACGCCTGCGGCATTGTCGAGTTGCTCAAGGGCGAACATTCGCGGGAAGCGGGCCCGGGCATCGACAGTTGGTCGGAATTGCAGCCGCTCGGCGTGGTCGCCGGCATCACGCCGTTCAATTTTCCCGTCATGGTGCCCATGTGGATGTATCCGCTGGCGATCTGTTGCGGCAACAGTTTCGTCCTGAAACCTTCCGAGCGCGACCCCGGCGCCTCCCTGCTCGTCGCCCGGCTGTTGCAGGAAGCCGGACTGCCGGACGGCGTATTCAACGTCGTCAACGGCGGTCGCGAGGCCGTGGAGACCCTGCTCGACGACGAACGCGTGCAGGCCGTCAGTTTCGTCGGCTCCACTCCGGTCGCCGAATCGATCTATCGTCGGGCCACGGCAGCCGGCAAGCGCGTCCAGGCACTGGGCGGCGCCAAGAATCACGCCGTTGTTCTGCCGGATGCGGATCTCGAAGCCGCCGCGGACGCGCTCATGGGGGCAGCCTACGGTTCCTGCGGGCAGCGCTGCATGGCGATTTCCGTTGCGGTGACCGTAGGTGAGGAAACGGGAAACGAACTGGTCGACTTGCTGCGGTCGCGGATTGCCGACTTGAAAGTCGGGCCCGGCGACGACAACTGCAATGACATGGGCCCGCTGGTATCGAAGGAAAGTCTCGAGCGCATCCACGGCTACATCGACCAGGGCCTTGCGCAAGGCGCGGAACTCGCCGCCGACGGACGCGGCCTGACCGTGTCCGGCAATGAAGGCGGGTTCTTCATCGGCGCCTGCCTGTTCGACCGGGTGCAGCCGCAAATGACGATCTATCGGGACGAGATTTTCGGTCCGGTGTTATGCGTGGTGCGGGCGGAGAATCTCGATCAGGCCGTGGCGCTCGTCAATGGGCACGAATACGGCAATGGCGCAGCGCTGTTCACGCGCGACGGCGAAGCGGCCCGGCATTTCTCGAACCAGGTGAAGATCGGCATGGTCGGCATCAACGTGGCCTTGCCGGTTCCGGTAGCCAGCCAGAGTTTCGGCGGCTGGAAGCGCTCGCTGTTCGGCGACCATTACGCCTACGGCCCGGACGCCATCCGTTTCTACACCCGCCGCAAGACCATGACCCAACGCTGGTTGCCGCGCCGGGACGACGACGCTCCCGCAAATCCGCAATTCTCGTTTCCTTCTTCGGGTTCGTGAGAATGGACGGAGGAAATATGCGAGACAATAGTCAGGAAGGGAAGCCGCCGACCCATAGTTCCAACGTGTCCTGGCGCGAAATGAAAATCGACAGGGCAGCGCGAGCGCTCAACATGGGACAGCGCCCGAAGGTCCTTTGGCTGACCGGCCTGTCGGGAGCTGGCAAATCCACGATTGCTGATCGTCTTGAGCAGAAATTTCAGGCCAGCGGCAAACATACTTACTTGCTCGACGGAGACAATCTCCGCCACGGTCTCAACCGGGACCTCGGCTTCTCGCTCACTGACCGGGACGAAAACGTGCGGCGGGTGGGGGAAGTGGCGCGGCTCATGGTCGATGCCGGCCTGATTGTCATCGTCGCCTTGATATCGCCGTTTCGATCACAGCGCGATGCGGCGCGCGCGCTGGCCAGGGAAGGAGAGTTCGTGGAAATTTTCATCGATACGCCATTGGCAGTGTGTGAGTCACGCGATCCGAAGGGACTGTATGCGCGGGCGCGCAAAGGCGAAATTCGCGACTTCACCGGAATCGATTCGCCCTACGAACCGCCACTAAAGCCTGAGTTGCGGTTCAATACTGACCAGCTTCCAGTCGACGACGTGGTCGATGAAATCCTGCGTTTCCTTGCTCGGAATTAACCGACGGTTGTCAAACAATGAGTAAGATAGAAACAGATCAGACACCTCGCAAAAAATCTGGAATCCCCAGATTAGTCGACGCTACCAGGTTTTCCACTTCCGGATTTGCCGCGGCGTTTCGCTATGAAGAAGCTTTTCGTCTCGAGATTTTTGCCTTC
This sequence comes from uncultured Pseudohongiella sp., assembly GCA_964622925.1. Classification (GTDB taxonomy): domain Bacteria; phylum Pseudomonadota; class Gammaproteobacteria; order Pseudomonadales; family Pseudohongiellaceae; genus UBA9145. The sequence continues at coordinate 15,850 of CAZUSL010000211.1, read as the reverse complement.
TGCGTACTCGCACCTCTGGGTATATGGCTAGGAGAATCAAGAATCGAACAGGTGCTTCTAGTAACCTCACTAGTACTAGTATTACTCGTGGAGTTAATCAACTCGGCAATCGAGGCGGTTGTCGATCGCGGCGGCACAGAATTTGATGTGCTAGCAGGCAGAGCCAAGGACTTGGGGTCTGCGGCGGTGCTGTTATGTCTGCTGTTGGCAATTTTCGTTTGGGCTATGGTGCTTATCTAGCCAGAATATTGAGTGAGTCAAGCGGAGAGAACATTGTGAATTGGATGCGGGCTACATTAATCGTTCTGCTACTAATTCCTGTTTTAGCAGCCCACTTCTACAGTGTGGGGCAAAATTTTCTGGACTATCTTTTCGCCATCATGTCTGTTTGTTTGCTAATCGTTGCATTGAGCGAATTGCTTAGTCGGCTACCGGCAGGCTTTCTTCGAACCTTCATTGGGATAACTTCACTATCACTTTTCAGTTTCTACTTTTATGCCCAGTTTTTGAGCTACTATTTTCAAGGCTCATATTTCAATCAGGAATTTTTTTTCCACCTGAATATTCACTCCATTACTGAAACATGGGCTGCTTACTCGACGTTGTCAGTTCTGTTTTTACTTTGGTTTCTGGCCCTTGGCTTGGACTTCTTATTTTTTCGAAATAAACTTGCTCCAGCCAAATACAATAGCGGCGTGGTTGTTGCAATATTCTTTGCCGCGATATTTTCGGACCCAGGAATCCGAAGATCCATCATCTCAGGATTTAGCTCTCCCGATCTCGGTGATGATTTTTCCCTCGAGCAAGTGAACTGGGAACTTCTAAGCTTAGATCAAAATGCCTTGTACGCTTCTAATCTTTCAGCTACGGCTGGAAAGAATCTGGTCCTGATTTTTATGGAGGGTTTGGAGAAAATTTACACCGAAGAATCAATATTTCCAGGTCTGACGCCAAATTTGAATAGGCTTAATGGCGAGGGCTGGCAACTGGAAAATCATGTCCAAGTTTCAGGGTCAGAGTGGACCATGGGGGGGATGGTGTCGATGATGTGTGGTACACCCCTAGTGTACGAATCGAGTCTAGGGGGCAATGACATTATGTTTACACGCCTCCTCAGTCGAGCTCATTGTCTTCCTGATGTACTCAATCGAGCCAACTATCAGCAGGTGTTTATGGGGGGGGCTTCATTAAGGTTTGCCGGTAAGGGTGAGTTTTTGGAAGATCATGGCTTCGATAGTGTACTAGGCCTTAGGGCGCTTCAGCCGCTGTTGGAAGACTCTTCGTATGTTGGAGGTTGGGGATTGTTCGATGATTCATTGTTTGATCTTGCGTATCAACAATTCGATGACTTGGCAGGTCAAAGCAGGCCATTCAATCTGACCCTGCTGACTGTAGATACTCATCATCCAGACGGTCAGCCTTCAGCTAGTTGTCAGCCTTATCTGTCTATCGATAATTCCATTTTACACTCAGTGCACTGTACCGATCACCTGGTGGGTGAATTTATTCAGCGGCTTAAGCGGCATCCAGCATACGGAAACACTGTGGTGGTTCTTACCTCGGATCATCTTGCGATGCGCAATAGTGCATACTCCCTGTTTCCGGAGAGCTATGACAGACGATTGTACATGAACGTGCTAAACACGGAAAAGAAGGGCAATCTGCAATCGCACAGTACCACCATGGATATTGCTCCTACCATTCTAAGCTTATTGGAAGTGGATCATGAGGTCTCTTTCCTTGCCGGTGCAGATCTCCTCAATTCCGAAGGACAGCCATCGCTGAGAGTTATTCACAGTGCACAGCGCACGCAGGTTATCAGATTTATTAACAGCAATTTTCTTTCTTCGAGTAACATATTGTATTCACTAAATTCTAGCAATCTTGAAAGCATCAATTTTGCCTCGCAGATACAGAATGTGGAATTCATTGATAATGGATTGAGCTTTGAGGTCACGGGAAATGATCCTTACTTCTACTTGCCGGCCCTTTTTGCCGAAGAACAAAAGAATTCAGAACTCCATATAGACGTGGAAAGTGAAGTAGATACTACCTTTACTCTATATTTTATGACGGAAGAAAATGGAACATACTCTGAGCAGGACACAATAAAGCGATTAGTGCGTAAAGGTTCGAACGAGATAGCATTCGATTTGAAAGATACTGCAGACGGAGAGCAGTTGAGAATAGACCCAGGACACCTGCCTGCTGATTATAGGATCAACAGCTTGGAGATACGCTACTAGCTATGAAGTATCCAAACGCCTACATAGGAAAATGGCATCTAATGGCATTACGAACAGGTCTCATCCTTAGAAGAAATTTACTTACTGCTACAGTGGTTATGTTCGTTGCTGGTACCGGCGCATTCCTCATCTTACAGGATTCGCTGCAAGTCACCAATTCGTACCCCAGAATTGCCCACGCAGGAGGACAGGTGGGTTCAGCAACGTATACTAATTCCATAGAAGCCTTAGATCAGAGCTACAGCGCTGGGTTCCGAATGTTCGAAATTGATTTCAGTTGGACTTCCGATCAACAACTAGTATGTCTACACGATTGGGAGGACAGCTTCGAGAGAAGCTTCGGTCTTCGAACCAGAGGCGCGGTAACGTTGCAACAGTTTGAAGAATTAGTGCGCCAGCGATCGCTCTATAACAAATGTACCCTGGTGTCCTTTATGGACTGGTTCGCAGCTCATCCCGACACGACGCTAGTTACCGATATCAAGGATAAAAATCTCGACGCATTGTCGCTCATAAGCGGAAGCTACCCACAGTATGTTCCCAGAATTATTCCGCAGGTATACCAGCCAGAAGAGGCGGATTTCGTCAAGAGCTTAGGATTTCAAAACATTATCTGGACCTTGTATCGTTACCCAGGAAATAATGCGGCGGTTTTGGACATGGTCAGATCAATGGACGTCTACGCCGTGACGATGGATACAGTGCGGGCGGCTCGGGGGCTTCCGCTGGATCTCGATGCTATGGGCGTGGCAACTTATGTACACACTATCAACGATTATGCGGATACTTTGTATTACAAATCCCGTGGTGTGAATGAGATTTATACGGATTCACTTTCACCTGCCCGCGAACAGGCATTGCTTGAGGATGGAGAGGTCTTTCTAACAGATAGTGAGCTCTTTAAACAGGATCAGTTGAAACAACTGGAATTGACCAGGCGCCTGGAGATCTTCGCTGAGAAAACAACGGTGCATTACTCATTGGATAAAGATTTCATCTTGGATAGTATTTTCACAAATCAAGTCACGATGAACGACTTTCAATCCGGCATTTTGCAGATTACTGCAACCGGAAATGACCCATACCTTAGCTTTCCGAGATTATCGAATCCTCAGCTAGCCTTGGAACTTCACATACAGATTCAGACCCCCGCGTATACTTGGCTTCAAGTGTTTTATACAACACAGCAGCAAGCCAGTTTCACTGAAGAACTCAAAGTTGACGCCGAATTGATGAGAGGGAGTAATGAAATAGTGCTGAGCATCCACGATGAGAGCCCCATTACCCGCCTGAGACTGGACCCGGGAACTCTGCCTGGAGAATACGCCATCCAGAGCTTCGAGATAAGATCTGATTGAACCGGATAGAAATCCCGTTTAAGGGGTGTGTGGTGGCTATGGCTGGATTTGAACCAGCGACCCCAGCATTATGAGTGCTGTGCTCTAACCAACTGAGCTACATAGCCAGAACGTCTTGCGCGATGCCGGAATGGCGGCGAATTCTGTCTATTCGGCTTGCCGATGTCAAACATTGAAGCGGAAATAGATGACATCGCCGTCCCTGACCGGATACTCCCTGCCTTCCAGCCGCCATTTGCCGGCTTCCCTCGCACCGGCTTCGCCATTGTGCATCACGAAATCATCGAAGGAAACCACTTCCGCGCGAATGAAGCCGCGCTCGAAATCGGTATGGATCACGCCCGCCGCGCTTGAGGCTGTCGCATCCCGGCGCACGGTCCAGGCGCGCGTTTCCTTCGGGCCGGCGGTGAAAAAAGTCTGCAGTCCGAGCAGGCGATAGGCGGCGCGTATCACCCGGTCGAGACCGGGCTCCGCCATGCCGAGATCTTCGAGGAATTCGTGTTTTTCCGCCTCGGGGAGTTCGGCGATCTCGGCCTCGAGCTTGTTGCAGATCACGACCAGTTCGGCTCCCTCGGATTCGGCGATGCCGCGCACCGTGGCAACGTGAGGATTTTCGTCGATCCCGTCTTCATGGACATTGGCGATGTACAAGACCGGCTTGGCGGTCAGCAGATGCAGGTCGCGCAGGTTCTCGCGCTCCTCGCGATACAGATCGAGCGCACGGACCGGCCGCATCGCGTCGAGCCCGGCCTGCACCTTTTCCAGCAACGCCGCCTGCCGCTGGGCGTCCTTGTCGCCGCTCTTGGCAACGCGGATGACCTTGTCGAGATTGCGGTTTACCGTTTCGAGATCGGCCAGGGCAAGTTCGGTGTTGATGATCTCGATATCCTCGGCCGGCCGAATCTGCTGCGAAACGTGCGTGACATTGCTGTCCTCGAAACAGCGCACCACATGAGCAATGGCGTCGGTCTCGCGGATATTGGCCAGGAACTGGTTCCCCAGACCTTCTCCTTTCGAGGCGCCGGCAACGAGGCCGGCAATGTCGGTGAACTCGACCGTGGTCGGAATCGTTTTTGCCGGCTGCACGATTTCCGCGATCCGGTCGAGTCTGGCGTCGGGCACGGGCACGACGCCGGAGTTGGGCTCGATGGTGCAGAACGGATAGTTCTCGGCCGCGATGCCGGCATTGGTCAAGGCATTGAACAAGGTGGACTTGCCGACGTTGGGCAGACCGACGATGCCGCAGGTTACCGCCATTTTCGTGTCAGTCCCTCGTATGCAGGATGCGCATGGCTTCCTCCCAGTCGCCCGCCATGGCGCCGGGAATCAGGGCGATTGCGTCGTCAATCCTGTTTTCGATGATTTCGGCTTCCTGCGCGGGCGGGTTGCCGAGTACGTAGTCCGTTACCAGCGACTTGTGCCCGGGATGGCCGACGCCGATCCGCAGCCGCCTGAAATCCTTTTGTCCGCCCAGAGATTCGATGATGCTGCGCAGGCCGTTGTGTCCGCCATGGCCGCCGCCGGCCTTTAAGCGGATATCGCCCACATCGAGATCGATCTCGTCGTAAGCCACCAGCATGCTTTCGGGCGCGACGCGATAGAAATTGCACATGGCGGCCACCGAGCGGCCGCTCAGATTCATGAAAGTCGTTGGCCAGAGCAGCCGGATTTCCGTTTCAGCGATCCTGATCGCGCCGGTTTCGCCGAAGAACTTGCCCTGGGCGCGCATCTCCCCGCCATGGGCGGCGCAAAGTCGGTTCAGGAACCACAGTCCGGCATTATGGCGGTTGCCGGCGTATGCGGGCCCTGGATTGCCGAGGCCCACGATCAATTGCAGGGACGCTTGTGCGGTCAGGAGGTTTCTTCCGCGTCGCCTTCGTCGGTAGCCTCCACTCCGGCTTCTTCCGCGGCTTCGACATCGACTTCGTCCTCGGCTTCAACGCCTCCGCGCGGCTGCTGCACCGTGGCGACGGAGTGGTCGCTTTCCTTGCCGTGAGACAGGGCGACGCTGGATACGCCTTCGGGCAGGTTGATGTCCGAGAGATGCACCGTCTGGCCGAGGTCTACGTCGAGCATATCGACTTCGATGAACTCCGGCAGATCCTTCGGCAGGCAGGTCACATCGATTTCGGTCATGGATTTGATGATGCGGCCGCCGCCGGTCTTTACGCCCACGCACTTTTCCTCGTTGATGAAATGCAGCGGCACGCGGATGTGAATCGCATGACCTTCGCTGACGCGCAGGAAATCCGCGTGCATGATCACCGGTCTCGCCGGATGGCGCTGCAAGTCCTTGATCACGGCGAGTTCCTTCTTCTTCCCGATGTTCAAGGTGATGATGTGGGAGAAGAAAGCCTCGTTTTCGGTGGCATGCAGGATGGCGTCGTGATCTATCGTAAGAGGCACGGGCTCCTTGTTCGCGCCATACAGTACGGCGGGAACGGCATTGTGCATACGACGCAGGCGGCGGCTGGCGCCTTTTCCCGTGTCGGTTCGCACCGATACGTCGAGTTCAAATTCAGGCGTTGACATTTTCGTCTCCCATCACTAGGTATTGTCGAACATGGCGCTGATGGATTCTTCGTTGCTGACGCGGCGAATCGATTCGGCCAGCAGTCTGGCCATCGACAATTGCCGGATGCGCTTGCATTTCTTCGCATCGTCGCGCAGCGGTATGGTATCGGTGACGACCAGCGCGTCCAGGCTGGAATTCTCCACGTTTTCGATGGCGTTGCCCGACAGCACGGGGTGCGTGCAATAGGCCACCACGAGTTGGGCGCCGGCTTCCTTCAAGGCGTCCGCGGCCTTGCAGATCGTGCCTGCGGTGTCGACGAGGTCGTCGACGATCAGGCAGGTGCGGCCGTCCACGTCACCGATAATGTGCATGACCTGGGCTTCGTTCATCGAGGGCCGCCGCTTGTCGATGATGGCGAGATCCACGTCGAGTTGTTTCGCTACCGCCCTGGCTCGCACCACGCCGCCGATGTCCGGGGACACGACCGTCAGATTGTCGTAGTCCTGGCGTTCGATTTCATCGGTGAGCACCGGCGAGCCGTAAACGTTGTCCACGGGGATGCTGAAAAAACCCTGGATCTGTTCGGCATGGAGATCCACCGTAAGCACCCGGTCCACCCCGACGGCGCTGATCATGTCGGCGACCACCTTGGCGCTGATGGCGACCCGCGCCGAACGTACGCGGCGATCCTGGCGGGCATAGCCGAAATAGGGAATCACCGCGGTAATGCGATTGGCCGAGGCGCGATGCAGGGCGTCGGCGATCAGCAGCAGTTCCAGGATATGGTCATTGGTGGGCGAGCAGGTGGGCTGAATGATGAAAACGTCCTTGCCGCGGACGTTCTCGTTCAGTTCCACCGAGATCTCGCCGTCGCTGAACTTGTCTATGCTGGCATTGCCCAGGGGCACGCCAATGTAACGGGCAATGCGATCCGACAATTGCGGATTGGCATTGCCGCTGAACACCATGAGATTTGTAGCCACGATTGCTGATTCGCTTCCAGGTGGGCTTGAAGAGTCCCTTTGCTTTCGATGATTTCAGTGTTTGGCTGGGGTGGCTGGATTCGAACCAACGAATGCAAGGATCAAAACCTTGTGCCTTACCACTTGGCGACACCCCAACATGCAAATTTTACCAGTTTCCAAGGTGCGCGACCTGTCACCGTTAATTCTCGCGGACATGCTGCATACGCTCAATGCCTTTCGCGGCGAATCCGTTCCAGCCGGCGGGGAGGCCGGCCAGGATTTCTCCGCCGGCGGCTTCGTCCGCCAGTGGAATGAACACGCTGGCGCCCGTTCCGGACATGCGCGCCTCGCCGAATCGGCCGAGCCAGGACAAGGCCTCATCGACCGCCGGATACAGCCGGCGCGTGACCGGTTCGCAATCGTTGCGGCATCGTCCCGCGAGAAAGTCGGCAATTCTGATCTTTGCCGAGTTTCGTGTCAAATTTTCGTCGTTGAAAACTGCAGCCGTGGACACCTCGCAGGGCGGAGTCACGACCAGATACCATTGCTCGGACAAGGCTACCGGTTCCAGTATTTCGCCGATGCCTTCGCCCCATGCGCTGCGGCCGCGAATGAAAACGGGCACGTCGGCGCCGAGTCCGATACCGATTCGGCAAAGTTCGTCCACGGACAGCCCGAGTCCCCAGAGTTCGTTCAAGGCCAGCAAGCCGGCCGCGGCGTTGCTGCTGCCGCCGCCGAGGCCGCCTCCGACCGGCAGGCGCTTGTCGAGAGTGATCGTCGCGCCGGCCTTGCAGCCGCTGATTCCGGCAATTTCGGAAGCGGCGCGCAGGATCAGATTGTTCTCGAGCGGCAGATCGCGGCCGCGAAGGGTGTCCCTGACATGCAAGGAGATGACACCGTCCTTCCGAGACTCGAATCGCAGCCGGTCCCCGTAATCGAGCAACTGGAACAGCGTCTGCAATTCGTGATAGCCGTCGGCGCGGCGACCGGTAACGTGCAGGAACAGGTTGAGCTTGGCGGGCGCGAGCAGGCTGAGCGAATCCATGCCTATTCGCCAAAGCTCCAGCGCATGCCCACGAATCGCAGCCTGACGTCATCGGCGCTGCGGAGCACTTCGATCTCGCCGGGCAGACTGAGTTCGCCGTATTGCCGCGGGTCGGGATAACTGACCGACCAGCCTTCCTGCCGAATCCCGGCCAACTGATCGCGTTCGTTGAACAGTAGCTCCGCTTCGCCGCCCGGCGCCGGCAGGCCCCTGATCCAGTATTCGAGACGCGATACCGGCAATTCATAGCCGAGTTGTTCGAGAATCAGGTCTTCAGGCGTTTCGGCGGTCAGCACTTCGCCGTCCGCTTCCAGGGTGACGCCTTCGGGGTCGCCGACGATGCGGGTGTTGCCGGCGTTGAGCGAACCCCACAGCCGGATGTCGTAATTGCGATGCTGCTGCCGCCACAATATGCGTAGCGTGTGGGATTCGTTTTCATAACGCACGTTGACGCGCCCGCGAAATTGCCATGCGTCCAGCGCCTCAAGGCTTTCGCGCTGGCGCAGCCAGTCGCCGGACTCCGCGGCCGGGGGAGCGCTTGTGCAGGAGGCGAGCACAACCGGCAAGGCGGCAAGCGCAACGATTCTCATGCGGAAATCACGGGCGGCCTTTGAGCCGCTCCATGGTGGGCAGGACGTATTCGCTTTCGGGATTTTCCGCCAGCGCCTCTTCCCAGATTCGCTCGGCTTCCTCGCGCCGGTCGAGTACCCAAAGCACCTCGCCGAGATGGGCGGCGACCTCGTGATCGGGGAAAGCCGCGTAGGCGCGGCGCAGGTTTTCCAGCGCCTGGTCGAGGATTCCCAACTTGTACTGGGCCCAGCCCAGACTGTCGATGATTGCCGGATCCTCGGGCTCGAGCGCGATCGCGCGCTCAATCAGTTCAAGCGCTTCCTCGTAGCGTTCGGTTCGATCGGCGAGCATGTAGCCGAGATGGTTCAAGGCCCTGGCGTTGTCCGGCTGCATGCGGATGATCTGTTGCAGATCTGCCTCCGAGCCGGCCATGTCACCGATCGTGTCGTGGACGAAGACCCTGGAGAACAGCAAATCGGCATGGTTCGGATAGCGGTTCAGCGAAAGGTCGAGCAGTTCTCCGGCCCGTTCGGGATAGCCTTCCTGCAGCAGAATCGCCGATTCCATGGAAATGAACTGGACTTCCAGCCTGCTGCTGCCGCGGGAGAGTTGCGCCAGCCAGTCGTGCGCTTCCTCGAATTGGCCGAGTTGAATCGAGAGCCGCGTTGCCTGCTGCTGGGCCGGCAGAAAGTTATCGACGCCCTGACGCACCTGCCGGAAGTGTTCTATGGCGGCCAAAACATCGCCGAGTTGCTGGTTGGCGTAGCCGAGGTAGAAGTGACTGTCATCCTCGTTCATTCCCGCCGCGAGCGTATGTTCGAAGATGCCGATGGCGGATTCGTAGTTTTCCGTTTCCAGGTCGAGCAGGCCCGTTGACAGCAATATCTCCCAGTCATCCGGCGCCTGGGCGAGCATGATGCCGAATTGCTCCCGCGCCGCTTCCAGCTCCCGTTGTTGCAGCAGCAGCCGGGCATAGGTCAGTCGCAGTTCGCGGTCTTCGGGAAACCGTTCGAGTCCCGCCCGCAAGGCTTCGAGCGCGCCGTCGCTGCTTCCCACGCTCGTATGAAGCTGGGCGTGCAAGCGCACCAGGTCGGGCGTCAGTTCCGCCCGTTGGCTCATTTGCTCGAATTCCGTCAGCGCCGCCGCAAATTCCTGGTTCTGCGCCAGCAGTTGCACCAGGGCGATGCGGATCGAGCGATTGTCCGGATAGCGCTCCTTGAGCGAAAGCAGTCCGGCGATCAGTTCACGGCGCTGCGTTCCCCCGATCCCGCCGGTTGCCGAGGCCAATATGCTGAATTCGAAACTGCCTCCGGCCTCAAGCACCTGCTCCATATGCGACAGCGCCTGACCCGGCCGGCCTGCTTCAAGCAACTGGAACGCGAGCAGCAGATGCGGCTCGGGAATATCGGGCGCGGCCTGGGCCCAGAGCAGACCGAGTTCGAGCAAGCTCCTGCCGTCGCCGATTGCCGAAGAGAATTGCACGGCGCGTTCGATGACGCCGACATCGCGCGTTTCGGTCGCCAGGTCGAAATAGATTTCGGCGGCCTGTTCGAGGTCGCCCCGCTGCGCGCTCAATTCACCGGAAATTGCCTGGAAAAGCTGGTCGGATGTGAAACTTCCGTATTCGACAGGCGCCGGCGCCTCGATCGAAGCTTGCGCGGCAGGCTCCATGGCGGGCGTTTCCGCTACGCGTACCCCGGTTTCCGAGGCGCAAGCCGCCAGCAGCACGATAATGCCGGCAGGCAGACCGGCGCGCAACGTCGAAACTCTCATCGGAGATACCGGATAAAAGAAGCAGTATAACAATGTCTGCACCAGGTGACTGCGAGCGGAGCCTACGGTGCGGCGGGGCTACTCTGGTATATTTAGCCTTTCCGGCTCGGAGACTCCTCGTATCGCGATGAACCTGGCAGTCACAGGCATAAATCACAGCACCGCGAACATATCCCTGCGTGAACGGGTAGCCTTCCCCCCGGCCATAGTCACAGGCGCCTTGAGGCAAGCGATCGGGCTGCCCGGTGTGAACGAGGCCGTTATCGTCTCGACCTGTAATCGGACCGAGGTGTATCTCGGATTCACCGAACCCGGGGCCGAGGCGGACCCGGAGCTGGAAAGAGCCGCCGGGCGGCATCGGCTCACGCTCGAATGGCTGGCGGGGTTCCATGGCATGAGCGCCGGCGAACTGTCCTCGTGCAGCTATTTCCACGAAGGCGGCGAGGCCGTTCGGCACCTGATGCGGGTCGCCGCCGGACTCGATTCGATGGTGCTGGGCGAGCCCCAGATTCTCGGACAGATCAAGTCGGCTTACGCGCTTTCCCGGGATCTGAAACTGACCGGAGGAAATCTGGCCAGGGCTTTCGAAGCGGCCTTTTCCGTCGCCAAGGAAGTGCGCACCGAAACCGCGATCGGCGCCAGTCCGGTCTCCGTGGCCTACGCCGCCGTAACCCTGGCGGGACGAATATTTTCCGATCTGTCGCGCTTGCGGGTGCTGCTCGTCGGCGCCGGCCGCACGATCGAACTCGCCGCGCGGCATCTCACGGAGAAAGGAGTCCGCGGCATCGTCGTCGCCAATCGCACCCTCGATAACGCCTTGCAACTCGCCGGCAAGTTCTCCGGTGACGGCGCCTTGTTGTCTGATCTCCCTGAATTGCTGGTCGATGCCGACATCGTGATCTCATCGACGAGCAGTCAATTGCCGCTGATCGGCAAAGGCGTGGTGGAACGGGCGATCCGCCGCCGCAAGCACCGCCCGATGTTGCTGGTCGACCTGGCGGTTCCGCGCGACATCGAAGTTGAGGTCAGCGAGATTCCGGATGCTTATCTGTATGGCATCGACGACATCGGCAGTGTCATCGAGGACAGCGTAAACAGCCGCCGCGAGGCCGCCGCGCAGGCGGGAGGCCTCATCGACTTGGGCATGGAAAAATTCCTCGGCCAGTTGCGTTCGCGCAATGCTGTCGCTACCCTGCGCCGCCTGCGCGGCAAGGCGGACGCGATCAGGGAAGCGGAGTTGCAGCAGGCCCGGCGCGAACTCGAAAAGGGCGGTGACGCCGGAACGGTGCTCGAATCCCTGGCCCGAGCGATCACCAACAAGCTGATTCATGCGCCCAGCGTTCGCATGAAACAGGCCAGCGCCGAAGGCAGGGATGAATTGTTGCGCGTAACGCAGGAACTGTTCGAACTCGATGAGGACGCGCAAAAGTCATGAAGGATTCCATTCGCCGAAAACTCGACGGATTGCGGGAACGCTTCGAGGAACTCGAAGGCCTGCTCAGCGATGCCGATGTAATCGCGGACCAGGCGCAATTCCGCGAATTGTCGAAGGAATACGCCGAACTCGAGGGCGTGGTGCAAACTTACGGCCGCTTTCTGGCCGTGGACGGCGACTTGCGCGAGGCGGAGGAAATGCGGCGCGACGCCGATCCTGATATCCGCGCCATGGCGGAGGAGGAAGTAGCCGCCTCGGGCGAGGCGCGCGACCGGCTTGAGCAGGATCTGCAAATCCTGTTGCTGCCGCGCGACGAGAGAGACGCCTGCAATGTCTTTCTCGAAATCCGCGCCGGAACCGGCGGCGACGAGGCCGCGCTGTTCGCGGGCGACCTGTGCCGCATGTATCAGCGCTATGCCGAATTGCAGCAATGGAGCGCGGCCGTCATCAGCGAGCGGCCGGGCGAGCATGGCGGTTACAAGGAAGTCATCTTGCGCATCGAAGGCCGCGACGTATACGAGAAGCTCAAATTCGAATCAGGCGCGCATCGCGTGCAACGCGTTCCCGAAACCGAAGCCCAGGGGCGCATCCATACTTCGGCATGCACTGTCGCCGTGCTGGCCGAAGCCGATGAGATCGATGACATCGAATTGAATCGGAACGATTTGCGTATCGACACTTTCCGCGCCAGCGGCGCCGGCGGCCAGCATGTCAACAAGACCGATTCGGCGATTCGCCTCACTCATCTTCCGACCGGAATCGTGGTGGAATGCCAGGACGAGCGCTCCCAGCACAAGAACAAGGCGCGGGCGATGTCCCTGTTGCAGGCCCGGCTCCTCGAGGCGGCCAGGGCGGACCAGCAACAGGAAGAGTCCGACACGCGCCGCCGGCTCGTCGGCAGCGGCGACCGCTCGGAAAAGATCCGCACCTACAACTTTCCCCAGGGCCGGGTTACCGATCATCGCATCAAGTTGACCTTGTACAATTTGCCCGAAGTCATGAACGGCGACCTGCAATCGGTCATACAACCCTTGCTGAACGAATATCAAACCGACTTGCTGGCCGGACTCGCCTCTTGAGCGCCACCATGATTACCTGCGCCGGCGCCATGGACCTGTCGCGGGAGCTCCGCGAAGTCAGCGACAGCCCGCGGCTCGATACGGAGCTGTTGCTGGGACATGTGCTGCAAATCGACCGGGGCGCCTTGCGCGCCCGGCCGGAGCGGGTACTCGGCGCACAGGAGCAAAGCGAGTTCCACCGCCTGCTGGAACGCCGCAAGCGGCGCGAACCCGTGGCCTATCTGCTGGGCAACGCGGGTTTCATGGATTTTGAACTGGAAGTGAATCCCGCGGTGCTGATTCCGCGCCCCGAAACCGAACTACTCGTGGAACTGGCGATTGCGACACTGGCGGCGCATCAAGGCAGGCCGCTGCGGATCGCCGATCTCGGCACGGGCAGCGGCGCCATCGCCATCGCCCTGGCGCGCCATGACCCGGCCTGGTCGGTGCTCGGAATCGATATCAGCGAGGAGGCCCTGGCCGTGGCGCGCCGCAATGCCGTGCTCGCCGGTGGGAATCTGCGCTTCCGGCGCGGTTCCTGGTGCGAAGGGCTGGCGCCCGGAAGTTTCGACCTGATCGTCGCCAACCCTCCTTACGTAGCCCCCGGCGACCCCGCCTTGCATCCCGACTGCGCCTGGGAACCGCCCATCGCCCTGTTCGCCGGCGACGATGGCCTGGAGGCGATCCGGCAGATCGCTGTCCAGGCAAGACGTTGCCTGAAAACCGGCGGCCTGCTGTTGCTCGAACACGGCTTCGACCAGCGCGCCCAGGTGGCCGAGTCGTTCACGACCGCCGGCTACCGCGATATCGAAGGCTTCAAGGACCACGCCGGCCACGACCGCCTTGTCCGCGCCAGATCAATGGGCGTCACTTGAAAAGGAATTGACGAGAACGCATCTATAATCCCGGATCGCATATGAATGAACAGCAGTTACTACGTTTCAGCCGCCAGATCATGTTGCCGGAGATGGATATCGCCGGGCAGCGGAAACTCGTGGACGCCGGTGTGCTGATCGTCGGGATGGGTGGGCTCGGCTGTCCCGCCGCCATGTACCTGGCCGCCGCCGGCGTGGGGCGTCTCGCGATCGCCGATGACGACGTCGTCGAATTGACCAATCTGCAACGGCAGATCGCTCATGCCGAACAATCCCTCGGCCAGGCCAAGGTCGAATCCGCCCGCGAGCGGCTGCTGAGCCTGAATCCGGATGTGAAAGTGACTGCCATGAATGAACGCCTGCAAGGCGCTCGGCTCGATGAAGCGGTGGCCCGGGCCGATCTCATACTCGACGCCTGCGACAATTTCGAATCGCGTTTCGCCATCAACGAATCGTGCATCGCCAATCGCAAGCCGCTCATAACCGCCGCCGCCATCCGCATGCAGGGCCAGATCGCAGCCTTCGACCCGAACGATCCGGCAAGCCCCTGCTACCAGTGCCTGTATCCCCGGGTCGGCGAACTCGACACGAGTTGCGCGCGCAACGGCGTCATGGCGCCCCTGGTCGGAATCATCGGATCCGTCCAGGCCATGGAAGCGATAAAGATGATTACCGGCATCGGTCGATCGCTGGTCGGCCGCCTCCTGCTCCTCGACGCGACCACGATGCAATGGCGCGACCTCAAACTCCCAAAGGATCCAGGCTGCGAAGCCTGCCCGGTTTAAGCTCACGAGCGACACCGCCAACACGCCGGACTACAATTACACCCCATGCAAGCAATCAACGATAGCCTGACCACATTCGACGCCTTCGATCTGCAACAGCCTCTTCGCGAAGCGATTCGCGCCCTCGGCTTCACCCATTGCACCCCCATCCAGGCCCAGAGCCTGCAGCACACCCTGCAAGGCCACGACGTGACCGGCAAGGCCCAGACCGGCACCGGCAAGACCGCGGCCTTCCTGATAACCATCATCAACGACCTGCTCAGCAATCCCCCGGAAGGCGAGCGCTACCTTGCCGAGCCCCGGGCGCTGATCGTCGCGCCTACCCGCGAACTCGCCGGCCAGATCGCCGCCGACGCGGAAACGCTGACCCGTTTCTGCGACCTGCACGTGGTAACCCTCGTCGGGGGAGAGGATTACGGCAAGCAGCATCGGGCGCTCGACGCCGAACCGGTCGATATCGTCGTCGCCACGCCCGGCCGGCTGCTCGATTTCGTCAGCAATGACAATCTGCATCTCGGAATGATCGAGCTGCTCGTGCTCGACGAGGCCGACCGCATGCTCGACATGGGTTTCATTCCCCAGGTGCGCCGCATCGTAGCGCGCACGCCACGGAAGGATTGCCGCCAGACCTTGCTGTTCAGCGCCACTTTCCCGCCGGAAATCGTCGAACTCGCCGATCGCTGGGCGCTCGACCCGGTCATGGTCGAAGTCGACCCGGAACAGGTGGCGGCCGAAGCCGTGGAGCAAAAGGTCTATCTCGTCACTACCGCCGACAAGTACCACCTTTTATATAACCTGCTCGGAGACCCCGGCGCCTCCAGGGTGCTCGTGTTCAGCAATCGCCGGGACCAGGTGCGCCGGCTCGCCGACGACCTTTTCCGCAACGGCGTCAATTGCGGCGTGCTTTCCGGCGAGATTCCCCAGCACAAGCGCACCCGCACGCTGAACCAGTTCAAGTCCGGTGAAATCCAGGTGCTGGTGGCGACCGACGTGGCCGGCCGCGGGCTGCACATCGAAGACGTCACCCACGTAATCAATTACACCTTGCCCGAGGAACCCGACGATTACGTGCATCGCATCGGCCGTACCGGCCGCGCCGGCAGCGTCGGCACTTCGATCAGTTTCGCCTGCGAGGAAGACTCCTTCCTGCTGCCGCCGATAGAAGAGAAACTCGGCTTCAAACTCGATTGCATCCACCCGCAGGAAGCGCAGTTGCAATCGGCGC
>CAZUSL010000210.1:0-6602 GCA_964622925.1 uncultured Pseudohongiella sp. | reverse complement strand
GTGTCCGGCGCTGTCGAGAATGGCGGCGCCGAAGTCGATCTCGACGCCGCCATTCTCGACAGCGCCGGACACATGTTCCAGATGAACTGGGAAACCCTCGACCCCTGGCTGGAACGGGTTGCGCCCGCGCCGTAGCATCGGTTCGGAGCTGATCATGAGTATTGCCTGGAGATCGGTTCATTCCTTTCTGCTCCTCGGCATCTTAGTGACGGCAAACGCCCAGGACCGGCAGTTTCAGCCTCTCACCCAGGACATGCTCGACAATCCCGACCCGGACGACTGGCTCATGTGGCGGGGAAACTACGAGAACTGGGGCTACAGTCCGCTCGATCAGATCAACATCGAAAACGTTTCGGAACTGCGCCTGGCCTGGTCCTACGCGGTCGGGCCGGGCGGCACGGGCATGCAGGCCGAGCCCACGGTTTATGACGGCGTTCTTTATCTGCGGCACCCGGACGAGACCCATTCGGCTCACGACGCCGCCACGGGCGACGTGATCTGGGAGTTTTCCCGGCCATTGCCGGAAGGTTTCGACGAAAACGATCCGGGTCTCATCCGAAACCGGGGACGCGGCGTTTTCATCTATGAAGACAAGTTGATCACGACGACGACCGACGGATATCTGATTGCCCTGGATCCCACCGACGGCGCTTTGGTCTGGGAAGCGGCGGTGGCGGACTACCGCACCGGGGATCAGCCGAGCGGCGCGCCGGTCGTGTTCGACGGCGTGATCACCGTGCCCTGGAATTGCACCGCCTGGACTTCGACCACGACCTGCCACATGTCGGGCTACAGTGCCGAAAACGGCGAGTTGCTCTGGCGCTGGTACACGAGTCCGACGCCCGAGGATCCCATGCATCGCACCTGGGGCGACGACCCGCAGGTCTACCCGCTGGAAGAAAGGCGCAACATGTCGCCCTGGCTGACCCCGGCGGTCGACAAGGAACGCGGCCTGTTCATTTTCGGCGTCGGCTCGAGCGCGCCGCAACAACCGGCGCTGGCCGGAACCGACGGCGAATGGCCGGACCGGCTGTACCAGGGCTCCACCGTTGCGCTTGACCATGGCACCGGGCAACTGGTCTGGTGGGCGCAACATCATACCGACATGTGGAACAACGACGCGGTCTACGATCATATCCTGGTGGATTCGCCGCTGCGGCCGTCGCCGCCCGACTCGCTGGGCGTCAATCCTTCCATCGAGGCCGGAGAATCCAGGCAACTGGTGATCGGCGCTTTTTCGAAGGACGCGATCTTCTACGCCTACGACCGCGGCAATGGCGAATTTCTCTACGCCCGCCCCACCGCCTATCAGAACGTCATCGAGAGCTACGATCCGGCCACCGGAGCCTACCGGATCAATCCCGAAGTAGTCATGACCGGAGATCCGGACCATACCGCGACGGTCTGCAAGGAAAACCGCCAGGTGCCCCAGGGCGCATACAGCCCCTTGACCAATGCCTACTATCTGCCCGCGTTCAATGGCCGTTGCACGACAATCAGGCTGACCTCGCTGGAGCCGACACTGGCGACCGGCTACAACACGACCACCATCGCCTCGGCGCCGAGCCCCGTTCCGCACCTGGGCCAGCCCGAGGCGATCGATGTCGAAACCGGGGAAACCCTGTGGCGGCTCGATATCGATACGCCGATGTACGGCATGCTGACCACGGGAGGCGGACTGCTGTTCACCGCCGACACCCGGCGGCGCTTCTACGCCATCGATCAGCACAACGGCGAAATTCTCTGGCAGACAATCCTGAGCGGCCTGAGCGACATGGCGCCGATCAGTTTCGGCGTCGACGGCAAGCAATATGTCGCCGTAATCTCGCCTAGGGGCACGGTGGGATCGAACGCGCATCTGGGCCAGTTGGGGCTGCCCGGCGTTCCAAACGGTTACGGGAGAATCGGCCACACCTTGTTCGTCTTTGCCTTGCCGGATCGAGAGCAGGACTGAGAACGGTGATGCCCGAATCGTCGAATTGCAGGTAAACTGGAACGCGGCGAGTCACACAATCCGATGGCGGGAACATTCTGATGCGAACGAAATTGCTATTCCTGGGATTGGGCGGTCTGTTGCTCGGCAACATCGGCTTGGGCGCCGAGAACTATCAGACGCCGAGAACCGAATGGGGCCAGCCCGATCTGCAAGGCGTCTGGAACTACTCCTATAACGTGCCGCTTGAAAGGCCCAGGCAGTATGGCGAGCGGCAATTTCTCACCGAGGAGGAGATCGAGCGATTGCGCGCCATGCGCAACGCATTCGATGAAAATTCCGACGCGGCGATTCCCAATTTCGGGGTTGACGAAGCCTATAACGATTTCTGGATCGAATCCGCCGGCATCGGCGAGGCGGTGCGCACTTCAATCATCACTTATCCGCCCGACGGCCGCCTGCCGGCGTTCGCCGCAGGCGCAATCGTGGTCAACGGACGCTTGGCCCCCGACATCGAAGGCGAGCGCCCGGTGCGGGTCATCCCCGGCGGTATCGGCAAGGACGGCCCGGAGGACCGCGGTCTTTCCGAACGCTGCATCATGGGATTCAACGCCGGGCCGCCGCTCGTGCCGAGCCTCTATAACAACAACCTGCAGATTTTTCAGAATCGCGATCATGTAGTCCTGATGACCGAGATGGTGCATGACGCGCGCATCGCGCCCCTTGGCGAGCGTCCGCCGCTCGATGAGGCCATCGGGCTATGGTCCGGAGATTCCAGGGCTTACTGGGACGGCGATACGCTGGTGGTGGAAACGCGGAACTTCAATGGACTCACCCAATCCTTCGGCAATGCCGGAACTTCCGAAAACAAGTTCCTGATCGAGCGGATCACCCGGGTCGGCGAGGCTACGCTCGAATACGAGTTTACCGTGGAAGACCCCACCGCCTACACCGACCGCATCACCGGCATCATCCCGCTTACCAAGGTCGCCGGCCTGCTCTACGAATACGCCTGCCACGAAGGCAACTACGGCATGGTCAACATGCTCCGCGGCGCAAGGGCGGAGGAAGCGAGGGCAGCGGAAGGTGGACAATAAAATGTCAACATCGCCTTGATCGAGATTTCCTCGTCCGTCGCATCGCAGGGGCGAGGCATGCCCCGCCCGCCTGGAACACTTTTCGCTTGCATATACACCCCAAACAAGTATCCTTCGCTTCGGGGGGAGCTTCCAGACGCTCAATGCCATAAGCGTTGAGCCTTCAAACCAGCCGATGACTCGCCTGGCCATGCCAGGACGCGAGCGTTTCGGTGCGTCGATCCCCTCGCATCTCACTCACAAAGGGGATTTCAAATGTTTAACAAGCTATCGTTCGATTCGTATATTGCCCATTCCCGGGCTCTCGGGACAGCGCTCACATTAGGGGCGCTTGCGGTTGCCGGATTCGCGCCATGCGCAGTCGCGCAACCTTCCACGGATAGGGATGAATTGGTAGAAATAGAAGAAGTAGTCGTTACCGGCTCGCGTATTTCGCGCAACACGCTGGTGACGCCGACACCGGTGACCGTGCTTGACGCGGAGTCCATCGAAGTTTCGGGCTCTGTCAACATTGGAGACCTGTTGAATGAGTTGCCCGCTCTGGGCACGACTTTCGGCACACAAAACTCGGACCGCTTCATAGGTACGGCCGGTTTGAATCTGCTCGATCTGCGCCGGCTCGGCACCGATCGTACATTGGTGCTCGTCAATGGCCAGCGCCATGTGGCCGGCAACGCGGGCTCGGCGGCGGTGGACGTCAACTCGATCCCTTCCTCGCTGATCGAGCGCGTTGAAGTGATCACCGGCGGTGCATCGGCCATTTACGGCGCCGATGCGGTAACCGGCGTGGTCAACTTCATCCTCAGGGACGACTTCGAGGGCGTCGAGTTGCAGACGCAAACCGGACGATCCAGGGACGGTCTCGATCGTTCCAGTATCGATCTGGTGGCCGGCTTCAATCTGGACGATGGACGCGGTAACGCGGTCGCCGCATTGGAATATAGCGAAGTCGGCGCCCTGACCGCGGCTGGCAGGGGCTTTCCCCCAACCCGCCTGGTCAATAACCCCGCCGACGGCGACTCCGTCGATGCGAACGGCAATGTGGTTCACGACGGCATTCCGGATGAAATCCTCATGCCCAACGCGGGTCTCGACTTCCTCACCAATGGCGGTCTTTTCGTGCTGGGCGGCAGCCCGTTTTCCAATCCGGTTCGCTATGTTTTCGACGGCCCGAACAGTTTTCGCCTGCAAAACCCGGGGACGAGCTATGGCGGCTTCGAATGCGGCGAGGGTTGCGACTTTCTCGATCTGTTGAGCTTTGTCAACCTCTCGACGCCGAGAGAGCGCTATGCGTTCAATATGCTGTTCGACTACCAGCTCGTGGGCGATCACAAGCTGCATCTCGAAGGCAAGTATGTAAACTCCCGGGCCAGCGGCACCGGTCAGCCGCACTTCAACAACGGCAACCTGCGGATTGCCTCCGATAATGCCCATATTCCGGGCCTCGCGGGCGGCGACCTGCTGGCGCTGATGCAGGACGCCGGCGTGGATTCGTTTGGATTGCGCCGTTTCAACGTCGATGCCGGTCTGCGCGGACAGGACAACGAACGCCAGACCGGACGGGTTGTGGCTGGCGTATCCGGCCCCGTGAACGAGCGGATAAGCTACGAGGCGAACCTGATTTACGGCCGTAGCACGTCGGAACAATTCGATCTCGCCAACCGTGTCAACGAGCGTTTCTTCGCATCGGCGGACGCTGTCGTCGATCCCGCAACGGGTGAAATCGTCTGCCGCCACACGCTCGATCCATTGTCGGACAACACCAGCCTGGGCCGCCCGCTCAACGGTCAAATCGTTGGCGGCGGTTGCGTCCCGACGAACCTGTTTGGCTCAGGCGCGGTAAGCCAGGAAGCCATCGACTACTTTACGGTCACCTCGGTGCGCAACGCGAAAATCGATCAAACGGTCGCCAACGCGGTGATTTCGGGTTCGCTGTTCGATCTGCCGGCGGGGCCTCTCGGCTTTGCCGCCGGTTTCGAGTATCGCAAGGAAACGAGCAAGGACAATCCCGACCCGATCGACGGTCTCGGTCTGACCTTCCTGAACGTGCTTCAGCCGGAATCCGGCGAGTACGATGTGAGCGAACTCTTTACCGAGTTCCGCCTGCCGCTGTTGAGCGACGTGCCCCTGGCGCGAGACTTGGCTATCGATGTCGCGGGCCGCTGGTCGGATTATTCGGTGATAGGTTCGACCCTTACCTGGAAGACGGGTCTGGAATGGACGCCGATCGACCAGATTCGTTTCAGGAGCACCTATTCCGAAGCCGTGCGGGCGCCGAACATCGGCGAACTCTTCGGGCCTCAGAACCAGAACTTCTTCAACGTACTGGACCCGTGCAGCGACGATCGCCTCGACCTTGGCCGCAACGGCCGCGACGTGCGTGAAACGAACTGCCGCGCGCTTGGCATTCCGACCGGCTTTGACGCACTGGATCAGGTGACCCGCGAGGGGCTTTCCGGCGGCAATCCGAACCTGGCCGAAGAGGAAAGCGAGTCCTGGACCGTCGGTGCGGTGCTTGAGCCGATCGAGAACCTCGGTATCGCGATCGATTACTGGGATATCGCCATCACCGACGCCATTGGCGTGCCTGCCGCCCAGGACATCCTGAATCGCTGCGTTGACGCCCCGTCCGGCATCGACAACGAATTTTGTCGGCTCATCACGCGTGACGAAACCAATAACATCAGCCTGATCGTCTCGACGCAGCAGAACATTGCCGCGCTTGAGGCTTCCGGTGTCGACGTGGAAGGCAATTACTCGTTTGACTTCCGCGGCGGCGACCTGCGCCTGCGCATGATCGCGACCTGGCTGGAAAACCTCACCAGTTTCCCGTTCCAGTCCGACCCCGATTTGAAGGAAGAAGACGCCGGCGGTCTCGGTGACCCGGAATTCTCGGGCCAGGTCGACATCTCCTACTATCGCGGCCCGCTCAGCGTCAACTGGTCCACCCGCTACATCGAGTCGATGGCGCGTATCGACCTGGAAGATCTGGCGGTCAATCCGGATGCCCAGGATCCACTGTTCACGGACAATACCTGGTATACCGATCTCAATTTCCGCTACGACTTGACCGACAATGTTCGATTCACCGTCGGCGTCGACAACCTCTTCGACGAAGACATGCCATTCGGTCTTACCGGCACGGGCGCGGGCAGCGGTATTTTCGACAATGTCGGACGATTCTTTTACGGCAGTGTGACCCTGTCGCTTGGAGAAGGGTAGGAAAGGGCGTCGAAGAAAGGAATGCTTCTATTGCCAAAGCAGTGACCGGCCTCGTCCGGTCACTGCTTTTTTTCGGGGATTCCATAGCCGTTCCAGCCAGGACATGGCTGGGCCGAAGCGCGCCATGGGACAGGAGGGGGCGTGAGCGCTTTTCGTCGGCTGCGCCCGGCCGGGCCTCACCCAGCCGCTAGGCTACCCGCATGATGGCCTTGGTTTCGAGGAATTCCTCGAAGCCTTCGACGCCCCATTCGCGGCCGTTGCCGGATTTCTTGTAGCCGCCGAATGGCGCGGCGAAATCCGGCCCGGCGCCGTTGATATGTACATTGCCTGTGCGAAGCCGGCGCGCAATA
>CAZUSL010000209.1:0-20566 GCA_964622925.1 uncultured Pseudohongiella sp. | reverse complement strand
CATCCGCATTGCCGCCGGCTCGACGGCGGTGCGTTTCCTGGACGACCTGTTCGAGTTGCCGGACGGCTTCGCCGGCGGATCGGTGACGCTGTCGTGCGAAAGCGGCGTTTCCGCGGCCGCCCTGCCTTTCGCCGGCGGGGTCTTCACCGCTTTTCCGCTGATCGGCAACTGAGGACCGGCCGCGACTCGATCGCGGAATATGCCGATTTTGTTTTTTTTGCTGCTTTTTGCCTTGACACCCATATCTCAAGCCCTCAAAATGTGCGCCTTTTTGGGCAGGTGAATCTCAGCCGCAAATGCAGAATCAACGAATCAGGATCCGGCTCAAGGCCTTCGATCATCGCCTGATCGACCAGTCCACGCGGGAGATCGTGGACACGGCGAGGCGCACCGGGGCGCAGGTGAAGGGACCGATCCCCCTGCCGACCCACAAGGAGCGTTTCACCGTGCTGATTTCACCGCACGTGAACAAGGATGCGCGGGACCAGTACGAGATTCGCACGCACAAACGTTTGCTGGATATCGTCGAGCCCACGGAAAAGACCGTCGACGCCTTGATGAAGCTCGATCTGGCGGCCGGGGTCGAAGTACAAATCAGTCTGCAATAGGCGGACCGAACAAACCAGGCAACAGGTAATCAGTCCCTGTTGCCCTTTTTTTAGCGAAAAGTTCTGGCGCACTGATTTCACGAATATCCGAGTGATATCGCGCCAGGTGTAACGCAGCAGCGGCCAGAGAGGGTTTCAGCCCCGTGCACGAAGAGGTGTATTGCAAATGTCGTTAGGACTAGTCGGTCGCAAGAGCGGGATGACCCGCGTCTTCACGGATGACGGCGTCTCCGTGCCCGTGACCGTGGTGGAAGTGCAGCCGAATCGGGTGACCCAGATCAAGACGCCCGAGACGGACGGCTATAGCGCGGTCCAGGTCACCATGGGCGGGCGCAAGCCTTCGCGCGTCAACAAAAGCCAGGCGGGGCATTACCGCAAGGCCGGCGTCGAAGCCGGCGAGGGTCTGTGGGAGTTCCGCACCGAAGGTCTCGACCTCGGCGACCTCGGCGCCGGCAGCGAAATCAAGGTCGACCTGTTCGAGGCCGGACAGAAAGTCGACGTGACCGGCGTCTCCAAGGGCAAGGGCTTCCAGGGCACGGTCAAGCGGCACAACTTCAGCATGCAGGACGCGACCCACGGCAATTCCCTGTCTCATCGCGCCCCCGGCTCTATCGGCCAATGCCAGACCCCGGGCAAGGTCTTCAAGGGCAAGAAAATGGCCGGGCAGATGGGCAATGTGCGCAAGACCGTGCAAAGCCTCGAAGTGGTGCGGGTGGACCTCGAAAATCACCTCCTGCTCATCAAGGGCGCATTGCCCGGCGCGACAGGTTCCCGGGTCATCGTGCGGCCCGCCGTGAAATCGACGCAAGCGAGCTGATCATGGAACTGGCCTTGACGGTGCCGGGCAAGAAGACCCGGAAAAAGATATCCCTTCCCGACGAGGCCTTTGCCAGGGAATTCAATGAGCCGCTGGTGCATCAGACGGTCGTTACCTATCTTGCCGGCGCGCGTCAGGGCAGCGTAAAACAGAAGAATCGCGCCGAAGTGAACGGCGGCGGCCGCAAGCCCTGGCGGCAGAAAGGCACCGGCCGCGCCCGGGCCGGCACCATCCGGTCTCCGATCTGGCGCAGCGGCGGCCGCGCCTTCGCAGCCCGCCCGCGGGATTACAGCAAGAAACTCAATCGCAAGATGTATCGGCGGGCCATGCAATGCATCCTGTCCGAACTGATCCGGCAGGAACGCCTGATCGTGGTCGACGATTTCGTTCTCGAAACCCACAAGACAAGGGATCTCGTCGCCAGACTCAAGGAATTCGAACTCGAAAACGTGCTCATCGTCGCCGAGCAGGTCGAACAGAATCTCTATCTCGCCGCGCGCAACCTGCACAAGGTCGATGTGCTCGACGCCCAGGCCATCGATCCGGTCAGCCTGATCGGTTTCGAAAAAGTGCTGTGTACGGTCCCGGCCATGAAACAGATTGAAGGGATGCTGTCATGAACCGGGAACGCATGTATCAGGTATTGCTGGCGCCACATGTGTCCGAGAAGACTGCCATAGCCGGCGACGAAAACAACCAGTACGCCTTCAAGGTTGCGCGGGACGCGACCAAGGCGGAAATCAAGTCCGCGGTGGAAACCATTTTCGATGTGGTCGTCACCGATCTGCAGGTTCTCAACGTAAAAGGCAAGGTCAAGGGCGCCGCGCGCGGCCGCCCGCGCAAGCGCCCGGATTGGCGCAAGGCCTACGTGCGGCTGCAGGAAGGCGACGAAATCGATCTGGCGGGAATTGGTTAGGAGCGGAGTTGCTGTCATGCCCGTAGTCAAATGTAAACCGACCTCGCCCGGACGCCGATTCGTCGTCAAGGTGCGCCATCCCGAATTGCACAAGGGCGCGCCTTATGCGCCGCTTACCGCCCCCAAGCCGAAGACAGGCGGCCGCAACAACCAGGGCCGCATTACCCGCCGCCATGCCGGCGGCGGCCACAAGCAGAAATATCGAATCATCGACTTCCGCCGCGACAAGGACAACATTGAAGCCACCGTCGAGCGTCTCGAATACGATCCCAACCGCTCGGCCAATATCGCATTGTTGCTGTACGCCGACGGCGAGCGCCGTTACATCATCGCGCCGGCGCGGGTACAGGCGGGCGACACGGTGATTTCGGGAGAGGATTCCCCGATCAAGCCCGGAAATTGCCTGCCCATGCGCAACATACCGCTCGGCAGCACCGTGCATTGCGTTGAACTCAAGCCCGGCAAAGGCGCCCAGATTGCCCGTAGCGCGGGCGCGTCGGTACAACTCGTGGCGCGGGAAGGCAAATATGCGACCTTGCGCCTGCGTTCGGGCGAAATGCGCAAGGTGCTCGCGGAATGCCGCGCGACCCTTGGCGTGGTGTCCAATTCCGAACACAGCCTGCGCTCCCTCGGCAAGGCCGGCGCCAATCGCTGGCGCGGCGTGCGGCCCACCGTGCGCGGCGTGGCCATGAATCCGGTCGATCACCCTCATGGCGGCGGCGAAGGCAAGTCTTCCGGCGGCCGTCATCCGGTATCGCCCACCGGCGTACCGACCAAGGGCTACAAGACCCGATCGAACAAGCGCACCGACAAGTTGATCGTGCGGCGCAGGAAGTCGAGCCGCTAGGCCTGCCCCAGAGCCAAAAGAGCGACACGCGTAGAGGAATTCAAGTGCCACGTTCATTGAAAAAAGGCCCGTTCATCGATCTTCACCTGATGAGGAAGGTGCAGAAGGCCGTGGAAAACAACGACAAGCGTCCGATCAAGACCTGGTCGCGCCGTTCCATGATCTCGCCCGAAATGCTCGGACTGACGATCGCCGTGCATAACGGCCGCCAGCACGTGCCGGTATTCGTCAGCGAGGACATGGTCGGCCACAAGCTCGGCGAATTCGCCCTGACGCGCACTTATCGCAGTCACGTCGCCGACAAGAAGGCGAAGCGGCGGTAGGAGAGACGGTAATGATCGTTGCGGCAAGATTGAAAGGCGCCCGGATATCCGCGCAGAAAGCGCGGCTGGTGGCGGACCAGATTCGCGGCAAGCAGGTCGAAGATGCCCTGCAGCTTTTGACCTTCAGCACCCGGAAGGGGGCCGCGATCATCCGCAAGTTGCTGAATTCGGCGATCGCCAACGCCGAGCACAACGAAGGCGCGGACGTCGATGAATTGAAGGTGGCGACGATCTGTGTGGACGAAGCGCGCACCCTGAAGCGCATCAGGCCGCGGGCAAAAGGCCGGGCGGACCGCATTTTCAAGCGCTCCTGCCATATCACCATCAAGGTCGCCGACGGCGAGGAGAACTGAATGGGCCAGAAAGCACACCCCACCGGGATCCGGCTCGGTATCGTCAAGCGGCACTCTTCGCTGTGGTACGCCGAAGGCGAACAATACGCGGACAACCTGCTCGTCGACCTGAAGGTGCGCGAGTACATCCGCAAGAAACTCGCCAATGCCTCGGTTTCCCAGGTGGACATAGAACGGCCGGCCGAGACGGCGCGAATCACGATCCACACCGCCCGGCCCGGCATCGTGATCGGCAAGAAAGGCGAGGACGTGGAAAAACTGCGCTCGGCGCTGGCGAAACTGATGGAACTCGATCAGAAACTCGTACAGGTCAACATCGAGGAAATCCGCAAGCCCGATCTCGATGCGCAACTCGTCGCGGACGGCGTGGCCCAGCAACTCGAACGCCGGGTCATGTTCCGCCGGGCGATGAAAAGGGCGGTGCAGAATGCCATGCGCCAGGGCGCCGAAGGCATCAAGGTGCAAGTGGGCGGCCGCCTCGGCGGCGCCGAGATCGCCCGCTCCGAATGGTATCGCGAAGGCCGCGTGCCGCTGCACACCTTTCGCGCGGATATCGATTATGCGACCTCGGAAGCGAGCACGACCTATGGCGTGATCGGGGTCAAGGTATGGATATTCAAGGGTGAAGTAATGGATCTCGATGAGGCCATGGCGGCGCCCCGTGCCCGGGCGGGTCAGGCATAGAAACAGGAAAAAGTCGTGTTACAGCCGAAGCGAACCAAATATCGCAAGATGCACAAGGGCCGCAACCGGGGTCTTTCCCACCGCGGCAGTACGGTTGATTTCGGCCAGTTCGGGCTGAAGGCCGTCACTCGCGGGCGCCTGACCGCGCGCCAGATCGAGGCGGCGCGGCGGGCGATGACGCGCCGGGTGCGGCGGGGCGGCAAGATCTGGATTCGAGTGTTCCCCGACAAGCCGATCACCCAGAAGCCGCTCGAAGTGCGGCAGGGCAAGGGCAAGGGCAACGTCGAATATTGGGTCGCCCAGATTCAGCCGGGACGCATCATGTTCGAGATCGAAGGAGTCGACGAGGAACTCGCGCGGGACGCGTTTTCGCTGGCCGCGGCCAAACTGCCTTTCCGCACCAGTTTCGTGAAGCGGTCGGTGATGTGATCATGAACAAGCCAGGCGAATTGAGAGAACTGACCATGGGCGAACTGCAAAGCCGGCTGGAGCAATTGCACGAGGAGCAGTTCAATTACCGCATGCAGAAGGCGACCGGACAACTCGGTCAGCCGCACCTGGCGACCGCGGTACGCAAGGACATCGCCAGGGTGAAGACATTGCTCGCCGAGAAGGCGGCCGCGGCAGCGGTGCTGGCGGCGACGGAAGAAAGCGAATGACAGAAATCAATGTAGAACAGGGCAAGGGACGCACGGCATCGGGCAAGGTCGTCAGCAACCGGATGGACAAGTCCATCGTGGTGCTGGTGGAGCGGCGCGTAAAGCACCCGGTGTACGGGAAAATCGTCAAACGGTCCACCAGGATCGCGGCCCACGATGCGGACAACGAATGTTTGCCCGGCGATGAAGTGACGATCCGGGAAGTGCGGCCGATTTCGCGTACGAAATCCTGGGCGCTGGTTTCGATCGACAAGCGGGCGACGCGAGTCTGAATCCTTGTATGTGGCTGGAGCTGAACGATGATTCAAGTGCAATCCTACCTGGACGTAGCCGACAACAGCGGCGCACGCCGGATCATGTGCATCAAGGTGCTTGGCGGCTCCCACCGGCGCTATGCCCATATCGGCGACATCATCAAGGTAACCGTGAAGGAAGCGATCCCGCGCGGACGCGTGAAGAAAGGCCAGGTGCTCGACGCCCTGGTGGTGCGTACCCGCAAGGGCGTGCGCCGCGGCGACGGCTCGCTGATCCGCTTCGACGACAATGCCGCAATCTTGCTGAACAACCAGCAGGCGCCCATCGGCACCCGGGTGTTCGGTCCGGTAACGCGGGAACTGCGCGACGAACGATTCATGCGAATCATCTCGCTCGCCCCGGAGGTGCTGTAACCGGCCCGCGAGTCGTCGGGGCCGTTCGGAACTGGAAGCTATGCGCAAACTGAGAAGAGATGACGAAGTGATCGTGATTGCCGGCCGGGACAAGGGTACCCGCGGCACGATCACCCGCATGGTGGGCGATGACAAGGTCATCGTCGCGGGGGTCAACATGATCAAGCGGCACACCCGGCCGAACCCCAACCTGGGCCAGCCGGGCGGAATCGTGGAGAAAGAGGCTCCATTGCATATATCCAACGTCGCGATCTTCAATCCGGATACGGGAGCCGCCGACCGGGTCGGCATCCGGGTCGATGACGAGGGCGGCAAGATCCGCTTTTTCAAATCGACCGGAGAAGTCATAAACTGAAAAGACATAGACTGATTCGATGGCGAATTTCAAAGAATTTTACAAGCAGGAAGTGACGCCGGAACTGGTGAAACAGTTCGGCTACGACAATCCCATGCGCGTGCCGAAAGTGATCAAGGTCGTGCTCAACATGGGACTCGGCGGCGCCGTGGCGGACAAGAAACTGCTCGAATATGCGAGCGCCGACATGCAGGCGATCAGCGGCCAGAAGCCGGTCATCACCAAGGCGCGCAAGAGCATCGCCGGATTCAAGATCCGCGAAGGTTGGCCCATCGGTTGCAAGGTGACCTTGCGGGGAGAGCGCATGTACGAGTTCCTCGAGCGGCTGGTGAGCATCGCCATTCCGCGCATCAGGGACTTTCGCGGCCTGAATCCGAAATCGTTCGACGGCAACGGCAATTTCGCCATGGGCGTCAGCGAACAGATCATCTTTCCGGAGATCGACTACGACAAGATCGACAAGATCCGGGGGCTCGACATCATCATCACGACGAGCGCCGGAACCGATGAAGAAGGGCGGGCCCTGCTCGCCGCCATGCGCTTCCCCTTCCGGGGCATGAGCGCGGCGGCCTGACCGGACTCGCGAATTGAGACGGGCCCGAAACAGGGGCCCGCGGAGACCAGACAATGGCAAAAACTTCGATGATCGCCAGAGAAGCGAAGCGCATCAGGACGGTAAAGCAATACGCCGCCCGCCGTGCCGCGCTCAAGGCGGTACTGGCCGACTCCAAGGCCAGCAGCGAAGAGAAATGGGAAGCGCAGATCAAGTTGCAGAAGCTGCCGCGCAATTCTTCGCCGGTGCGCCTCGTGCGGCGCTGCCGGCTGACCGGCCGGCCCCGCGGCGTATTCCGCAAGTTCGGCCTGTGCCGCAACAAGTTGCGTGAAGTCGCCATGCGCGGCGATGTGCCCGGACTGGTAAAGGCGAGCTGGTAGGAAAAATACGATATGACCATGACCGACCCCATCGCCGATTACCTGACTCGCATCCGCAACGCGCAGATGGTGAATCAGGAAACCATTCGTTGCCCGTCTTCGAAGATCAAGGTTGCGATCTCGAAGTTGTTGCTTGAAGAAGGCTATATCACAGGCTTCGAGGTGCACGACGCCGGCGGCAGGCCGGAACTGGAAGTTGCGCTGAAATACGTGAACGGCCAGCCCGCGATCGAGGAGATCAGGCGGATCAGCCGGCCGGGCCTGCGCGCCTATCGTGGCAAGGACGATCTGCCGAGCAATCGCGCCGGTCTCGGCACGGTGATCATGTCGACCAATCTCGGCCTGATGACCGACAAGCAGGCGCGCGCGGCCGGTATCGGCGGCGAAGTGATCTGCACGGTTTTCTGACAGGAGTAGAAGATGTCGAGAATGGCCAACAACCCGGTGCAGGTTCCCCAGGGAGTGGAAGCGACCTTGCGCGACGCGGAAGTATCGGTCAAGGGCGGCAAGGGCAACCTGCAACTCGCCTTGCCGGGCGAAGTGCAGGTCGAGCAGGGCGAAGACGGCCTGCGCGTGGTCGCGCGTGAAAATTCACGCCGGGCCAATGCCATGGTGGGAACGATTCACGCGCTGTTGCGCAATATGGTGACCGGGGTTTCCGAAGGCTTCGAGAAGCGGCTGGAACTGCGCGGCGTCGGCTATCGCGCCAGGGCCCAGGGTTCGAAACTGAATTTGACGGTGGGTTTTTCGCATCCGATCGACTATGCCGTTCCCCAGGACATCACGGTGCAAACGCCATCGCAGACGGAAATCGTCGTCAGTGGCGCGGACAAGCAGAAGGTGGGCCAGGTGGCTGCCGAGATTCGCAAGTTCAGGCCGCCGGAGCCCTACAAGGGCAAGGGCATACGTTATGTGGGCGAGCGCGTGTTCTCGAAAGAGGCCAAGAAGAAGTAAGGGCGTTAAGCGATGAGTGTGAAAAAAGACGCCCGTCTGCGCCGGGCGCGAAAAGCCAGGGCGCGCATTCGGGAAAAGGAAATGAATCGCCTGTGCGTATTTCGCTCGCCCAGGCATATGTACGCCCAGATCTTCGCGCCGGGCGGCGCCAGAGTGCTCGTCAGCGCCTCGACCATCGAGAAAGAACAGCGCGGCGGCGCAACCGGGAATGTCGAGGCAGCCGGTAATGTGGGCAAGTTAATCGCCGAGCGCGCGTTGGCCGCCGGCATCGATACCGTGGCTTTCGACCGCTCCGGCTACGCCTACCACGGCCGCGTCAAGGCCCTGGCCGAGGCGGCGCGGGAAGGCGGCCTGAAATTCTAGGAATACGACATGGCATTCAGAGAAGAGGCGGAAAAGAACGAAGAGGGTCTGCAGGAGAAGCTGATCCAGGTCAATCGTGTCGCCAAGGTGGTTAAAGGCGGCCGGATCTTCGGCTTCACCGCATTGACCGCCGTTGGCGACGGCAACGGCCGGGTCGGTTTCGGCCGCGGCAAGGCCCGGGAAGTGCCCCTGGCGATCCAGAAGGCCATGGAAGCGGCGCGCCGCAACATGATTAACGTGAACCTGGACGGGAACACGCTGCAATATCCGATCAAGGCCCGGCACGGGGCTTCGAAAGTGTACATGCAGCCGGCGTCGGAAGGCACCGGCGTTATCGCCGGCGGCGCCATGCGCGCGATTCTGGAACTTGCCGGCGTACAGAACGTGCTCGCCAAGTGCTACGGCTCCACCAATCCGGTGAACGTGGTGCGGGCGACGTTCAAGGGCTTGAAGGAAATGCGTTCACCGGAGGAGGTCGCGTTGCGGCGCGGCAAGACTCCCGAAGAGATCCTGGGCTGAGGTCATGGCGGCAAAGAAAGCGAAAGACACCGTCAAGGTAACGCTGGTGCGCAGTCCGATCGGTATTCAGCCGAAACACAAGCTGTGCCTGAAAGGCCTCGGCTTGCGGCGCATGCACCATACGGTCGAACTGGAAGACACGCCGGCCGTACGCGGCATGATCAACAAGATCAGTTATCTGCTCGCCGTGGAAGTCACATAGGCAAGCGAAGTAGCAGAGCGAATTCCGGAGTGCGCAAATGCGACTGAATGAATTGAAACCGGCCCCCGGCAGCAGCAAGACGAGAAAGCGCGTCGGGCGCGGCACGGGCAGCGGTTACGGCAAGACCTGCGGCAAGGGCCACAAGGGTCAGAAGTCCCGTTCCGGCGGCGGTGTGCGGCCGGGATTCGAAGGCGGGCAGATGCCATTGCAGATGCGCCTGCCTAAATTCGGCTTTACCTCGCGGGTCGGCCGCGTTACCGCGGAAGTGCGCACCGGCGAACTGAACGGGATCGACGCTGAAGTCATCGATCTGGCCGCCTTGCGCAAGGCGGGCATCGTGCGCGCCAATGTCAAGCGCGCCCGGATCATGCTGTCCGGCGAAGTCACGAAGTCGCTTACCGTACAGGGATTGCGGGTGAGCAAGGGCGCGAAAGCGGCGATCGAGGCCGCCGGCGGCAAGGTCGTCGGCGACTGGGATGCGGCCGCGGACGAAGGCGAAACCAAAACCGGGTAATCGGCAATGGCGAAGAAACCAGGATTCAGCCCAGAGAACATCGGCGCCGGCCTCGGCGAATTGAAGGCGCGCCTGCTGTTCCTGCTGTTCGCGATTTTCGTCTATCGCGTCGGCACTCATATCCCCGTGCCCGGAATCGACCCGATCCAGTTGCAGGCGTTCTTCTCCCAGAACGAAGGCACTTTCGCCGACCTGTTCAACATGTTCTCGGGCGGCGCCCTCGAGCGCATGAGTATCGTCGCGCTCGGCATCATGCCCTACATTTCCGCCTCGATCATCATGCAATTGCTGACCGCGGTCAGCCCCCAACTTGACCAGTTGAAGAAGGAAGGCGAGTCGGGACGCCGCAAGATCACGCAATACACCCGCTGGGGCGCATTGGGCCTGGCCACCGTGCAAGGCACCGGCATGACCATGGGCCTGCTCACGCCGCTTGCCTACAACCCGGGCCTGGCGTTCACGCTCACCGCAATCATTTCGCTGGTGACCGGCGCCATGTTCCTGATGTGGCTGGGCGAACAGATCACCGAGAAAGGCGTCGGCAACGGCATTTCCATGCTGATTTTCGCGGGCATCGTCGCGGGCTTTCCGGCGGCGGTAGGCACCTCGCTGACCCAGGCATATGAAGGCCAGATCAACGGCGTATTGCTGCTCGTGGTCGGCCTGATCGCCGTCGGCGTGGTCGGTTGCATCGTTTACGTCGAACGGGCCCAGCGCCGCATAACAGTGAACTACGCCAAGCGCCAGCAGGGCCGCAAGATGTACCAGGCCCAGGCCAGCCATCTGCCGCTGAAGATCAACATGGCAGGTGTGATTCCGGCGATTTTCGCCAGCAGCATCCTGCTGTTCCCGGCCTCGCTCGGGCAATGGTTCGGCCAGTCCGAAGGCGCCGAGTGGCTGCAGGACCTGGCGCTGCTGATCGGTCCCGGCCAGCCGCTATACATCATCATTTTCAGCGCGATGATCATTTTCTTCTGTTTTTTCTATACCGCGCTGGTATTCAATCCGCGGGACGTAGCCGACAACCTGCGCCGCTCCGGGGCCTTCATACCGGGCATCAGGCCCGGCGAACAGACCGCGAAATACATCGACGGCGTGATTACCCGCCTGACCATGTTCGGCGCGATCTATATCACGCTGGTCTGTCTGCTGCCGAATTTCATGCAGATGCTGGCCAATGTGCCGTTCAATCTCGGCGGCACGGCATTGCTGATTTCAGTCGTCGTTACCATGGATTTCTGGTCCCAGGTGCAGTCTCACCTGATGTCCCATCAATACGACTCGCTGATGAAGAAATCCAGGCTCGGCGCCTATGGCCGGACGGGAATCTAGCAGGAGGTCGAGAACATGAAGGTGCGAGCATCCGTTAAAAAGATTTGCCGAAACTGCAAGATCATCAAGCGCAACGGCGTGATCCGCGTGATCTGCAGCGCCGAGCCCCGCCACAAGCAGAGGCAGGGCTAGGCAAGACGCAAGAGATGGAGTGAATTTATGGCACGTATTGCCGGAGTCAACATACCGGACAACAAACATATCGTGATTTCCCTGCGATATGTCTATGGCATAGGTTCGACCCTGGCCGGCGCGATCTGCAAGGCCGCCGGCATCGAGCCTTCGACCCGCACCAGCGAACTGAGTCCGGAACAGCTCGATTCGATCAGGGCCGAGGTCGTCAAGGTTCCTACCGAGGGCGACCTGCGGCGGGAAACCTCCATGAACATCAAGCGGCTGATGGACCTCGGCTGCAATCGTGGCATCCGGCATCGCCGTTCGCTGCCGGTGCGCGGACAGCGCACCAAGACCAATGCCCGCACCCGCAAGGGTCCGCGCAAGCCGATCAGGAAGTAAATCATGGCAACACCAGGAGCCAAGACAGGACGCAAGAAAGCGCGCAGCGAAGTCTCCGACGGCGTTGTCCACATTCACGCGTCTTTCAACAACACGATCATTACCGTGACCGACCGCCAGGGCAACGCCCTGACCTGGGCGACCGCGGGCGGCTCGGGCTTCCGCGGCTCGCGCAAGAGCACGCCTTTCGCGGCCCAGGTTGCCGCGGAGAAAGCCGGCCGCACCGCCATTGAGTTGTATCGCATGCAAAACGTGGACGTGAAGGTCAACGGACCCGGGCCGGGCCGCGAATCCGCTGTGCGCGCGCTGAATGCCTGCGGTCTGCGCGTGAACAATATTACCGACGTGACTCCCATTCCTCACAACGGTTGCCGCCCGCCGAAGAAGCGGCGCGTGTAACGCGTAGCGGGAACTTTGTGAAGAGCAACAGGAGAGACTGAACATGGCCAGATATCTGGGCCCCAAATGCAAGTTGTCCCGCCGGGAAGGCACCGACCTGTTTCTGAAAAGCGGCGTTCGCCCCATCGACAGCAAATGCAAGACCGACACCATTCCCGGTCAGCACGGACAGCGCCGGGGACGGCTGTCGGACTACGGCGTGCAATTGCGCGAGAAGCAGAAGGTGCGTCGCGCCTACGGCGTTCTCGAGAAGCAGTTCCGCGGCTATTACAAGGAAGCGGCGCGGCGCAAGGGCGCGACCGGCGAGAATCTGCTGCAACTGCTCGAATGCCGGCTCGACAACGTGGTTTATCGCATGGGCTTCGGCTCGACCCGCGCCGAAGCGCGGCAACTCGTGTCCCACAAGTCGATCAGCGTGAACGGCGAACTGGTGAATATTCCTTCCTACCAGGTCAACGAAGGCGACGTCGTCGCTGTGCGGGAACGGGCGAAACAGCAATTGCGAGTTAAATCCGCGATGGAACTGGCCGCTCAAAGGACAGAAGTGGATTGGGTTTCGGTCGATTCCGGGAAGATGGAAGGTCAGTTCACCCGCGTGCCTGACCGCGCCGAACTGCCGCCGGACATCAACGAGAACCTGATCGTGGAGTTGTACTCCAAGTAGCAACCAAGCTGAATTTTGGCATAGGTAGATTTCATGCAGATATCCTTAGCAGATTTCCTCACCCCGAGAGTGGTGCAGGTAGACGAATTCGACAAGTACCACTCGCGCGTGGTGCTGGAGCCGCTGGAGCGGGGTTTCGGGCATACCCTCGGTAATGCCCTGCGCCGGATCCTGCTTTCGTCCATGCCGGGCAGCGCGATCGAAGAAGTCGAGATCGATGGAGTGGTGCACGAATACAGCACGATCGAAGGCGTGCGCGAGGACGTGGTGGAAATCCTGCTCAACCTGAAAGGCATCGCCATCGTTCTGAGCGACCGCCAGGAAGCCGTGCTCGAACTCAAGAGCAAGGGTCCGGGCCTGGTCACCGCCGCGGATATCGAGACGACCCACGGCGTCGAGATCGTCAATCCCGACCATGAAATCGCCCATCTGAATGACGAAGGCGAATTGAACATGCGCCTGACCGTGCGCGCGGGCCGCGGCTATTCGCCGGCGGATTCGCGCATCGGCGAGGACGACGAAACCCGCGCGGTGGGCAAATTGCTGCTCGATGCGTCCTACAGCCCGATCGTGCGGATTTCCTATTCGGTCGATAACGCCCGGGTCGAGCAACGCACCGACCTCGACAAGCTCATTATCGATCTGGAAACCAATGGCACGATCGATCCGGAAGAGGCCATCCGCCATGCCGCCACGATCCTGCAACACCAGTTGGCTGTGTTCGTCGATTTCCAGAGCGAAATCGTCAACGAGCCGTCCCAGCGCGAGGACGAGATCGATCCCATTCTCCTGCGTCCGGTGGACGACCTCGAACTGACCGTACGCTCGGCCAACTGCCTGAAAGCGGAAGACATTTATTACATCGGCGATCTGATCCAGCGCTCGGAAGTGGAATTGCTGCGCACGCCCAACCTCGGCAAGAAGTCCCTGACCGAGATCAAGGACGTGCTCGCCACCCGCGGACTTTCACTAGGCCTGCGGCTGGAAAACTGGCCGCCCGCGCGGCTGAAGTCCGACGACCGGGTCGCCTGAGGCGAGAAAGAGGTTCAGCAAATGCGTCATCGAAAAAGCGGCCGCAGTTTCAGCCGGGACAGCGCACATCGCACCGCCATGTTTCGCAACATGACCACGTCGCTGGTGGAACACGAAATCATCAAGACGACGCTGGCCAAGGCGAAGGAATTGCGCACTGTCGCCGAACCTCTCATCACCCTGGCAAAGGAAGACAGCGTAGCCAACCGCCGCCTGGCCTTCCGCCGCGTGCGTAACAAGGCCACCGTGGGCAAGCTTTTCACTGAACTCGGCCCGCGTTACCAGGATCGCCCCGGCGGCTATATCCGCATCCTCAAATGCGGCTATCGCGATGGCGACAGCGCCCCCATGGCCTGGGTCGAACTCGTCGACCGCCCCGAAGTCGAAGTCGAAGTCGAAGTCGAGAACGAAGAAGACTAGGCTTTTCGGCCGGCGCCTGTCCGTTTCGGGTCGGACGAATTACCACGCCGGGCCACCCGCGTTCGAATTTCGTCGATATGTTCGGCCGTGGTGCCGCAGCAGCCGCCCGCCAGGTTCGCCCCGAGATCCAGCCATTGCTCGACGAAGTCGGCATAGCGCTCGGGCGTGAGATCTTCTCTTGTCCTGAGGCGCCCATCGGTCTCCTTGGGCCCGTCAAGCAGCCAGTCTTTGGGAATACGGGTGAAAGCATTCGCATAGCCGCCGACCGTGGATACGCCGGTCTTGACCAGAACGGGAACGGCGGCGCTGATCCGTTCCGGCAGACAGCAATTCGCCAGGATTCCGTCAGGCCTGAAATCCCGCAGCAGTTCGCAAACGGAAGCGAGCGGTTCGCCGCTTTTCAGACAGGCCTCGCGATCATCGTCAAGAGTGAACGCCACGAACACGGGCTTTCCGCTTTCGGTGGCGGCCTCGGCGGCGGCGAGCGCTTCCGTGGAATGGGACATCGTCTCGCAAATAAAAAGGTCAACCAGTGGCGCCAGCGCGGCGACCTGTTCCCGATACAGGGGCAATAGCACATCCCGATCAAGGACCAGATCAGGCCGGTAGCTTCCGTTCAGCGGCGGCAGGGATCCGGCTATCCGCACATCGGCGCCTGTTTCCGCGCGCGCCCGCCGGGCCAGGTCGGCGGCAAGCCTGTTCAGTTCGACCGTGCGCGCGCCCAGCCCGATCTTTTCGAGGTCTCCGCGAATCACGCCATAGGTATTGGCGGTGATGATCCCTGCGCCGGCGGCGATATTTTCGCGGTGGATTTCAACGACGGTTTCCGGCGCCACGAGCAAGGCGTTGGCTGACCAGATCGTCGGTGGTATGTCGACACCGCGCTGGGACAAGGTCCTGCCCATTCCGGCGTCAAGAACAATAGTTTCGGTCGACATAAGTGATTCTCATTGGAGGTCGCGAGCCCGGTCGAGCATGCGCCGGATGGAGACGGCGAGCGCGCCGTAGACCAGCAGGATCGGCAGCGAGGCCAGCAAGGAAGCGGTCTGCAGCTCCCGCAGTCCACCCAGGAACAGCAGGCTGAGGGGAAGCGAGCCAAGGGCAAAGGCCCAGAATACCCGATGCAGCCGCGCGGGATGCTGGTCGGCTTTCAGATAGCGGGTAGCGCCCGCCGCCAGCGTATAGGCGGCCGAATCGTAAGTGGTCGCGACGAAGACCAGTCCGATCACCGCCAGCAGCAATACCATCGCCGAACCCAGCGGCAGGATCGAAATCATGCCGGCAAGCGCGGTCGATGGGCCGGTTTCCGTCGCTTCCAACACCACGGGATAGATTCCCTCGATTTCCAGGTGCTGGGCGTACCCGCCGAGCACCATGAAAAACAGGGCGCATCCGAGGCTGCCCCAGCCAAGTACGCCGAAGATGAGCCCACGAAGGCTGCGGCCGTGGGAAATCCTGCAGATGAACATGCCAATGAACGGACCCAGCGCCAGCCACCAGGCCCAGTAGAAAACAGTCCAGGTTTCCACGAATTCAGCGCGCTGGAGCGGATCGGTCCAGGTGAGCATGCGCAGGAAGTTACTGGTCATGGTGCCCAGGGACGCCATGCCCGCCTCGACGATGAACAGGCTCGGTCCGAATAACATTATGTATGCGAGCAGCGCCAGCGCCAGAACGGAATTGATCGTGCTCAGGCGCCGGATGCCCTGGTTCAACCCCCGGTAGACACTGAATGCGATCAGGCTCGTGGCTGCCAGAATGACGCCGATCTGCAGGCCAATTCCATCTTCGATGCCGGTGAGTCTGTGTACGGCCGCCGATACCACCGATGTGCCGAATCCCAGTCCGGTAGCGCAAGTGCCGATCGTTCCGACGATGAACAGCAGGTCCACCAGCCGCCCCGGCCAAAGTTCCTGGTGCCTGCCCAGCACTTCAGCGCAGGCGGAACTGAGACGCAAGGCCGGAACCCTGAATACGTGAAACGACAGGCTCAGGCCGACCGCCGGCAGGCAATAGAAGGCCCAGCCGATGGGCCCCCAATGAAACATGCCATAACTGTTGGCCATCAGCAGGGCCGCGTCGGATTCCGGTTCGATACCGAACGGCGGCGAAACGTAATAGAACGCCCACTCGGTCGCGCCCCAGTAGACCAGCGAGGCGCCGATGCCGGCGCAGAACAGCATGGAAGCCCAACTGAATTGGCTGAACTCGGGTCCGGCGTCGGAACCGAGCACCAGGTCGCCATGCCGGCTGACGGCGATGTAGAGGAGAAAGCAAAGAGTCGCAATGGCGGCCCCCACGTACAACACGCCGAACCTGGTCGTGATTGCGACATAGGTGCTGTCGATCGCGGCGGCGCTCCATTGCGGCGCGACGAGAATCGCAAGCACGATGCCGACCAGCAGCAGAAGTCCACCGGCAAAGATAAACCGGTCGATGGATGGCGCGCCGTTTTCGGTGTCTCGTGACAAGGGCGAAAAAGAATCCTGCGGCGCGGCCGGGCGCCGCGCCGCAGGATGGGGTTTACTACTCCGGCAACGCCATGGCGGTCAGGCGCGGGCCGGTTTGCAGGATGATGTACTGGCGGCCTTCGTGGGTCCAGGTGCTCATGCCGTAGCGGCTGCGCTCGGGGACCTCGACTTCGGCCATGGTCTCGCCGGTCGCCTTGTCGACCGCGTACAACATGACCTGGTCCTCGCTGTTGACGTCGGAATACACCAGCATGTTCGGCGTGATCGTCATCGGCACGATGTTGCCCGAGCCGGTGTTGCCGATATCGAGTCCTTCCATCGCCGGGTTGTTCAGCACGCGGCTCGGCGTTCCGCCGGCGGGGATCATCCAGGCGTGCTCGCCGGTGTTCATGTCGATGGCGGTGATGCGGCTGTAAGGCGGCTTGTACAGCGGGATATTCGCCGGATGCCGCGGGGCGCCGCCGCCGGGACCGTCGGCGTATTGCGCGAAAGTCGTGCCGGTCGGCTCCTCGTATTGCAGGTCCGCTTCCTCACCCGGCACTAGCTGTACCGGACTGCAGGCCTTTTGCGAGGAGACATACAGGTAACCGGTATTCGGATCGGCTACCGAGGGCGCGGTGATATTGGCGCCGCCGCCACCGCCCGGGCAGATCAGCGAGGCGCGCTTGCCGAGCGGATTGTCGCGGTGGATAGGCGGATTGAACAGCGGACCCATCTGGTAGTCGGCCATGGCCGTGATCGCCTGCTGGCGGAGCTCCGGAGTGAAATCGACCAGATCGTCGATGGCGACGCCTTGCATGTCGAATGGCGCCGGTCGGGTCGGGAAGGGTTGGGTCGGAGACAACACTTCGCCGGGGACGATGGACGGGGGCACTTCGCGCTCTTCGAAAGGCCAGATCGGCTCGCCGGTCACCCTGTTGAAGGCATAGACGAAGCTCTGCTTGGTGACCTGCATGACCGCCGGGACCGGTTGTCCGTCGACGTTCAGGTCAAGCAGGATCGGCGCCTGGGGATTGTCGTAATTCCAGATGTCGTGCTTGACCGTCTGGAAATGCCAGACGCGCTCGCCGGTGCCGGCGTCGAGCGCGATCAGGCTCGTGCCATAGAGATTGTCGCCCGGACGGAAACCGCCATAATAGTCGATGGTGGCGCCGTTGGTGGGAATGTAAACGATATTGTTTTCCAGGTCGGCGGAGACCGGCGCCCAGGAAGACACGTCTCCCGTCCATTGCCAGGCGTCGTTTTCCCAGGTCTCGTGGCCGTATTCGCCGGGCCGCGGAATCACGTTGAACTTCCACTTGAACTCGCCGGTGGTCTTGTCGTAGCCGAGGATGTCGCCGGGCACGTTCTCGATGCGCGCCTGGTTGTAGCCCTGTTCGGCCGAGTTGCCGACCACGACGGTGTCGTTGATCACCATGGGCGGCGAGGACGAGGTGATATAGCCGGTTTCCAGCGGAATGCCTTCATATGGATCGTAGGGATGGCCCAGATCGGCCAGCAGATCCACTACGCCGGTTTCGGGAAAGCCGTCGACCGGCACCGGGCTGCCGAATCCTTCGAGCGGCGCGCCGGTTTCGGCGTCGAGCGCCACGAGGAAAAATCCCGGCGTGATGATGTAAATGACGCCGCGGCCGTCGACGATGTCATACCCGACGCCCTTGCCATAGTCGGCGCGCATGGAATATTCCCAGCGCCGGGTATGCGGCAACCTGTAGCTCCAGAGCGTTTCCCCGCTGGCGGGATCGATGGCGACGACGTGCCGACGGTAGCCGGCGACGGTGTACAGCACGCCATTGATATAGCTGGGAGTCGAACGTCCGCTGACCGCGCCCATGCTGGCGCCGTCCCAGACCCAGGCGACTTCGAGTTGGTCGAAGTTGTCCGCGGTGATCTGGGTCGATTCGGAATATCGGGTATTGGCGAAATCATTACCCAGGGTCAACCATTCCACGGTGTCCTGGGCGAACAGGGAACCCGCGCCGAGTGCCAAGCCGAAGGCCAGCAGGGCGGCGATTCGGGGCTTGATTCCGGAGCGGGAGATTGCAGGAGATTTTTTCATTATCAGCCTCGCAAATTCAATTGATTCGGCGGGTCGGGCAAGAGCGCAGGCTACCCCAACATTTTTACCTTGTCGAGACAAAAAGTTACGCGCGCAGCCCTGCCGAGGCTGTTGCTACAAATCGCTACAAACTGTGTTGAAGCCGGGCATTTCGAAAGCGGCGGCCGCAAGGCCGGCGCGCAAGGTTTCGCATTGCTCGCCCGAAAGCGGAGTCAGCGGCGGGCGTGGCCGGGACCAGGCGGGGTCGCCCGTGCAGATGGCGATGGTGGCCTTGACTGCGGCAACCATGGGAGCGGATTCGAACAGATCGCGAAAGAGGGTGAGTTTCCGCTGGCGTTCCGCTGCATCCGCGGCGCGCCAGTCGGCGCACAGCGCGGCGATCGCGGCGGGGTTGACGTTGGCGGTGGCGGAAATGCAGCCGGCGCCGCCGGCTTCCATGTTTTGCAGCAGGAATCTTTCGGAGCCGGAAAACACCCGGAAATCGGGCCACCCCGCCGCATTGAAGGCTGCGGCCTCCTCCCATTTGCCGGAACTGTCCTTGATCCCCGCGATGGCGCCGGGGAATTCATTTACAAGGCGGTCGATCAGGTCGAGCGAATACGGCGTCCGCGACATCGCCGGAAAGTGATAAAGGTAGATCTGCAAATCATCGCGGCCGACCCGGCTGATGACTTCGGCCACATAGGCGAACAGGCCGTCGTCGCTGACGTTCTTGTAATAGAAAGGCGGCAGCATCAGCACCCTGGGACAGCCGAGACGCGCTGCCGTGGCGGTAAATTCCGCGGTTTCGCTGAGCGAACACAGTCCGGCGCCGGGCATTACGCTTTCCGGCGCAACGCCGGATTCGAGCAATCGCTCGAGCAGGGCGGTCTTTTCAGCCGTCGAAAGCGAGTTGGCCTCGCTGGTGGTGCCGAAAACCGCCAGTTTCACGCCTTGACCGAGCAGCCAATGGCACAAGGCGGTGAAGCGCGCGGCGTCGGGCGCCAGATTATCGTCGAAGGGCGTGACGACCGGAGCAAGCACTCCGTCGAGTCGATCTGGTCTCATGAGTGGGAATACCTTCCGGGTTTTCGGGCCAGCAGTCCATAGAGGATCATCGGCCAGATGCCGACATGAATCATGACGTCGGCGAGATTGAAAATGTAGTTCCAGTAGGGGATGTGCTGCAAATTTATGTAATCGATCACGCCGCCGTGGATTTGCCGGTCGATCACATTGCTCAATCCGCCGCCGGCGATGAAACCGAAACAGCAGAACTCGAATCGCGACACCCCGGTTCCCAGGTAAAGCCAGGCGACGATGCCGCCGACCAGGCCGATGCTGAGCAGGCCGAAAAGCCAGCCCTGGCCCTGTAACAGGCCGAAGATGCCGCCGTAATTGCGGATATGGGTGAAATGGACGAAGCCGTTCCATTCCACCGTGCCGTTCACGGGAATATTGAAGTTGACCCACCAGCCCGCGGCTTGCGAACAGGCCAGGACGAAAGCGGCGATCGCGCAGAAATACAGGAAATTGACGCTTTTCCGCTGCCGGGCGCTAAACAACACGTACCCCTTTGACATGGGCGAAAGGCTGGTCGGCGTATTGCAGGATTTCGCTGGCGCCGTCGCGGCCCAGGCGCACGATGTTATGCGCGCAATTGTGCATGGGCTGCCAGGACCAGAGGTCGCGCATCGGCAAACCTTCCATGTGGCACAAGACCGACTTGATCAGCGCGCCATGGCTGACGACGGCGACGCATTGCCCGAAATGCCGCCGCAAAATGCCGCGAATCGCCTGCATCGCACGTTCCTGCAACTCGTAGAAGGTTTCAGCTCCTTCAACGTCGAACAGATGCGGCATGTGCCAGAAATGATGTTGCGACTCCGGGTCGTCGACGGCGATTTCCGCGTGCAGCCGGCCTTCCCAGGGCCCGAGGTCGATCTCGCGCAGGCTGTCGAGAAAGACGATGTCCTCGT
>CAZUSL010000208.1:0-14489 GCA_964622925.1 uncultured Pseudohongiella sp. | reverse complement strand
CCGAACGCGCCCCGGCGATGGGCGCATAGCGCCATGAAATGCCGGAAGGGATTTTCGCTGGATTCGAGTTGCGAGGCGCCGCCCATGGACCGGAATCGCTCGACCATGGGAGCGTAATACTCGTGTGCGAATCGTTCCGCGAGTTCTCCGAAGGCGGCGCTGTCGTCCAGGGCTTCGAAGCCGACGGACTGCTCTTGCGGATGTTCCAGCGCCTGTTCGACCGCGGCCGAATCGCCGCTGTTGATCGCCGCGGCCAGCCGCCCTATTCCGCTGTTCGGATCGAAACGCCAGTTGTGTTCGAGATTGACGACGCAATGCCTGAGCGGCGAGCGCTCGCCTGCGGCGGCGCCGCAGATATCGGCGAAGACCGAACCAGGCTCGACCGAGGACAGTTGGGAGGCGTCGCCGAGCAGGATGAGCCGCGCCCGGGCGGGCAAGGCCGCCAGCACCCGGCTCATCAAATGGATATCTACCATCGAAGCCTCGTCGATGATGAGCACCCTGGCGAGTCCTCTTTCAGCCTCGCTCTTCATCAGCCAGCGATGCACCGTGCTTACTTCCACGGTGAGTTCTTCGGGCAGACTGTCGCCTCCATGCATATCGCGCAGGGACTCGCGGGTCGCTTCCTGCAGGCGGGCGGCGGCCTTGCCCGTAGGCGCGGCGAAGGCGATGTCTCTTGCGGTTACCTGGCCCGCTTTCACCAGCGCCATCATGATCCTGGCGACGGTCGTGGTTTTACCGGTGCCGGGGCCGCCGGAAATGCAGCACAAATGCCGGCTTACGGCGACATGCGCCGCCTTGCGCGGCAGCGCGTTCGGCGGGATGTCCTCGAACAATTCGTCGAGCGCCTCCTGCAACTCGGCGGGTTCGGGAGTCTCGCGGCTTGCGAGTTCCCGCAGCCGCACCGCCACCGACCGTTCCCGCCGCCACATGCGGTTGAGATAGAGCCGGCCCGAAGCGTCCAGTACGAGAGGCCTGCTTGCCGCGGTCTCCTGCCCGGCGACGGCCTGGCTTGCCGCGAGCCGCGCGAGCCAGGTTTCGAGTTCGGGCAGCAGCAGGCTTGAGGAGTCGGGCTCGATAGCGGCCGGCCAGTGGCGGCCGGCGACTTGTTTCAGATCGATGCAGGTATGTCCCTGCCGGGCGTACCGGCTCGCAATCGCCGCGGCCAATGGCGCTTCTCCATCGTCTTCGCCCGTGAGTTCCGCGATCAATGCCGCCAGATGCCGATCGATTTCACCGATGTGGCCTTGCCGGAACAGCGTTTCAATGGCAGGAGGGAGCGTCATGATTCGCCGCCTCCCATGAACTCGTCGAGCGCCTCGATACATTTCCTCGCGGGCCGGTCGAACCAGACGCCGCGCGCCATGCCCGCGGCAGGGTCCATGCCGCGCAGGAAAAGGTAGAAGGCGCCGCCGATGTGCCGTTCGTAGTCGTAGTCCGGCAGGCGCGTTCGCAGGTAGCGATGCAGGGCGAGCAGGTAGATCAGGTACTGAAGCTGGTAGCGATGCTCGCGCATGGCATGGCCAAGTCGCTCCGGTTCGTAGTCTTCCGCCTGCTTGCCGAGCCAGTTCGACTTGTAGTCGAGGACGTACCAGCGGCCTTCGTGTTCGAACGTGAGATCGATGAAGCCGCGCAGATAGCCGTCGATGGCTTGCTTGTCCTGCCCGCCGTCCAACAGGTCCGGATAGCCGTTGCGTTCCAGCACTTCACCGAGGCCCGAACGGTGCAGTCCGTTGACCGGGAAGAAGAATTCAAGTTCGGTGAGGCGACTGTCGATGTCGGCGAGCCGGAAGCCGCCTTGTCCCGGTTCCAGCAATTTAGTGCCACGCGTGTTTTCGACCATTTTCCGGGCCGTATCCCGCCATTTCGCCTCGATGCCG
Organism: uncultured Pseudohongiella sp.; assembly: GCA_964622925.1. Taxonomy (GTDB): domain Bacteria; phylum Pseudomonadota; class Gammaproteobacteria; order Pseudomonadales; family Pseudohongiellaceae; genus UBA9145. Next base: position 12,609 of record CAZUSL010000208.1, on the reverse strand, counting down.
GCGTGGGCGAGTTGCTCCCCGCAGACCTGATCGACTTCGCGATTCGGCTCCTCGTCGAGGATTTCGAAGATCCTGTGCAGGCAACTGCCGACCTGGATGCCGCGAGGAAAGTTGAAGGCGTTATGCTCCAACAGTTCCGGCTGAATTTCGCGTTCATCGGATTCGGCATCGACATGGCCCTCGGTTTCGTCGTGATCGGGCGCCCCCGGTTCGACCAGACGATGCGCGGGAAACGCGGCGGCATGATCCGCGGACAGCGCGGTGAAACTGGTCATCTGGCGAATGCGGCGCGTGGCGCGGCTGAATTCGCGGCATTCGAGCACAATTTCAGGCTCATCTCCGGGCCTGGCGCCCGGTTTCGCGCTTCCGGCCGCGAGATCGCGAATTTCGATACCCGCGGGAAATCTATCCGCGACAGCCTGGATATCGGCGCGAAACTCTTGCCGGCTCTTGTTTCGAAAATCGTCGCGAATATTGCTGTATGCGTCTGCGACAACGTTCGGCACGGCTGGGCTCATCGCCGCAAGTTCCTCTCCGCTCAAACCGGCAAGCGCTGCATCGCATTGCCCGGTTCTATGCATGAGCCAGGCCAAAGGCGGCAATTCCCTGTTCCTTCGACCTTCGACCCGAGTCCAGACAACGACGCAGCGCTCCCGGGCGCGGGTCAGCGCCACATACAGGCGGCGCACCGATTCGCCGAACTCCTCCAGTTCGCGCATTCTTTGACCCGAATCGTCCGGGGCCAGATCGAGAATGGCGGGAAACCGCTTATCTTTGCGAAAGTGGTAACTGACCGGAGCCTCGGAGTCGTTATCGATTTGCCTGCCATACCAGGCGAACGGGAGGTAAACGATCGGAAACTCCAGGCCCTTGCTGCCATGGATAGTCATGATCCTGACCAGATCCTCGTCGCTTTCGATCCGCAGCCGGGCGGCGTCATCGCCCTCCGCCTGACCTGCGAGCCGCCGGCTGAGCCAGGCAACGACTCCCGCGGGCGAAAAGCGATTTTCCGTTTCGGTTTCCTGCAGCAATTCGGTCAGGTGATACAAGTTGGTGAGGCGGCGCGGTCCATCGGCGTAGCGCAACAGATTTCCAGCTCCGCCGCCGGCATCGATGATCTTGCGCAGCATCGCTCCGACGCCCCGCGCCAGCCAACTGTCGCGCCAGTCGCGGAACTGGCCGGTCCAGTGGTTCCATGGTTCGTCCCGTTCGCTTAACGCAAGCAATTGTTCATTGGTCAATCCAAACAGATCGCCGGTCAGCGCAGAGCGCCGGAAGTCCTGACGGCCAGGATTGGCGAGGGCGAGCAACAATCGATGAAGTTGTTCCGCCTCCCGTGTCCCGAACACGCTGGAATCGTCGATCTCCACGCATTTGCCGCCGAGCCGGCGTAACGCCTGGGCGATCTCGCGACCAAAATCGCGCCTCGGCACGAGCACCGCGATATCGGACGCCCGAAGCGGCCTGCCGTCGATCCGGGCTCGCCCGGCACGGGCCAGAGACAGCAACTCGATGATTTCGTTCGCAGTCTCGCGCACCACGGTCGAACTGGCGCTGCCATTGTTTTTCTGATCGTCCGGCAGCCAGAAACAGAAAGGGGGCCTGCTGTCGCCGTCGATTTCGAGCGGCGCTCCCTGCTTACGGCCGGGCCGCGCCTGCGTAAAGGCAATCTCCGGGATGGTAAATGCAAGCGGAACATCGAATATGGCGTTGACGGCTTGAACGAGATCGGGAGCGGATCGCCAGTTGCGGTCCAGTTGCAGGCTGGAATCGGTTCCTTCTTGCGTCGACAGGTAGGCAAAGACATCGGCGCCCCGGAATTCGTAGATGGATTGTTTCGGATCGCCGACTACATAAAGAGCATTGCTCCGGCCTGATTCCACGGGACCTGAGTAGATGCGATCGAATATTCGCGCCTGCATTGGGTCGGTGTCCTGAAACTCGTCAATCAGGGCTACCGGGAAGCGGTTGCGAACATTTGCCGCCACACGAGAACCGGATTCGCTTTCCAACGCACGGCGCGTTTCGGTGAGCAAGTCGTTGTAGCCGAGGCGCCTTTCGGCGCGAATGAGACGACGGATTTCATCGCCGGCCTGCTCGATGATCAGTTCGCGGGTTTGCCGCAGCCAGCCGTCAAGGGCGTTCGAAAGCGCCGCACAGGCGGCGGACAGCACATCGAACGCATCGAACAGCGGATTTTCCGGGAGCTGATGTCCTTTCTTGCATTTCCCCTCCGCCCTTTTGCCGCCGAGCCAGTCCGCCAGTTCGCCCAAGCCGTCGATTTCCACCGGTAACTCGCTGGCGGCAAACACTGCCTCGACATCCGCAATTTTCCGCTCGACGGTGGCCGGTCTATAACTTTGCCGGTTCAGTGCATCGCTTTCGCGCAGAATCCGGCAATACTCGGCCTGATGATCGCGCCAGATTTCTCGAGTGCGTTCAAGCGCTTCCTTGCAGGCGCGCTCCGCGTCCGCGGGTTCGACCACCGGCTCGGGAACGCCTCTAATCTCGAAATCCGGCCTGGATCGCAATGAGTCGATCCAGCCCGCCAACAGATCGGGCATGAACTTCCTGTTCGACACATGGCGGGCAACTATCCGCGGACAGTCCCGAAACCGACGTTGCCAGAGGTCGCGCACGACGCCTTCAACGATCGCGCCGCCGTCACCGCGCACTTCGAATCCAAATGGAAATCCGGTCTCGAATGCGAATTCGGTTAGCGCCCGCTGGCAGAAACCGTGAATGGTATATACATTGGCGCGGTCGATATCGAGCAGTGCGGCGTCGATGCGGTCCTTGATCCGTTTCTCACCGAGGTCTTCAGCCGCCTGCCATTTCTGGAGCAGTTCCAGCGCCTGGCCGTCATCGGCGCCGTCTCGCGTCAATCCGTCCTGAATCGCCTTGAGGGTCTTGCGGATCCGCTTGCGCAATTCCGCGGTGGCGGCCTTGGTAAAAGTGACTACCAGGATGCTGTCCAGTTCGCGCTCCTGTTCGACCACCAATCGCGCAACCAGAGTGGTGATGGCGCGAGTCTTGCCGGAGCCCGCGCTCGCTTCGATGACTGTACGGCCGTCACACAAAGGCGTATCGAGAGGCGATTGCGGCATTTCGTCCGTCGATTTCACAATTGGCTCGCCAGTTGCAGGAGCAGGTCATTTGCCAGTCGCACGAATTCCGGGGAGTACAGCGGGTCTTCTTCCCCGTCCGAATTCCATATCAGGCGGTTGTTCAATTCATCGCGCTCTCCCGGAATCGACCGGAACGGATTACCGATCCACTTTTTCCTTGCCTCGTCGATCGGTCCATCCCCACCGTTCGCGACTGTCCTTGCCCAGGCGAATGACGATTCCGGAAAAAACCGCAGCGGCGCGGACATGCCACACCACCACGCTTCAAGCCAGGGCGTGATCGACTCTTCCCGCGGGTTCGGGGCCGGCACCAGCATTTCCTCGTCGATCCAGATGGCCTTGACCGGCAGCGGATTGTTGCCGGCAGCGATCCACGCGAGTTGGCGGAGACGGATTTCGATCAGGTTTTTTGCGCGTTTCCTGCCGTTGCGCCACCAGACCATCTGTTCTTCGCCAATGTTGGGTAAGGCGCCGGTCAGGCGGAAACCTTCAATCTCCAGATCGATTTTCACAGGTTCTGCGGCGAGCGCCTCCGCATGCGGCAGCAGTCGCTTTTTCAGCCCGCCAACGAGAGTGAACGCCTCATCGTAGGCAAGTGCGCCAAAACTGCCGTGGGGCAGGCTTCCACTAGCCAGCAACAGCGATCTGACGCTTTCCGGATCAGCCGTCTCCCCACGCTTGTCATCGGTCCTGGTCCGTATCTGTTCCCGCAAGCCGTATTGTTCGAGGCCATCGAGTTGCAACGGCTCGGCTTCGTCCTGTGCTTCTTCTTCCCCGCTCAACCTGATGCCGAAACGCTCTCTGAGCAGGCTGCCGGCTGGATCGGAGAAAAACCGTTCAAGCTCGGACAAGTTGACCTTGCGGCGGGATTCGCCCGGTTCAGGCAGTTCCATGGCGAATCTGCCGGGCGCCCGCCGATCCGCGCTGCGCAAAATCTCGGCGGCGTCCAGCATGGTTCCCGAGAAACTGAAAAGTTCCCTTTCTCCGATGAAATAATGAGGACTGAAAGCTTGCAAGGGATGTCTGGTCCGGACGAGATCCTGATCGGATTCCTTGTCCTGGTTTTGTACTCCATCCGGACCTGAATCGGCAAACCGTGCGCAAAGATAGTCGGCGAGTTCATCTACCACGACCGACGGCGGAATCTCCGAATCGTCCCGCTGATCGCGTCCGGTGTAAGTAACGATAAAGCCCGTTCGCGCCGCCAGCAGCGCTTCGAGAAAGGCGAACCGGTCATCAAGGCGAATATCGCGGTCGCCCGGGCGTCGCTTGTCCTGTGCGACGAGGTCGAACGCGTGGCGGGGGGGGTTGCGCGGAAATCCGTCGCCGTTCATGCCTACGGCGCAGACGATCCTGGCCGGTAGAATCTGCCCTGACGCCAGATTGCCGATGGTGGCGCCATCGGCGAGTCGCGCCGGTCCGAGCGCGGGACCGCCCGCCGAATCCCTCAGCGCTTGCCGAACGACTTCAAACGGAATCCTGCAAGTAATCCGGCTCGCCTGTTTACGGAAGTTTTCGATCAGAGTTCTGATCCCTTTCACTTCATCCGCGGCGTCGCGGGCCGCCTCGAAACCGCCATAAGCCGCTATATTCGAGCCTTCATCGAAGAACTTGCCCAGCATGTTCAACAGGTATTGCGACCACTGGTTTGCCGTGCGCGATTGTCCGGCCAGGGCCTGCAACTCGAACGTGGTCGAACAATAGGTAATGAAGCACCCCAAGGTTTCGAAGTCGGCTTCGCTCGCGGCAAACCCCGTTTCGCCGCGGATTGCGCAAGGAAAAACTCCCATCGCGAGATCGTTGGTATCCCCCGCCGCATATCCCATTAGCAAACGCCGCAATCCCTCGCGCCAGGTATTGCCCGGAAACGCAGGAGTTCGCTTGTCGGTGCTGCCGTCGGTGCTTACGCCCCGGCGTATGCCGGCGTCTTTGGTCCAGCTTCGAATCGCCGGCAGGCTGTTTTCCTGGATCCTGAAACGCGAACGTAGCGACGGCGAATCGAGAGGCGCGAGTACGGCTTCGACGCCATAGCGCGAACCCGGCAGCGACAGCAGATCGAAAAACGCTCTCGATGTCGGCGAATCCGCTTCTCGAAAGCGGGAAAGCACGACGGGGATGCGGCCATTGGATTCAAACACCGCCGCGATTACCGGGCCGTAGCGCGCCAGGTTCGGAGTCAGGATCATGATGTCCGCCGGCTCGATATCTAGATTGGATTCGAGCAGGTCAAGCAGACGGTCGTGCAGCACTTCGGCCTCGCGCATCGCCGAATGGCAGCAGTGAATCTGCAGCGATCGGTCCGCGGGTGGGGCATTGGCCGCGGCGCCCTCTGCCGCGGATTGCAGTAACTGGATGTCCTGTTGCACCGCGGCCAATCGGGAATCGCCGCCGGGCCGAGGGAAGCTGTAACGTTCATCGCCTGAATCGAGCAGGGCATTGAAGTTATCGCGGCCCGCACGTCCCCAGGCTGCCAGCAGCTTGTTGCCCTCGTCAAAATGAAGCGCCTCGATATCTTCTCCCCCGGCTCGATGCCGGCTCTCTCTTTCGGTGTGAAGGTCGCCCCAGAATTCCTCGCAGGGATTGAACTGGAAAATGTGCAGATCGATATTCCGGCCCAGTTGCTCAAGCAATTGCAGATAGGACGGCGACAGCGCGGTAACGGTAAAGAAGAAGGCACGATGCGGCCAGCTATCCGGACAATAACCACCGGCTGTTTCCCGCTGAAACGCCTCCAGCGCCTCAATCCAATGCTGTTCCGGAACTTTGCGCGCCAGCAATTGCCACAGCCGCGCCTGCCAGTGCGGCGACGCGCCCTGCTCCCAATCCCTGATCCAATCCGGCCGAAAGTTGATGCAGCGGTCATAGACCACGGCCAGCTTGTCGGCAAATTCGAATCTCTTGCGGTCATCGCCGTCGGCAAGGAATCGCCTTACCTCCTCGCTTTTCGTCTTACGAGCGAATTGCGGGAGCAGCTCAAACAGATGCCAGCGCAGATTGGCCGGGTCGAATTCCCGCGCTTCCGATAGTGTCGGAACGGCGCCGCGCAGGATTGACCAGGCAAACTCGGCCGGCAGCTCGAAGTCGATATTCGCGGCGATGCCAAGTTCGCGCGCGATTTCGAGCCGCAGCCAGCGGCCCATGGTCTGGTGCGGTACGACGATCCGTTCCGGCGTCAAGGGTTCCGCCGGATCCGATGCGATCAGCCTCGCCAATTCACTGGCCAGCGCTTCGAGCCGGTTCGAATGGTAAACGCGCAAATCTTGTCCACGGATCATGTGCGCGACGAAAAGTAACACGCCTGAGGCAACGGTCAAGGAAGCCGGCGCATTTCCCTGCCCGAATTGCGCCGCCCGCGGGCGCGTCATATTATCGGCGCGAACGGCGGCCGGGCCGTCTTCTTCTGAAGGACCGAACAATGATCATTTATGGTGTCGCCCTGCTTTCCGCCTGCCTCGTGGCGGGCATGCTCATCGGCGAAGGTCTGGGCATCGTGCTGGGCGTGGAAGCGAACGTCGGCGGCGTGGGCATCGCCATGCTCTTTCTCGTGCTGGCGTGCAACTCCGACCGCTTCACGTCCTTGACCGAGGGCGCGGCGGGTTCCGGTGTGAAGTTCTGGAGCGCGATGTATATCCCCATCGTCGTCGCCATGGCCGCGCAACAGAACGTGGCCGCGGCGGTTGACGGCGGGGTGCTTGCGATTACCGCCGGCGTCGCCGCGGTAGCGGTCAGTTTCGCGCTCGTGCCCGCGCTGAGCAAGATCGGAACAGGTACTGAACCCGCCGAGGACAGGGAGGAAAGCGCGCCATGATGGAACTGCTGGAAACCGTATTCGTTCGCAACAACCTCGTCGTCGCCTTCGCCGTCGTCGGCGTAACCATCTGGCTTTCCTATCTGCTCGCCAACAAGCTCACCGCCGGCCGCATTCACGGTTCGGCCATCGCCATCGCCGTCGGCCTGCTGGCGGCGTGGTATGGCGGAGTCGCGACCGGCGGCAGCCGCGGCGTGGCGGATTTTGCCCTGCTAAGCGGCATCGGCCTGATGGGCGGCGGCATGATGCGAGATTTCGCCATCGTCGCGACGGCCTTCGGCGCACAATTGAGCGAGTTGAAGAAAGCCGGCCTGGCCGGCGTCATCTCGATCTTCGCCGGGGTCATCGTTTCCTTCGTGGTCGGCGCGGCGGTCGCGGTTGCGTTCGGTTACACCGACCCGACCGAAATCACCACCATCGGCGCCGGCGCGGTCACCTACATCGTCGGCCCGGTCACGGGGGAAGCCATCGGCGCTTCCGACGCGATGATCACCCTGAGCGTGGCCGCGGGCCTGGTGAAATCGATCCTGGTCATGATCGGCACGCCGCTCGTGGCGCGTTTCATCGGATTGAACAACCCGCAGTCGGCAATGGTGTTCGGCGGCCTCATGGGGACGACGAGCGGCGTCGCGGCGGGACTGGCGGCAACGGATCCGAAACTTGTGCCTTACGGCGCGATGACAGCTACCTTCTACACCGGCGTCGGCTGCCTGCTCGGGCCCTCGGTCCTGTTCTTCGTCGTCGACGGCATGTTCTGAACACAAAATCGGGAATCACAATGTCACATCACGATTTTCATCACCTGACCGACGGCAACGCGCGCATCGCGCTCGTTGACAATACGGAGAGTCATAGCTACGGCGAGGTGAACGCGCGCATCGACCGATTCGCCACCGGACTGCTCGGCGGCCGGGGCGACCTCGAAGAAGAGCGCATCGCCTTCTTCCTGCCGGCGAGCCTCGACTACGTCACCTGCATGCACGGCGTGTGGCGCGCCGGCGGCATCGCCGTTCCGCTGAACGTGGCCTCGGCGGTCGCCGAACTCGATCACTATCTGACCAGCGCCAAGGTCACGCGCATGTTCGCGCAAGCCGGGGCGCCGGACGAATTGCGCGAACTTTGCGCATCGCTCGGCATCGAGTTGCTGACCGTGGCGGAAATGCTGGCGGATGCGCCGGGCGAATTGCCCGAGATCGATCCGGGACGCCGCGCCATGATGCTGTTCACCAGCGGCACCACGAGCAAGCCGAAGGGAACGGTGAGCACCCACAAGACGATCCGCGCCCAGATCACCACCCTGATCGACGCCTGGTGCTGGACCGAGGACGACGTGATCCCCCTGTTCCTGCCGTTGCACCATATCCACGGCATCGTCAACATCCTCAGTTGCGGGCTGTGGGCCGGGGCCACGGTGCATCTGTTCGCCGGGCTCGATATTCCGAAAGTCACCTCACAGGTCGCCGCGGGCGTTTACAACGTCTTCATGGCCGTGCCCACCGTCTACGTCAAGCTGATTCAATACCTGGAAGAACAGGATGAGAAGGAAGTTGCGGAGGTATGCGCCGGCTTCAAGGCCATGCGGCTGAACATTTCCGGCTCGGCGGCCTGCCCCGTCAAACTGTTCGAGCAATGGCAGGAACTCACCGGCCAGGTTCTGCTCGAGCGCTATGGCATGACCGAAATCGGCATGGGCATTTCCAATCCCTACCACGGCGAGCGGCGCGCGGGCTACGTCGGCCAGCCGCTGCCCGGTGTCGAAGTGCAACTGTTCGGCGAAGACCACCAGCCCGTCGAAGGCGAAGGCAATCCCGGCGAAATCCGCATCAAGGGCGACAACGTGTTCCTGGAATACTGGGGCAACGAGGAAGCCACCCGGAAGAGCTTCGTCGACGGCTGGTTCTGCACCGGCGACATGGCGGTGATCGAGAACGGCTACTACCGCATCATGGGCCGCACCTCGGTGGACATCATCAAGTCCGGCGGCTACAAGCTTTCCGCGCTGGAGATCGAAGGCGTGCTGCTGACCCATGAGGAGATCGCCGAAGTCGCGGTCATCGGCGCCGAAGACGAGGTCTGGGGCGAGGCGGTCACGGCCTTCGTCGTGACGAAGAGCGGCGGCGAGCTCGATTACGCGGAACTGAAAAGCTGGTGCAACGAGCGCATGTCGTCCTACAAGATTCCCAAGCACGTCAAGCGGCTGGACGCCTTGCCGCGCAACGCCATGGGCAAGGTCACCAAACCCTCGCTGAAATCGATACCATTATGATGAATCGCAGAAGCTTTCTCGGAACGGCGCTGGCAGGCGCCGCCATGTTGCCCGCCCTCGCCAGGGGCCAGCAGGATCTCGAGCCCGCGGCGCCGAGGGACTGGTCCGGCCAGACGCCCCTGCGCTATCCCGATCCGGACCTGGTGGCGCTTGACGACCGTTTTCGCCCGTACATTCTTTTCAACACGCCGATACAACGTCACTACACCGGCACCTTGTGGGCGGAAGGGCCGGCCTGGAGCGGCGTCGGCCGCTTCCTGGTCTGGAGCGACATACCCAACAACCGGCAATTGCGCTGGCTGGAAGACGACGGTCATGTGACGGTCTTCCGCGACCCGTCGGGGCACAGCAACGGCAATACCTTCGACGCCCGGGGGCGACAGATCTCCTGCGAACACGGCGGGCGCCGCGTCGTGCGTTACGAACACGACGGCTCGGTCACCGTCATCGCCGACAGCTTCGAGGGCCGCCCGCTGAATTCGCCCAACGACGCCGCCGTGCATCCCGACGGCAGCATCTGGTTCACCGATCCGCCTTACGGCATCCGCGGCAATTACGAAGGCTTCCGTGCGGAACAGGAACAGCCGCTCTCGGTCTATCGCGTCGACGCCTCATCCGGCCGCATCGATCGCGTGACCGACGACATCGACGCCCCCAACGGCCTGTGCTTCTCTCCCGATTACAGCCTGCTTTATGTCGCCAATACCGGCGCCGGCAGGGACATCCGCGTATGGGACGTGGACGGCGAAACCCTGCGCAACGGCCGCGTGTTCGCCGAACTCGTTGACCCGACCACGGGCAATCGCACTTCGGCCGACGGCATGCGCTGCGACGTCGACGGCAATGTCTGGGCCGGCGCCCGGCCCGGCGTGCAGATCATAGCGCCGGACGGCGCTGCCATCGGCATCATCCGCCTGCCCGAAGTCTGCGCCAACGTCTGCTTCGGCGGCGCCCGCCGCAACCGCCTGTTCATGACCGCAAGCCAGTCGCTGTATTCGGTTTACGTGGGCGTGCGGGGCGCGGGCTATAGCTGAAGCACCGGGCGCCCTTGCCGGATAGCGCATTGCACCGTGCATAGGTGCAATGCCTCTGTGGGTGCGAATTCCCGCCAGATATTTTTCATTCCAGCCGATAGGAATCGGCTCGAGACTTTGTCTGACGGTGCAAATATATATTTTAATATATCAAATTGAAAGATATATCTATTAAAATGCATCATTAGGTTGGAATTTTCATGCTAGATAATATATAAACATGATTAAATTATATTTATTTATATATTAGAGAGGGTGGTATGGGAGCAATAGATGAGATTTCGAGAACGATCAAGGCTGCCCGGCGAGCCAAGGGTCTGAGTCAGCTTGCACTCGCCAAAACGGCGGGGATGCCGCAGAGCCATATCTCAAGGATCGAAAATGCCGCGGTAGACTTACGATTATCCAGTCTGACCGAAATTGCGCGCGCGCTCGACCTGGAGCTCACCCTCGTGCCGCGCAAGACCATTCCGGCGGTGCACTCGATTGTGGGCAGCGCCCAAGTCGGTACTCCCAAATTGACGGCTGCGGCGCGGAACAATGATATTGGCGAACTCAAAAGGCTCGCCGATAAGATCGCGGGGCAATATGGCTCTCCGAAGGAAGCGGCACAGATCAAAGGCCTTGTCCATGATCTGACACGATTGACCATACCGGAATCTTCGTGGGACAGAATAAGGAGAGCAATGGACAAACTCGACAGGGTTAAGACCGATCCCAAGAGTTGGAAGGAGGCGCTGTCCAGCGTTCAGGTGCTACGCAATGCGTTGGCGCATTCTCCTTTGGAGGAAATTCGGCAGGCGAGCCGGCCCGCATACAGTCTGGAGGAAGATGATGGCTAGTGTTTCTGTACTGGAAGTTCTGCTTTATGGCGAACCCATCGGGACGCTGACCCGAATCGAGGGGGACCGTACCTTGTTCGCCTTCAACGATGACTATACTGCCGACAGGAACCGGTCCATCCTGGGCCTAGGGTTCAAAGATCGGTTTGGGGAGCTTCTCACCGAGTTCAGGCCCTATCAAACCCGCACCATGCCTTTCTTTTCCAACCTCTTGCCCGAAGAACGATTGCGGGACTATCTCGCCGAGCGAGCTGGGGTGAATCCCGAGCGCGAGTTCTTCCTGCTTTGGGCGTTGGGGCATGACCTGCCTGGCGCGATTGCAGTTCAGTCCGCCGATGGTGAAGAGTGGCCGCCTGAAGCCGGGGAGTCTCAGGATGCAGACTCTGTGCGCGAACGCGACGAAAAGGCGTTGCGTTTTTCTCTCGCCGGTGTGCAGCTCAAGTTTTCCGCACTCGAAAGCGCCAGTGGCGGGCTGACCATTCCCGCCAAAGGCATTGGAGGATCATGGATCGTCAAGCTCCCATCTGAAAGGTTCGAGGGCGTTCCCGAAAACGAATTCTCAATGATGACGATAGCACGCAAGCTGGGCATGAATGTGCCCGCACTGGATCTCGTCAATGTGAATGACATTGGTGGCTTGCCAGCGGATGTGGCCACAATGGATGGCAAGGCGCTGGTGATCGAACGCTTTGACCGCTTGAGCGATGGTAACCGCGTTCATATTGAAGATTTCGCGCAGATTTTCGGCATCTATCCGAAGGACAAATACAAGAAGGCGAGCATAGTCAATATCGCAAGCGTCGTTGCAGTTGAAAGCGATGACGTCGATATCAGAGAGTTTGTCCGGCGACTTGTGTTTAACACGCTGATTGGCAATGCTGACATGCACATCAAGAACTGGTCGGTGTACTATCCTGACAAACGCACCGCGCGTCTGGCTCCCGCTTATGATTTTGTATCGACGATACCCTATATTCCCGATGGCAAGGCCGCGCTGACAGTCAGCCGCACCAAGCGCTTCGATGGCTTCGATGAGGACGAACTTGTCCATTTCGCCGACAGGGTCAAGCTCGCCAAAGCGCCTGTACTCAATACCGCCAGGGAAACAGCCGAACTATTTCGTCAGCACTGGTACGAAGAGAAGAACAATCTTCCTCTTTATCCGGAAGTGGTTTCAGCAATTGAACGGCATCTTGAGACGGTACCAATTTATCAGAAATAAAAAGCCAACCTCATTTCTAAAGATTATCAGTATGTAGCTCCTTGCCTTCATAATTTATTGATCGGATGTCTTAGTTAGACCGCCTGCTACTTCCAATTTGTATTGGCGTAAATGTCATCGTAGGAGTTTACCAGATTAGCTTCTATACCCACTCCTTCCAAGAAGTACTGAGGTGGTCCCACTTTTTTGGACAGTTCCCTAAGGTGTGCTCCAATGCCGAGAGGAGGCATGAGCATGGCCAGGAAGAGACGCCGTTTCACGGCGGAGTTCAAGAAGCGCGTGGCGCTGGAGGCGTTGCGCGAACGCGAC
>CAZUSL010000207.1:0-4747 GCA_964622925.1 uncultured Pseudohongiella sp. | reverse complement strand
GCGCCTAGCGAATACGCCCATGCTCGGCGAATTGCTCGATCTGCACGAAAAAATCTGCGAAGGGCGCCTGCGCGGCATCCGGCAAAGCGCCGCTGTGGACCGCCGGGCGCCCTTGTTCATCGACGTGCAGGCGCCCGCCGGGTTATATGCCGACCCGGAGTTTCGCGCGGGCCTGCGGGTGCTCGCCGCGCGCAATCTCGTATTCGACGCCTGGCATTATCACCACCAGATGCGCGACTTCATCGACCTCGCGAGGGCGCTGCCCGAATGCACATTCGTACTCGACCATTTCGGCACTCCGCTCGGCGTCGGTCCCTGGCGGCGCGATGAGCTGTTCCGGCAGTGGCGCAAGGACATGGCCGAGCTCGCACGGTGCGAAAACGTCCATGCCAAGCTCGGCGGCCTGGCCATGCCCGATAATGGCTACGGCTGGCACGAAGCCGCCAGACCGCCGGATTCGGATGAATTCGTGGCCGCGCAAAAACAATGGTATCTGCATGCCATCGACTGCTTCGGACCGCGGCGCTGCATGTTCGAAAGCAATTTCCCGGTCGACCGGCTTTCGATCGGCTACCAGGTGTTATGGAACGGATTCAAGAAAATGGCCGCGGATTTCAACGAAGAGGAGAAACAGGCGCTGTTTCACGATACCGCGGCGAAGGTTTATTCGATCTGAGGCCGCCGCCCTACCTGACAGGGGAGCAGCCGGTCACTTCTTCTCCGAACGGTCCCGCAGCCGCTTGATGACCGCGCTGGCCGTCATGACTATGCGGTGTTTTGCGTACACCTTCACGCGTACGAAAACCAGCGAATGGCCCCGGCGCAGGACCTCGCCTTCGCCGAGCAGCAGATCGCCGACATGGGCCGGCGCGACGAACTCGGTGTTCAGACTGATCGTCGCCGAACTTTCCTGCTCGCCGCCGCTGGCGCCGAGGCAGGCCGTGTAATCGGCGAAGGTCATGAGGATGCCGCCATGGATCGTGCGGTGCGTATTGGAATGCTCCTCGCGGGGGCGGAAGGCCGTGCGCGGATGGGGTCCGTCCATGTAGAAGAAGAACGGGCCGATATTGTCCTCGGCGGTATCTCCCGGCCAATGCTGGTATTCCGCGGGCACATCGTAATCTTCGGGTTTGAATGCGGGTTGCATGTTTTACTTTCCTTCCGGGCGAAAATAGCAAGAGCCGGCCGCGATGATCAATGCTAAAATTCGCCTGCCCTTCAGGTCCACGCCCAACATGCGAATTTCCATCGGACAAGACCGCAAGACCCTGCTCTATCTGCTGGCAATCGGCAATACCATCGCATTTTCCGCGTGGACGGTGATGCTGAACAATTTCGCCGTTGAGCGGGCGGCGTTCACCGGCGACCAGATCGGCCTGTTGCAGAGCTTCCGCGAAGTGCCGGGCTTTCTTGCCTTCACGGTCGTATTGGCCATGTTGTTCATCCGCCAGCAGAATCTGGCTGTATTGTCGCTGTTGCTGCTCGGCATCGGCACGGCGGTTACCGCCTTCTATCCGGTGGCGCTCTGGCTATATTTCACTACCGTACTGATGTCGATCGGCTTCCACTACCTGGAAACCCTGCAGACATCGCTCAGCCTGCAATGGCTGGAGAAAGACGAAACGCCGCTGGTGCTGGGCAAGTTGCTGAGCGTCAGCGCACTGGGCAAATTCGCGACGCTTTGCCTCATCTATCTCTATATCGCGTTTTTTGCCGCGGACTACCTGTTGCTCTACCTGCTCGCCGGCGGCGTCAGTGTTGCCCTGGGCATCTATTGCTGGCTGGGCTTTCCGCATTTCCAGGATCACGTGGCGCAGCGCAAGCGGCTTTTCCTGCGCTCACGCTATTGGCTGTACTACCTGCTGACCTTCCTGTCAGGCGCGAGAAGGCAGATTTTCGTGGTTTTCGCGGGTTTCCTGCTGGTGGAAAAATTCGGCTTCCCGATCGAGAACATGGTGCTGCTGGTGCTGGTCAACACCGTGCTCACCTGGTGGCTGGCGCCGAAAATCGGCAGCCTGATCAGCTTTATCGGCGAGCGCCGCGCCCTGACTCTGGAGTACGTGGGCCTGGTCGTAGTGTTTACGAGCTATGCCTTCGTCGATAACGTCAATGTCGCGATAGCGCTTTATCTGCTCGACCACCTGTTTTTCGCGATGGCCATCGCCATCAAGACCTATTTTCAGAAAATCGCCGACCCGGCGGATATCGCCGCCACATCCAGCATCAGTTTCACCATCAACCACATCGCCGCCGTTGTTCTGCCGGCGGTGTTGGGACTGGTCTGGATCATCAATTACAGCGCTGTATTCCTGATCGGCGCGGTGCTTGCCGGCATGTCGCTGATCTGCTCGCAAATGATCCCTGACCGGCCCCGGCCGATGCTGGAAACGCGGCTGGCAAAGACCCTCTGACCCGGAGCCCGGGGCGGCGACTATTCAGTCGGTATTACGGAACACCACTGTAAAGCTGACTGGCACGGCATTGCTGATGCTCGGCAGGCCCGCGACTTCGCGCAGGGCTTCGACTCCGCTGACCAGGTCGAAACTGTTGGCGATGACGATGACGGGCTTCAAGGTCGTCGCCTGAATGCCGTTGTCGGCGAGCCTGGTGACCTTGACTTCGGCCTGGTATCTGTTCGACTGGTCACGCATGGACAGCTCGAAGCTGATGTTCGCTGTTGCGCTCCTGCCGATTTCGAGTTCGGCGAATTGATCGATATCGAGTTGCGCGGTCAGGTTCGCTTCCGGGAACAGGCTGGTCTCGAACAGCATGTTCTGCATGCGTTCGTCGCGAATCGGGATCAGCGTATTGATGCTGATGAGTTCGATGGTGATCTCCGCGTTGCCTTCGTCGTCGATCATGCCCGTGAGCAGGTCGAAGGTATGGACTTCGCCGACGTGGTCGGCCTTGATGGTGACGAAACTCAATGTCGATGCGTCGTTGTCGAGTTGCCATTGCGCCTGGGCGGAAAATGCGGCCGGCAGCAGCACTGAACAGGCGAGTAGTCGCAAAAGAGATTTTGGCATTCTGGTCTCCCGGTTATCCGGCCGAAGGGCCCTGAATCAGAGAAAGCAACGGTACTGTAAAGCGCTCCGGCGGGCAAGCGCCCGCAGTCCGGGCTTCCGGAAACAAGGTACAATCCCGGCTTTCCACGAGCGAGGCGCGGCGGAGCCCATGAAAGCATCCGAACCGCTGGTTAAACACCTGGTGCTGATCGGCGGCGGGCACAGTCATCTGGCCGTACTGCGCGGTCTCGGCATGCGCCCGGTGCCGGGGTTGATGGTGACCCTGATCAGCCGGGAAATCCTCGTGCCTTATTCCGGCGCCATGCCCGCCTTTATCGCCGGCCGCTATCGGCCCGAGGACATGTTCATCGACCTGCGGCCCCTGGCGCGTTTCGCCGGCGCGCGGCTGATCCAGGCCGATATCGATTCCATCGATCTCGAAGTACGCAGCATCGCCCTGCCGCGGCGGCCGGAATTGTCGTTCGACGTGCTCTCGCTGAACATCGGCTCGATTCCCGACACGAGCGGCATGCCCGGCGCCCTGGAACATACCGTCGGCGTCAAGCCCATAGACGGATTCCTGGCAGCCTGGGAGGACATCCGCGAGCAGGCCGTCCGGCACTTGCAACAGGGTGAGGGCTACAAACTCGCGATAGTCGGCGGCGGGCCGGCGAGCGTCGAACTGGCCTGCGCGGCCCGGGCGCGAATCCTCAGGGACAGCGGCGCTACCGATGCCGAGCTCTCGATCAACATCATTTCTGCTGCCGGCGAAGTGCTGCCTTCGCACAATCAGCAGGTGCGGGACTGGGTACGCGAGGAATTGCAGCGCAAGGGCATCGAAATGCGGACCGGGCATCACGTAACCGGCTTCGCGGCCAATACCGTGCATTGCGAGAACGGCGGCGAGATCGAGGCGGACAGCATCGTCGTCGCCACCGGCGCCACCTTGCCCGAATGGCCGGTGAAAGCCGGACTGGCGACCACCGCGGACGGCTTTCTCGAAGTCAATCGCCATTTGCAGTCCACCAGTCATGAATTCGTCTTCGTCGCCGGCGACGCCGCGACGATTCGCGGCATGGAACGGCCCAAGTCCGGCGTATACGCGGTGCGCCACGGCAAGCCGCTAGCCCGCAACCTTTTGCGCTACGCCACCGGCAGGAGGCTGGTCCGCTTTACCCCGCAGCGCCATGCGCTCGCGATGCTCAATCTCGGCGACGGCAGGGCGCTGGCTTCGCGCAACAGGCTGTTCTTCCGGGGCCGCTGGGTGTGGCGGCTGAAACACTGGATAGACCAGCGCTTTCTGCGCAAGTACCGCGACCTGCCGAAAATGCGGCAGGAACTGACCATAGCCAAGGGACTGGTGGACCGGCGCGAGGAACGCGAATTGCGCCGGCACGCCATGCGCTGCGGCGGCTGCGGCGCCAAGGTGGCGGGCAGCATTCTGCAAGAAGTGCTTGAGGCGTTTCCGGCAACGGCGGGGATCGTCGACAAGGGCGTCGAGGACGCGGCGCTCGTGCCGACTCCGGCGGGCCATGAATTGTGGCAGACCGTCGATCAGCTCAAGGCATTCATAGACGATCCCTGGCTGTTCGCGAGAATCGCGACCTTGCATTGCCTCGGCGACATCCACGCCATGGGCGCGCAGCCGGATTCGGCCCTGGCGATCGTCGGCGTACCCTTCGCCAATCGTTCGATTACCCGCGGCCTGATGCGCGAACTGATGCTCGGCTGCACCATGACCC